>NZ_JBJDWZ010000072.1:0-2858 GCF_051866355.1 Anaerovibrio sp. | reverse complement strand
AGCAGGATAACGCCTGCTATCCAGGGCAGGACGATGCGCAGGAGCTTGCTTTTCCAGAACCCGGCCCCTGTCTGCTTTGACAGTGACATGATGCCGAAATAGCCGGAGATAAAGAACATCACCGGCATGATAAAGATGTCCGCCCACAGCACGAACAGCGTAAAGGCAAACTTAGGGTCCGCCTTGTCCACCGTGTACCACCACTCAGGTGCGTAGGCCATGTAGCACAGGGCCACATGAAAGACAATCATCAGGCAGACAATAAACGCCTTTAGATTGTCCAGAAAGAAGATACGCCTTTTCTTTTCCATTTTATACCCCCATATAAATCTTGATTTTTATAACAACACAGCCCGCCAGCGGCAGGGCAGTACCCGTGAAAACACATTCTCATTCGCAGGGTTTTCTTTGGGTACATGCCACGCCGCTTTCGTCCGTGCCAACAACATATATCTGCCCCATACCAATCTTTTAACAATATCCGGCACATATCCCCACTGCCCATGTATTGTATGCACAGTGAAAAAACACAGCATCAGCGGCTTTTCTGCTTTCGGCGTTTTTCATAGATAATGAAGCCGGCTACCATCACCACAGCCAGCACCAGCGAAAAGACCAGCCGATGAGGATTTTCACTGGCCGTCACCGCATCATGGCCTATCATGGCTTCAATGGCGGTGGATGGCAGTTTGCCAATCAGGGCGGCGATAGTAAAATCCCGAAAGGACATCCTGCTGACAGCCCCCAGCGCATTCAGAAGCCCTGACGGCAGATACGGGATAATGCGGGCAATCAGCATCACCTTGAAGCCCTGACTGCCGCTCAGCTCGTCAATCTTCTGCAGGGACTTGTGCTTCGATATGACATCCTCTGCCGCATCACGGAAAAGGAACCGTAGCAGTACAAAGCTCAGCGCCACCCCCACAGTTTCCGCAATCCACGCCAGCAGTATGCCCGGCACTATGCCGAAAATAAGGGCATTGGCCGAAGAAAAAATCATGGCCGGCGGAAAGCCTATGGCGTTGACGCACAGCACCAGAAAGAAGCTGAACACCATGGCCCAGGCCCCAAAGGAATTGATATAGGCCGCCACCCGGTGCATATCGCCGCTGAGGCACACATCCCACAGCTCCCCGAAAAAGGACGGGTTCAGCAGGTAGATAATGCCAAACAGCAGGCACAGCGCCGCCACGGCGCCGATTTTTATCGGCAAGGTAGATTTCGACATTTTCATAGACCACAAGCTCCTAACGCAACTACCGCGTGCAGGCCTCCGCGCACGGAAAAACACACGCCAAATACAATCACGTAGAACATTATAGCATAATACGCTCATTATGTCTTTAGCCATCATTTCTAAAACACAATAAACCATTCCGCATTTTTTGTCAATCTATGTAAAATTTACATAATCCCCCCACAAAAGGATTGACTAAGATGCGTTTGTGGTAGTAATATTTTTATGGCAAATTTTTATTTCAATGATATTGCGAGGTGAAAACAATGGACGCAGGCCCTGAACCCCGGGACAAACCAAAATTAAATAGGGAGACTGTATCTATTGTCCCGCAGTATACAACCCATGTGTAGATAAGGACGCGGCGCGTGCCGCGGGCGTCAAGGCCAAGATCCGGCACACGGCAGGCCTGCATGGCGATGGATAGAGCCTCCGTAAAGAAAGGAGAACCATTACTATGCTGAAGATTTACAAATCTTTGGAAAGCGGGCCTTTGCAGGAGCTGAGCCTGAAAACCCTTGAGAGCGGTGCCTGGATTAACATCGTTGACCCTACGCCCTACGAGCTGAAAGTGGTAGGCAATCTCACAGAGGTTGAGCCGGACTTCCTCCGCTCCGCATTGGACGATGAGGAGCGTTCCCATATCGATATCGAGGATGACAGCGTGATGATTTTGACCAACGTGCCGGTAGTGCGGGACGAGGGAAGCTACGATACCCTGCCGCTGGCCATTATCGTCACCGAGGAATACATCATCACCGTCTGTCTGGAAGAAACCCCGGTGCTTTCCTATTTTAATGAAAAAAGCGCCCGCTTCTTCCGCACATTCAAAAAGACGCGCTTCCTGTTCCAGATTCTCTACCGCAGTGCCACCTTCTATCTGCGCTACCTGCGCCAGATAAGCAAGCAGTCCGACGAAATCGAGAGCAAGCTGCGCCATTCCATGAAGAACCGGGAAATCCTGAAGCTTCTGGAACTGCAGAAGGCGCTGACCTTCTTCAACGCCTCCCTGCGTTCCAACGGTGCCGTGCTGGAAAAGCTCATGCGGCTCCGCACCACCACCTCCATGCAGCCCATGCTGAAATACTATGAGGAAGATGAGGATTTGCTGGAGGATGTCATCATCGAGAACAAGCAGGCGCGGGAAATGGTAGAGATGTACAGCAAGATTCTGGCGCGTCTGGCGGATACTTTTTCCTCCATCATGTCCAACAATCTGAACCAGGTCATGAAATTTTTGGCGGCTGTCACCATCCTGCTGGCCATACCGACGGTCATTTCCAGCTTTTTCGGCATGAATGTCCCGGTGCCTATGGCAGAAAACTCCAACGGCTTCATCTTCATCTGCATTCTGTCCGGCTCTCTGGCGGCCTTCTGCGGCATCCTGCTCTGGAAGCGGGACATGTTCTAGCCGGAAGCATACATCAGATTTTCAAAAGGAGCTGTTCTTATGATACCACTGTCCTCTTCGGAGTTTCTCAAGGAGTTCACCATCTACGCCGACAAGGCGCACGCAGAAAATCAGGCGCTTTTCATCCAGCGCGGCAACGACAAGAATCTCGTGGTACTGCCTATGGATATGTACAACGATTTGAAGCGGCAGATTTATGAGCTGAAAAAC
>NZ_JBJDWZ010000071.1:0-2867 GCF_051866355.1 Anaerovibrio sp. | reverse complement strand
TGCACGCAGTTTTTTTATGCAGGAATACAATTTTTTATCCTGCTCTTATTCAGTCTGACCGTGGTATTCAATGGAACGGATTTCCTTGACGGCATTTTTTTCGTCAACCATGACTACGGTCGGCTTGTAGGCGGCAGCTTCCTTCTCGTCAAAGAAGGCGTAGGCCATGATGATGACAATGTCCTCGGGCTGTACCATGCGGGCGGCAGAGCCGTTGAGGCAGATGACGCCGGAATTGCGCGGCCCTGGGATGACGTAGGTTTCCAGGCGGGCACCGTTGTTGTTGTTCACTACCTGCACACGTTCATTGGGCAGGATGTGGGCGGCCTCCATCAGCGCTTCATCAATGGTGATACTGCCCATGTATTTCAGGTTTGCTTCGGTAACAGTGGCGCAATGGATTTTTGATTTCAGCAGATTTAGTATCATGTTCTGTTCCTTTCTAATTTTGCCTGCTTCTGACAGGCGCAAAATATCTATCAATTGCCCTTTTACGACGGTTTTTCGGCAATTTTTCAGCCGATTATGATATTATCGATTAAGCGGGTTTTACCAATCTTCACAGCGATGGCAAGCAGGCTTTCGCCGCTGACGGTTTCGATTTCCTTCAGCTCGTCAAAGCTGTACAGCTCCACATAGTCAATGGCGGCCATCGGCTCGGCATCAATCTCGGCACGGACAATTTTTTTCAGGGCGGCTACGGATTTTTCACCGGCCTCATAGGCGGCCTCTGCCTTTTTCAAGCTGCGGGAAAGCACCAGGGCGGCAGTCTTTTCCGCCTCGGACAGATAGGCGTTGCGGGAGCTTCTGGCAAGGCCGGATTCCTCGCGGACAATCGGCACCATGTTGATGTTGACCTGTATGTTCAAATCCTTGACGAAACGGCGGATAACCAGCACCTGCTGGGCATCCTTCTGTCCGAAAAATGCCTCCTGGGCGCGGCTCAGGTTCATCAGCTTGGTAACGACGGTGGCTACGCCGCGGAAATGTCCCGGACGCTGGCCGCCGCACAGCTTGCCTGTGAAGGCAGACTCTACGTTGACGTAGGTACCGTAGCCGGCAGGGTACATTTCCTCCGGCTCCGGATGGAAAACTGCGTCTACGCCTGCGGATTCCAGTTTCCGGCAGTCCTCCTCGAAGCGGCGCGGATAGGCATCATAGTCCTCATTAGGGCCGAACTGGACGGGATTTACGAAAACGGAAGCGATTACCACATCGCATTTTGCCCTGGCAGTGCGCATCAGGGTGAGGTGGCCTTCGTGCAGTGCGCCCATGGTAGGCACCAGCCCAATCACCCGGCCTGCCTGCTGGGCAGATTTGGCAAATTCGGTAATCTCGGCAACAGTACGCAAAATTTTCATCTTTATCGTCTCCTTGCACACAACAAATACAGAAAAACAAAAACGCCTTCGGGTTCCCCAAAGACGCACAGGTATCACAATATGACAGTTATGCCGTCCGGTGCAGCTCGCCGGGGATGCCGCCCGCAAAATATAAAGGATATCAACTGCCACGCGATAGCATATCATAACTTTTTGAAAAATACAATACAAAAGTGAAAAAAATAGTGTATAATATACCAATCATCGGCAAGGCTGGAGCAGGCGTGCTCGCTTATGCCAATTGTCATACAGGAGAGGGAGGTATTTTATGGGAGAATCCTTTAATATTTATGAGTTTATCGGCATGATGAAAAATATTACCCCGGAGGAACTGGTGGATATGCTGCTGGTGCCGGTGTGCATCCTGCTGGCGGCGCTGTGCCTGGGGCAGTTTATCAACAGCCTGGTGGAGAGCAGGCTGGCAAGGCGTTTTTCGGATACGGAGGAGATTTCCCTCAAGCACATACTGCTGAAGGCGGCACGGGGATTGCCGCGGGCGTGGATTGTAGGCTCCACCCTCTACTGGCTGATAAATTCCACCAGCCTCAAATGGGCGGCAGTGGACTTGTTTTCCTATATACTGTCGGCATGGCTGAGCTTTACACTGTTTCAGGTGCTGGCCAGGGCATCCACCGGCTTTATTGAGCTTTATGCCCAGCGGCACGAAAACATTCCCCAGACCAGCCTGCTGCCCAACATCGTCAATGTGGTTATCTACGCCCTGGGCATCCTGCTGATTCTGAGCTCTATGGGGATTTCGGTGGCGCCGCTTCTGACGGCTATGGGTATCGGCGGTATGGCAATCGCCCTCGGCCTGCAGGAAACCCTTGCCAATATCTGCGCCGGCATCTATCTCCTGATGTCCAAGCAGCTCAGCATTGATGATTATGTGCGGCTTAGTACCGGCGAAGAGGGCCGGGTGGAGGACATCACATGGCGGTTTACGACCATTATCGCCACCTCCGGCAATGCCATAGTGGTGCCGAATCAGAAGATTTCCAGCGCGATTATCACCAACTACTGCATGCCGGAGCCGGATATGTCCATCAAGGTGCCGTGCGGCGTCGCCTATGACAGCGATCTGGATTTTGTGGAAAAGGTCACTGTGGAGGTGGCGGAGCAGGTGACGAAAGAGATTGATGCCACTGTGACCAAAAAGCCGGCGGTGTACTTTCACACATTCAATGACAGCAGCATAGATTTTAATGTGGTACTGCACTGCAGCCAGTTTGCCGACCAGTTCAGGCTGAAGCATGAGTTCATCAAGGCACTGACCAGACGCTACCGTCAGGAGGGGATAGAAATTCCGTTTCCTATCAGGACGGTATACAATCATCAGGCGGAGAGGCAGCAGTAAAAATAAAAACAGGCGCATAGGCAGAAGCAAGAATCGCAATAAAATATCGCATGGCACGTTCCGGCGCGCCATGCGATATTTTTTGTCTGCAGTAAATTTCTTTGCGGCGGCAAAGAACACAAAAAAGG
>NZ_JBJDWZ010000070.1:7591-16515 GCF_051866355.1 Anaerovibrio sp. | reverse complement strand
TTATGGATTTTCCAATCCCAAACAATCTCAAAGCATTGCGCAGGGCCTCTGGCTTCTCCCAGGAAGAAGTAGCTGATGCCGCCGGTGTGGCCATCAAGGCCTACAACCGATATGAATATGGCATCCGGGAACCAAAGGTCAGGATTGCCAATCGTATTGCCAGATTTTTAAATACAACCACAGACCAGATATGGGACATTTATTAGCCATGAACCATGAGCTATAGGCAGTAAAAAGGCAGTGTTTCTGCTAAAGAATCATTCCTTCATTCCAAGGGTAATATCTACAACGGCGATGCCAAACATCATCGTCGCTTACTGCCTATAGCTGGTGGCTTGTGACCACCAGTAGCTTATTTACACCTCTTAGCTCTTAGCAGGCAGCATAGTCTCGCCGCTGCCTGCTAAACCACTTATCTTATGGGCATCAGCAAATTCATGTTGGTGCCTGTAAAATAGGCGGTTTTAGCCTATCCCTAAGAAACCCCTTATCATATCAGGTAATTAAGGAGTGATTTATGGCACACTAAAAGCGTGCAGGGCGCGCCAAACAAAAAACATATACAACAAAAACTAAATAACAACATCGCTTGCCTGGATTTCGCAGATCTGGTAAGCAAGCAGCCTCCGATGTATACACATGACGTAGACACGCAGGAGGCTGGGTTCATCGCCCTGGGGAGTACAGATTCGCAGTCTCCTTCCCAGGACAATGAGCCAAAACGACGGTTATATCTGATTCGCAGTCAGATATAACTACATTATACCAAAAATTCAATAAAAATGAAAATCATACAGCACGGCTTTGCTCAAAAATGAAGTCAGATAAATTTTAGTGTCAAAAGTACAGGGAGGTATGAGAATATGTTGGGAAATAGCATGGTCATTGATGGCGTAAGAATCAATGATAAAATGATTTTTGTAGGGCAGACATACAAAAATAAAACAGTCTACAAGATTGAATCAACGTCTACCTCCAGAGACAGGGAGACAATGGAGGAAGTGGTTTTATTATCCTCAGATCGTATGATTGCTGTAATACGCAATTTTACAGAGCAAAAATCCACACTGGAATACCGATTAGGAACGAATGTGGTTGAGAGGATTAAATTCCATGATGGTGAATACTATGTATGTCAGCGTGTGAATGGGCTGCCAATAACAAGAATAGGTGTATACACCACTTCTATAGTTCCTGATACCAGGATTTATTTTTCTGATGCTGCAGGCAACCAGATTGCCTGCGAAGAACTGTGCGATTATGTAGAAATTTGGTACAGACCATATTCATTGCCGTTTTAAGTAAATCGGAGGCATGAAATGGAAGCGGAGAGCATAGAATATTTAAAAAAACGCATAGCCAGCTTAGAGATGGATTTACATTCATCTCACCAGAAGCAGCATGTTTTGCTAACAAAAAATCTGGCTACTGAAAAGAAGCTCCGTAATATGGAGGCGATTTTTGCAGCTAATCAGCATGATACGCTTGAAGTATTAGTGGATAACTTCATCACGGACGGTAGAGTAGTTTTGAAGAAAATTTCCCAGCAAGTGCATATCATTGAGTTTGATGTGGAAAATGCGGCCAGCCTGCAAAAGATGATTGATTACCTACAGCATGTGATCGCGGAACTGGAGAGTTTGAAGGAGAATTATCAATGAAGACAATAAGTTTTATAAACCTAAAGGGGGGCGTTGGCAAGACCACTATTTCTGTGAATTTTGCCTATGCCGTAGCAAAGATGTATGGCGAGAAAATCCTGTTTATCGACAATGATAAGCAAGGAAACGCCACGGATTGGCTCAGCAGACACGATGGGAGCGAGTATGGCAGCATTACTCATATCCTGATGGGGGATGTAACGGCAGATAACATACAGGAGGCTATTCAGCCAACGGTACATGAGAATATTGACCTGATTGCAGGTGATATGGGAATTATCGAGGCTCATGCCAAGCTGCTGAAGTCGGATAATATCAACCAGGCAACTGTTATTCGGGATGCGTTGGAGCCGGTTGTAAATAAATACAAGTTGTGTATTATCGATAATCCCCCGGATATAAATCTGTCGGTGTTCAATACATTGTCCATTACGGATGATGTGGTTATTGTGACAACTACGGAGAAAGATTCTTTGGACGGCATGTATCTCATGCTTCATCAGGTGAAATCATTACAACAGTATAATCCATATTTACATTTGAGGGGGCTTTTGTTCAATCAGTATCTTACGAGTGCGGAAAATCATGAGCTGTTTGGCAAATTGCGCCAAGAACAGTTTCCGATATTTTATACCAAAATACGTTATGCCAGTCAGAAGGCAAAGAGACATATGGATATGGCACGTAAAGAAGGCAAGACCTTGCTGGAGAAGTCTCCTAACTGTCATGTGGCAAGGGATATAGTCAAGTTTGTCAAGGAATTTTTCGGAGAGAGGTGATATGAATGGCATTACCGAAGTACGGTGGTGGACTTGCTGATTATCTGAATGAGAATACCAGGTCAGCCATCAGCAGCACGGGAACGCGAGTAGAAAATATAGATTTTCAAAATCTCATCCCTCACGAAAACAATTTCTATGGTATGCGGGACATTCCGTCCTTGGCGAAGGACATGCGTATGTCGAACTGGGTTGAGCCTTTGCGAGTTCAGAAAACCCAGGAGCCGGGAAAGTATATTATTCTTTCCGGTGAGAGACGTTACCGGGCAGTTATGTACCGGTATGAGCATGGTGAAATTGAGAGCCGGGAGATACCCTGCGTTGTTACGGAGGCACCGGCAGGGAATGGCCTGCTCACCGCAGAAATGCAAACTGATATTGCCATAATCATGGCAAATTCCCACCGGGTAAAAAATTTTTCGGAGAAGCTTCAGGAAATTGAAGTGCTGGAGCCAATGGCGAGGATTTATTATCAGAAGGCAAAGGATGAGGGCAGTTATGCCGGTGCTTTCAGAGATTATTTTGCAGAGCAGATTCTGAATATAAGTGCAACGCAGCTGCAACGGCTGCGCTCCCTGCGGTCTTTACTGGATGATTTTCTGTGCCTGCTGGACGAGGGCAAAATAACCAGGCGTGCTGCCGAGGAACTGGCACGGCATACTGCGGATGAGCAGATGGATTTTCAGAGTGCGATGAAAAGTTTCAGCAGGGAATGTGATTTTGATTATGACGATGTAGTGGCGTACTTTCATATTCCGTCAAAGACTGTTACGTCCGATGAGCCTGAAAAATCTGATGGTGTAGCGGAGACTGCTGAAAATGGCAATAGCAGCCAATCGGAGTATGACGAGGCATCAGAGCCGGTTCGGGATAATCCAGTGTCAGGCATAGACGAGGGAGGCGGGGCCTGTGCAGAACCTGACATGGAAGATGAGCCGGAAATAAACGGTAGCTCACAACAGGATATCATCAATGAGGATGATGATAACGCTCCTGATACTTTTTCTGAGAATCAGGGCAGAGCTGCTGAATATGGCCGGGAGGAAGAAGAGATGCCGTCATTAACGCAGAATACGAAAGATGATGGAGATGCGGAACCGGCTGCAACGGAAAATGGCAGTATCCCTGCCAAACCGGCTGCTTTGGATGGTATTGCCAATAGCGGCATGGCGTTTGTCGTAAAATACCTTCAGAAGGGCATGAAAGAAAGCGAGGAAATGCTGCTTATTGCCAGGGAAGATGGTGATGAAGTGAGCATCGCCCAGTATGAGATGGAAGTAGCTTCCTTCAAAAATGCCATTGTCAGGTTGTCACATTAACAGGTTAAGAATGGAGGATTTTCATGTTAGAAACGTTAAAGAATTTGCAGCAGTCAGAGGAAGTGCTTGAAGACTATGAGCATGAGGATGGCAGGCAGGTTATGGATGTCAGCGATACCATCCCAGAAGATGAATTTTACGGTCAGGTGATTTATGCCGGGGAGGAGCATGGCCTGGTATCTCCAAAGGAGTATGAGCTTATCCAGAAGGAGCAGGGACGGCAGAAAGCTGATGACACGGAGTGACGAGGGCATACAAGGCGATAAAATCTTTGTTCACAATATCTGTAATATCTGCATTAACATTTACACTCATGAATTTCGCTTCTTCGGAAGCTCATGATTTGCCGGTGACGTCACCCTTTGGGTGGCGTTACCACCCTATAGACGGGCAGTACAAGTTTCATACAGGGGTGGATCTCGGCTATGGCTATGGTGATGGCGTTCCTGCCCTGTTCGACGGACAGGTTGTAGCTGCTGGTGACTATGGAGATGGCTATGGATACCAGGTGATGCTGTATCATCCCAAAACCGATACCTATACAAAGTATTGCCATCTCAGCAGTGTTTATGTTGCAGTGGGAGATTGCGTGGCACAAGGGCATATTATTGGCAGTGTAGGCTCCAGTGGGTACTCCACGGGGCCTCATTTACATCTTGAGTATATTGTGCGTGGTGCAGGGGGACAGTATGAATTTACTGATCCGCTGCAGTTATGGATGTGAAAAGGATAAAAGCAGAAGGAGCGGAGCATCATGGGCGAGCGGTTTAACATAAAGGACATAGATAAGGAACGGTATATAGCTATACCGATGGCACTATTTACACAGGAGAATTATGCAGGTCTGGACAACACAGCCAGGCTGATTTATGGCTTCTTGAAGTCCCGGTTAAATCTCAGTCGCATTAACAAATGGTTTGATGAGAGTGGCGATATTTTTTTTATTGCAAAAATCTCCGAGATGGCGGATTTTTTCGGCATCTCAAAAGGCTCTGTCTCCAAAAAGATGGCGATGCTGGAAGATGCAGGTCTTTTGGAGCGGAAAAAGATGGGCGGGCATCAGGCTGATCGACTTTATCTGAGGAAGATAAGCTCCGCCAATATAAACATGCAGAATAATGTTCAAGTGCCATTAGACAGCAGCATTGCACCATCAGAAGAAGTTATCCACAATGAGTATGGCTGTGATGATTCAGAGTTTCCTGCAGGAAACCCTGAGCCGCCATGTTCCTGTCAGAGTTTCCCGGAGGAAACACAGCAGCTTTCAGAGTTTCCGCCAGGAAACCCTGAACCCCCGGAGTTTCCCAGGGAAAACCCTAGAGTTTCCTGTGGGAAACCCATAAATACTAGAAATAATATACAAGAAAATAAAAATACTAAAATAATCAACAACAACAAGAGCAGGCCTGGCATATCTGATGAGCAGGCAGGCCATTGTTCCGCAACTCAAGTTTATGGGCAGGAAAATGGGCAAAGCAGGCCTGCTGTTGATGTTGTATCAAGTTTTTTACATGATGTTGGCATGAATGTCAAAACAATCAAGGCTTTTCTGCAGACCTATAGCAGGGAGAAGATTATCAAGGCAATCGAAGTATTGAAACAGCAGAAAGGTATAAAGAATCCAGCCGGATTTTTGCGGCGGGCACTGGAAGAAGGGTATCAGCCGTCTGTAGGCAGGCAAATTCACTCGGCAAAGATGGGGGCTTTAGCTGCAGGACTGCAGGATGACAACGTAGTTATGGATTTTACCACCGGGAACACATACAGAATTGAACCGCTTAAGCCCGTCTGGGAACTGGGAACTGGCTTTATAGGCAAGAGGGTGTGACTATGTTTAAATATAGACCGAATATAAATAATTATCTGGCAGAGTATGCAATTAAGGAGAGATTTCATCCTACCACTATTCTGCCAAAGGATGTGCAGCTGTACTGCATGGCAGGCAGGAGCAACATCTATCGCACTTTTTTGATGTACCAACGGCACATAATCAATAACATGATAGTGGATACGATATGCCGTTGCCTGACTGATACGCAGATCAAATTTTTTCTGTATAAGTACAAGGACAATCAGACATTCACTTGGATTTCCACAAAACTGGATGTTTCCACCAGTTCGCTGTTCATCTGGAACAGAGATATTCAGCGTGACATTCAGAATATGCTTTTTTATAACATTGGTGTTTCTGATATATTTGTACCACAAAAAATCATCAATATGATTCACATTTTGGATGCACGTATAGATGCCCTGGAGTGGGGAATACAGGTAGGAGTTGAAGTCAATAGGAAATGGCTGCAAAACCTCATTGACAGGAGAAGCTGCTACAGGCAGATATTGAGCAAGCTTGCAGAGTGCCAAGCTGCTCCGGATGAATCGTCATATAATTGGGTAATCAGCCATAAATGCCGTTATCACCATTTAACTATCGATGAGCTGAGCTGTGAAGCTGCGATTAACCGGGCATCAATTTATCGTTATCTAAACCAGTTTCGGCAGACTGCATCGGAAATCTTTGCACGTTGGGGATTTAAGCTTTCTGCATAACAAAAAGCAGGTTCTGTTCAAATTGGACAGAACAGATAGCCTGTCCAATTTGAACAGAACAAATGAGTTGACCAAATTGAACAGAATGAAAGTTTCATAAAAGGTATAAAAAGGGCCGTTTTTGTATAAAAGTGGTCTTTTTTTTCGTCAAAAAATGCGACAAATCTGTAATATTTTTTGTAAATTTTCTGCTAAAGTGTTATTCAGTAGATTTTTGTGAAACTGATTTACCCAATAAAGCTGTTTAGATGATGAGGAATGGTTATGACAAGTGCTACAGACAAGAAACTTAAAAGAAGAAACAGATTGTATTTGATTTGCCTGTTTGTATTTTTGACTATTTTGTTTTGCATTGACAGGATACCAGTAGATAAAAATAGGGCTGGTCAGACTGGGTATGAAATGTTCTATACAAACTCATCCCCATCTATACCACGCGGCATTTATCTCCGCGTGCCAATGCTTAGCATTGACAGAAAGGATTATGTCGTGTACCAACCGCCAGCAGAGTGTGTGGCAATCGCTATGAGCAAAGGATGGATTACCAATCCTGACGTACTATTCGTCAAACATGTAGGTGGACTGGATGGAGATATGTATGAAGTGAGTTATAAAAAAGGCTTCTATATCAATCACAAGTATCACGGGCATATCAGTGATAATGATGCTCTGGGGCAGGCAATTCCGTATAAAGAAGGTGAATATATTATATCCGGAAGTAAATTTCTGCCACTGGGGGACAATCCCAGAAGCTTTGATGGCAGATACACTGGAACTGTACCGATGGAAAATATTCGAGCAAAGGTAATACCGTTTATCACAGAAGATATTTTTAATGTTTTTCGTTAGATGTTGGGTAGGAGGAGCTATGGCGTTAGTGAAAAATATAGAATTTCATGCACACGGATATAACGATTTTATAGAGCGTGTATTGCCGGAGCTGGATGTGATTTGCAATGAAACGTTGGCAGATCCGGAAGGACATTTTCAGATTGCCATTATGGAGGCAGTCAATAATGCAGCCCAGTATTCCCTGGCAGGGCTGACTAAGGCTGATGTGGACATCAAAATGAGCATCCGTGACATGGATATCAAGGTATCAGTCAGTTCAGAAACCAAGGAGTTTGATGTAAAACGTTTTTGCGATGAAATCAAGGCATTGGGAAAAGATAAGCAGTGGCAGAGAAAGACATTTGGTGAGTTCAAGGGAACAAGACTGTCCGGCAGAGGTATCTGGCTGATGCTGGAGGCCTGTGAATATCTGTATATTGATGTGGAAGATAAAACTGTGACAATGTGTGTGAGCTATCCATTGCCGAAAAAGCTGATAACACAGAATATCGGTGTGTTATCAGAAAGGCTTTTCCTAAGTGAGAACGGGGTGATTTATTGATGAAAAAACCTGTCATTCTGGTGGTACATAGGAATCCTGAAAAATTAATCCAGCAGATTGATTACAGTCTGGACAATGCAGCAATCCTGCATGGCGCATCTGATGGATTGGAAGCATTGCTAAAGTGCCAGCAGCTTCATCCAGCATTGGTGATAGTGGATATAGACTTGCCGGATTTCAATGGTATGACTGTGGCATCGTCAATTAAGGATAATAAGGAAAATCATGCATTGGTTTATCTCACTGGTTTGGAAGGGATATTGGAAAATACCAAGGCAGACAGGTATCTGCCGTATGGTATTCCTTATGAGCTATTCATAGCACAGCTAAAGCATGATTTTCAGCAAATCCAGGGTGGGGAGAAGCTGGATGAGGGTATGGAGAATGCGATTGTTCGGCAATATGACTGGCTTATCCCGGCTTATTCCAGGGAAGATACCGGCGGGGCATTTGCCGTCAACAGGATGTTGAGTCCGTATTATCATTTATCGGGCGATGGGCTGTATTATACATTGTTAAAATCTGATGCAGATATCCATAGCGACAACAAGGATGGCTTGTATGGATTTATTTTTGACTGTGTGGGGCATGATTTATTTAGCTATGGTCAGGCCATGAACACCCTGTATATATTAAAAACGTATATGTGGCAGTATCAGGCTGGCATATATGATACATTGGACAAGGTTATCAGGGCTGTGAATGAAGAAATCATAAGCAACTTCGCTTCTTCAACCCTGATACCGACATTGTGCTTTTTTATGGACATTCATGCTCAAAAACTTATCTATTGCTCAGCGGGCATACCGTCATTGCTGGTTAAATATAAAGATCATTCCAGGCGCGAAAGCATAAGCTGCCGTTCCTACCTGATTGGTTATGACAGGGATGTATCATGGCATGAAGAAGTGATGGATTTAAGCAATGTGGAGGAAATAACTTTCATCACAGATGGCTTAAATGATCTCTTGCGGGAGAAGTCGGAAAGCGCAGATGAGCCGATGGCTTTTGCCAAGCATGATGATATATCGGCTATATTCATACAGATTTTTCATGAAAGTAAATAAGATTTATCTGAGGAAAGGATGTTATATATGCAATTTATTACCATCAAGGGAGACACCGCTGTATTGGCAGTTAATGGGAATTATATCACCACCCGCGTAAAAGCAATCAAGGCTGAATTTAACACAGCAAGGCAGAACGGCTGCACAAAGCTGCT
>NZ_JBJDWZ010000070.1:0-7491 GCF_051866355.1 Anaerovibrio sp. | reverse complement strand
GGCAGATTGTGGATGTTATCGCCGAGGCGGCAGACAAGGCAAAGGCGCATCTGGTATCGATTGAAGCTGCAAGTGTAGCTTTCCTGCGGTCAAGATGTGAGTACAATCAGGAGCAGCTGATACTGTTTTCATTTGCCTCTAAAGCTACATTGATAGGCTTCAGCCACAACGGCGGCATATTCAAAATTGATAATAATGATTTGGCTGCACATGAGTTGTCTTTAATGACTGCCGAAGAGGCGGACATGACCATAAAGGAAGCAATGAGTGCATTTGAACTTTCGGCAGAAAAGACTTTTGAATATCTGAACCAGGATTTGCCGTATGTTGTAATAGGAAGCCCCCTGGCTGATAAGTATGAAATCATTCGTCAGAGAGCTGCCAAACAAATAGCAGTCAATGACATGCTCATCTCAGGAAAATTGCCTGATGACAATGAATATGGCTGGTATTGTGCCATGGGAACTTTGCTGCAATGGGCTGATTTCAGGGCTGATGCGCTTGAAGAATATATTGAGAGTTATGTGCAGGTTTTACCTGGGAATGTGCTGCCGGAGGAGGTTCAAAATAAGTCAAAAAAGTTCTATCGGTTAGAACGTTTTTTCAGCTTTAGCCGTATTGCCATGGTACTGATGGGGATAATTTCATTTGCGGAGCTGGCAGTCATACTGCTATTTTCGGCTACACAGATACCGGAGGGGCTGCAGGAAGATTATGCAAGCGGTCAGGAGAGTATTGCAAATATAGAAAGGGAATTGTCAATCATAGGTGCAGAACAAAAAGAGGATCAGCAGCTGCTGGAGGCATACAGTGCCGCGATGAGCGTAAAGCCGCCGGAGATAGGCTATGTATCGTTTGAGGCAGGCAGTGATACAAAGCCTAATGCGGCAGAATGGGTAAAGATTAAGATGCTGGCAGCGGATCCGTTAAAATTTCAGGCGTATATCAATGATTTATCCGGACTGGGTGTGTTCAATTCGGTGGCAATCCCCCAGATGACAACTGATAATGCCAGCGGGGCCAAGGTGGCCAATCTGGTGTTAGGCAAAAAGGGGGAGGCAAAGTGATAATCATGGACAAATTTAGTGAATTTACAGGAATCCTGATGGACAGGTTCAAATTTCACAGGGAACAGGATGATAGCGGATTACAGGAAGCATACGTGGAGAATAAGGAACATGGCTTTCGGCACTCTAAAAAGTTTAAGTTGGGGTTGTACGTGACGCTGCTGAGCATCTTTGTGTTTGTTACATCGATGCTTACCACTAAAACAATATCGTCTTATTATGAGAAAAGAGAAACAGAAAGGCAGATTGAAACTATGCAATCGTTCCTTAGTGAATGGCATGAAAAAAACAATAAGCTGAACAGTGAAGCCATGCGTCCTGTAAAAGCTGATCAGGTTGATTTGGTGCAGACAGATATAATTTTCCGTTTGCAGGCCCTGGGGGTGAATATCAATACGATTAAGGAACTGAAGCAGCAGGAAAATGATGGCAGGGTGTTCTCGGTGGAGTTTTCCGGTCAATACGAACCGGTTATGAAAAGTGTAAGAAGTCTGCAGGAGAGTGATGCCCTTGTGGGGCTGAAGCATATTGTGCTGCAAGGCAAGGATGGCAGCATATCCTCCAAGCTTACGTACAAAATATACACAAAGTGAGGTGACAACAGATGCCGAATATAGAAATTGATTTTCAGGTGAAAAATAAGAAAAGAATCGCTGTATTGGGAAGCTTGGCGATAATACTGTTGTTATATTCAGTGTATAGTGCATTTTCATCCTCTGAAACAGCTCCCTATTCTGCTCCTGATAATAGCATTGAACATAATAGCATACATGCTGAACAAGTTGCACCAGGACAGCAGGCAGCAGAGCAGGGGCGTGGTGGCAGCAGTTCAAAATTAGCCGCAGGAGATATTTTTGCTGTTAATCCGTTTATAGAACTCAAGGAATTTGATGTTTCAAAGGATAATATTGCGGATATGGCTGCTGCGCATAATAGTGGTACTGTTCCTGCCATACCGCGAAGTGCTAATATTCCGTTGCCGGTCATTCCAAATCATCCTATGCAGCCTGTACAGGCGGGGATGCAGCCGGTCAATAATCAGATGACAGCAGATAGAATTGCGGTACAAGGGATAGCCACAAGTGATAATGGCAATAATATAGCTATTATGGGGGATGGCAGGGTTGTGTCAGAAGGTGATGTCTATCGGGATAACCGAATAGCTTATATTGGCGGTGACGGAATTACTTTCGATAACGGTACAAAAGTAAAGTATGAATAAGGCAGGAGGAGAAAAGAGTGAAATACACAGGATTGCAGAAAAAGATTGCAGCGGTATTGCTGGGACTATCCATATTCAACATAACGTCCATTATGGAGGCAGATACGGCATACGCTGCTACAAAGCAGGAAGCTTCTATTCAGCAGGAGGGGATATACAACCCTAATATCTTTACTGAAAAAATAAAGCGTATTTTGGCGGAATATAATAATGCCAGGGAGCCTGATAAGGAGGACGGCGAGGCAGCTGCTGGACAGGCAGCTGCTGACAGCACTGAAAAGGCAGTTGGTACTGACGAGATGGCAGAAAATCACCGGGAAAAGGTGCAGCTTCCCCAGCCGTACAATGAACAGCATAACTTCCGAAACGAAGGAAGGTATAACTTTGATTGGCAGGGTACTCCCATTGCCCAGAGCCTCTATGCTGTGGCAAAGGTGGCCAACAGGGATGTGGTTGTAAATGGCACCCTGGATGGCAAGGTTTATATGTCACTGCACAATGTGACCTGTGAAAAAGCCATGCAGTATCTGAGCAGTGCCTTCAATTTCAACTGGATGGTGGATGACAACGCCATATTAGTCAGCACTTCGGATACTATGCTGCAATCGAAGATTATTCCTGTTCATCATTTGTCAGATATGGAAAAAGTGACAAATGAGCTGAAGACTCTGGGGCTGGATGAGAGCAACATATTTGCAAATTCGGAAACACGTTCAGTTTCTGTGACCGGGACACCCTATCAGGTGGCTGCCGCTGTCAGGCACATGAGTGCAATAGACAAGCCAGTGAGCCAGTGCCTGGTGCTGGCTCAGCTGATTGAGATAAATCATGGCGATAAGCTGGATTTGGGAATGCAGTATTCACTGCCGACATATTCCCACACTGGTACAACTTCCGGCATTACTGATAGTTCATCATTTAGAGGCAATTGGCTGGAGAAGCTGACGTTTTCTGCCAATGCTACTGCAAGTAAGTCATTGTCAAAAGGCAAGGTGGTTTCCAGACCGATGATTATGGTCATGAATGGCCAGGAAGGTGTTGTGAATTTTGGAGACCAGGTGCCGATACTTTCCAGCACGACGACTTCCAGCTCAACATCTGTGACTGCCGAATACAAGGATATTGGCACCAATTTGACTATTATTCCGGCTATTGATGAGGTAACAGGGACAATAAGCATGAAAATTGCTGCCGAGATAAGCAATATTACTTCTTGGCTCAGCAAGGGCGAAACTACGGCACCGCAGATTTCAACTCGCAAGGCTACTACTTCGGCTCACTTGAAGAGCGGCCAGTCTTTCGTGATAGGTGGCCTGATGAGTGTAAAGGATCTTGATAATCTCAGTGGGATTCCAGGTCTGATGAATTTGCCAATCCTGGGTGAACTGTTCAAATTCCACAGCCAGACTAAGGAATATTCTGAGGTCTACATCATGATAACTCCGTACATCGTGACTGATGACATTGATCCGAAGGCAATTTTAAGGAAGGTGGAGGAATGATGGCAGATTATAGCGAGCTGTACAGAAATCATTTTACAGAGCAGCTGAAGCAAAGCGGTCAGTATGCGGTTGATGATTTGTCCAGGCTGGAAATTCCTGATGATGTGGCGAAGCTGCTGTCAGAAGATATGGTTATTCAGTATCATGTCATCCCGGTTGGGATAGAGGGAAACAGGCTGGTGCTGGCTACTGACACCGAGCAGACATTTAAAATGAAAAATAAGCTGGAAAGTTTGTTGGGAAAAAAAGTCAGGCTGCTGTATACCTCTGAAGAGAGCCTGAAGCTGGGAGCAATGAAGCACTACAATATCTCCAGCTTTAAGAGAAACGGCAATCAGCATATTCAGAATATAGAAACGGATATGACGCCGTTGCAGGGCGCAATCAATACCATGCTGCAGGATGCAGCCAGGCGCAGGGCATCAGATATACACCTCCTGCCGCAATTCCGTGGCTATAGGGTAGTATTTCGTATTAATGGGCACGCGTATGATATGACCGCCAACCATGAGTTTACTGAAAGCCAAATGACAAATGTAGCGAGTCTGATTAAACAGATGGATACCTCCCAATCAGCGGATATGACCAGGACAAACATGCCTAACGAAGGATCGTTTTACATGACACATGGCGGTCAGGATATATTTGTCCGTTTAGAAACCTTGCCGGAAGGAAATGGCGTGGACAGGCTGGAGACCATCGTCTTGCGTTTGCAGCCCCAGGCTGGCAGGAGCGGCAATATCAGCAAAAGGACGTTGGACGATATCGGTTATACAGAGGCTGATCTGAATGACATAAAGCAGGTGCTGTACAGAAATCCTACTGGCCTGTGTATCATATCCGGCCCGACAGGCAGCGGCAAGACAACAAGCCTCCATGCGGCAATACATTATGTTCTGGATACTAGGCGGGAGCCGCTGAATGTGATTGAGATAGCGGAGCCGATTGAGATCTATGAAGATGAATTTACTCAGATTCAAATTCACAAGGCTGATAATGAGGGCAATAATCTGTCTGGTGAAAAGATATTGGAAGCTGTGCTGCGTTCCGATCCGGATATTATATTGTTCAATGAGATCAGAAATGCTACGGATGCTACTGTGGCAACACAGGCATCCAATACCGGGCATCTGGTGTTTTCTACTGTTCATGCTGGTGATTGCATAGGAACTATCCTGCGCCTTTTGGATTTGGA
Source organism: Anaerovibrio sp. (assembly GCF_051866355.1). Classification (GTDB taxonomy): domain Bacteria; phylum Bacillota; class Negativicutes; order Selenomonadales; family Selenomonadaceae; genus Anaerovibrio. The sequence goes on along the minus strand of NZ_JBJDWZ010000070.1, from coordinate 2,505 downwards.
CATCTCCCGGACAACCCTGCTCCTGGAAACAAAAATCATAATGGCGCAGAGATTGGTGGCAACGCTTTGCCCGCATTGCAGGCAAAAGCATATTCTAACAAAAGAGGAAAGAAAACTGCTGACACCTGATGAGATAGCCAGATGTGAGGATAAATTGTTTGAAAAGGCGGACAGCCTGATAGCAGCAGGCTGTCAATACTGCAACAACGGTCTTTCAGGGCGAACGGCAGTGGTGGAGTACGTTATTCTCAATACAGAGATACGTGACACATTACTGCGAAATAATGATTTTAAGACCATTAAAGATGTTCTCTTGCGCAATGGTTTTAGATCAATGTGGGAAAAAGGTATGAATATGGCGCTGGATGGAAGAATTGCCCTGAGTGATTTAATCCAGGCAGTAGGCCGGGAGGAGGTGAATAAGTTATGATTTCAAAGAAAAACCTGAATGATTTGTATCAGATATTTATCATTATCGAACAGAATACAATAGCCGGACTGAATGTGCTGGATGCACTGAAGCTATATGCCAAAAACAGCCGTCCCTATGTACAACAGGTACTGGATTCAGTGCAGCATGACCTAGAAACAGGCATCAGGCTGCCGGATGCTTTTGCAAAGCATCCTAAGTTATTTCCAAATTATATTGTGGAGATGATGAAAGTCAGTGAAGGAACCGGCCAGGCTGAGGAAGTCTATAAAGAAATAGTGCGTTCATTGGAGCAGGAAGTGGATTTGCGGCGCAATATCGGCTCCCAGATGGGGCAGGCGGTATTTTTGCTCATATTGCTGGCTATAACAATAGGTATTGTCATCTTTGTAGTGCTGCCATCCATGGGGAGATTTATGGGAAGCCTAAACATGCAGTTGCCATTATACACAAAGGTGATGATCGATATTGGCATTTTTGCAGAAAACTATTGGTTTATTGTCTTGCCGGGAATAGCGTTGACTGTGTTTGTTATGATTTGCTTTTTCCGGGCAAATCCGGAGAAATGGGCCAGGCTGCAGCTTAACATGCCTGTCTATAGGCCGTTGGTGTTTTATGCTTTGCAATACAGGTTTTGCCTGGTTCTGGCATTGTGTAAAAATGCCGGACTGGATACAATCCGGGCACTGGAATTTACGGCATCCGGCTCTGATAATATACTGATGTATGAATTGATTGCCAGAGTTCTCAATGAAATAAGACGTACCGGCGGCAGTTTCACTCAGGTGCTAAAGAAAATGGACGTGGAAGAGGTTTTAGATGAATCTATCTATATGTTTTTGGAAGCTGGCGAAAAGAGTGATATGGGTGAGATGATGTTCAAGCGGGCAGCATTTTACAAAAAGCAGCTTGTGGTGGAATCACAAATGTTCAACACAAAGTTGTCAAATATTTTGCTTACGCCTATTTTTGCTGTCTTGGGATTGATCATGTTTGCTGTTTTATCCCCATTATTTAATATGATGGGGCAGATAACAGGCGGAGGTATTGGATGAAAAGGTATAAGGCGCATGGATTTATCCTATCTCAAGTGGTTATAGCTGTATTGATTATAGTAATACTGGCAGCCGTTGCAATTGTTGGCGGAAGTTCATATATCAATGCAGGAAAACGCAGTACAGCAGCGGCTGATACGGCTGCGCTAGGGGGTTATATCGGGCAGTATCGTATGGAAATTGGTTCTTATCCTGCAAAACTGGAGGATTTAACCAAAACCCAGGGGCAATATGGCCCTTGGATAAGGGAAGTTCCAAGTGATCCATTTGGAAATGCATATCAGTATAGCAGTGATGAGCAGAAGGGATTTGTTATATTCAGTGTGGGTCAAGATGGCCAGGCATCCAGCAGCATTGACAGTGGTATCTGTGGGGATGACATTGGCTATAGTGAATAATTTTTAAGGAGGAATATTTTATGACAACAATAATGGGGTTACCAGTTATATCATCGAGTAATAGAAACAGGTTCAAAGTAAAAGGTTTGGCATTATCAGGTGAAACCATGATGTATGTACTGTTTATTGTTATCATCATGGCAGTCGTGGTGTTAAACTGGAACAAAGTATTGGATTTAGGGCGATTAGGCTCTCAGTATTTGGAAATGTCTAATATTCAGACTGCAGCATCCAGCTATGCGGCGCATCGCAGGGATGGAGAGGGGCCGTCAAGTATGCAGGATCTGATCGATGGTGTATCTGCTGCTGACAGTATCACTGGCACAGCTGTAACGGATTTGCTGAACGGTGATAGCGGACGATTCAAGGGCGGTGTATACAAAGATGCCTTTGGCAGTGATTTTGTGTTCGGCACAGATGCGAAGGGAAACAGGTATATCGCATCACCAGGTCCTGACCGGCAGGCCGGTACTGATGATGATTTGTATGCGTATTATTAATATGTTTGTTCTGTCCAATTTGGACAGATTGAATGTTCTAATAATGTAAGTGCAAACACCCTTGATTTGTCATTTATGATGAATCAGGGGTGTTTTATGATGGTTATTTGCTTCGCAAGGAA
>NZ_JBJDWZ010000069.1:0-2906 GCF_051866355.1 Anaerovibrio sp. | reverse complement strand
CCGTGATAACGGATGCCGTACCGGGAAGCCTCCGTACAGCCGCTCTTGCCGTAAAAATCAATATTGCCCTCAAAGCAGAGGGCGCCGACACCCAGCCCTGCCGCCTGCTCAAAGCCATAGTCCAGCAGGATTTTGCCATAGCCCTGACGCTTGTACTCAGGCGCAATGCAGATAGGCCCCATGGTCATAATGGGAACGCTCCTGCCATCATCCGCCTTGATTTCCGCCCGCATAAAAATAACCTGTCCTATCAGCCTGCCCGCCAGCTCCATGACAAAATTCAGCTCCGGCACAAATGCCTCATCCTGCCTGAGCTGGTTCAGCACATAATGCTCAAGGCAGCCGGGACGATACACGTTCCAAAAGGCTTCCCGCACCAGATTTTCCACCTGCCGCTGTTCATCCTGCCGCTCATGACGGATAATTACCCTGTTATTGCCATTAACAAACTTCCCAATGCTCATCCGTTCATTACTGCTATTGCCGCCATTACTGCCATTGATACATTCACTATTGATAAAATTCTTGCTCATTGTTTTTTCCTCCTGACGATTTTTGTATCTTCAAATTTTGCGCCTTTGCATTTCAATTTGCAAATCAATTACACCAAAACATAGGAAGCTCCGAACCAAATAAAAAGTCACAGCTCCCCTGCCAAAAATCCATCGGAAGGTCTTATACAAATACCAAGTGCCAATTACTTCAATTGTAGTCCGACCCTCCGGTCAGGCTGCAATCTCCAAGGTGTTGTTCTTCAAACAGCATACTCCTTAAAAACATAAACCATAAAATAAAAATGAAAAGGCTGGCGCAGACAAGCCCCACCAGCCCTGCACACACTATATCGTTACTTTGCCACCGTAACTTTACTCCAACCAATTGACAATTTTAATTGCCAGCTTAATTGCAAATCTTAACCGCCAATTTCACTTGCCGCCCCCATAAATTCCATAGTACAGTGAGCTTAAACCTTAAATTTGTGGGCGCCCTCGGCCAGCTCCTCCGCCATGCGGGAGAGCTGCTGGCAGGCAGCCGCCATTTCCTCTTCGGAGGCCGACTGCTCCTCCGTAGCGGCAGAAACACTCTGAGATTCATCAGAAATCCTGCGGCTCATATCACGCACCTTTTCTACCGCAACAAAAACATTCTTCGTATGGTCGGTAGCCTCCTGCACCCTTTCAGCAATTTCTCCGGACTTGCCAGCCGCCCGGGCCACGGCCTCATCCACATGGCTAAAAGCAGCCCCTGCGTCCTCTGCCATCTTCAGGGCTTCATCCGTCATGTTTTTGCCCTTTACCATGCTTGAAACGGCAGACTGGGTATCCTGCTGAATCTCGCCGATAAGCGCCGCAATCCGGCTGGCCGCATCCTGGGACTGCTCCGCCAGCTTCCTGATTTCCTCGGCCACCACGGCAAAGCCGCGGCCTACTTCGCCAGCCCTTGCCGCCTCAATAGCGGCATTCAGTGCCAAAAGGTTTGTCTGACCGGCGATGCCTGTAATGGTATCCGTAATCTCGCCAATGGTGTGGGATCGCTCCCCCAGCTGATTGACAACCTCGGCAGAATCCGCCACTGCCTGCTGCAAAGCCTTCATGCCCTCCAGCGCATGCCCGATTACTTTGCTGCCATCCTGAGAGGCCTGACGCGCCATTTCTGTCTGACCCACGCTGTTTTTCACATCCGCATCAACATCCTGCATACCGGCAGAAAGCCTTTCCAGAGCCGCCACTGCCAAATTTACAGCCTCAAGCTGGCTGGCGGCAGCTCCTGCCACATCCGTAATAGCACTTGCTGACTGAGTGCCGGCCTGAGCCGACTGTTCCGAGATGTTGGTCAGCTGTCCGGCATGCCCCGCCACCTGATCAGCGGATGCCTGCACATGCTGTACCAGCTCACACATGGAGGACTGAACCGTCTTCAGCGCCCTGGCCATAGCTCCCAGCTCGTCACTGCGGCTCTCATCCAGATGCTGCAGGTCTGACTTGAAATCACCATCAGCAAACTGCTCCAGCGCCTTTGTTGCACTGCCGATAGGCTTGGCAAAGCCGGAAGCCAGATTCATGCCCCACAGGATAATCATTCCCTCCAGCAAAACCAGCAAAACCACGGATACCGCTATCTGATGCCACAGCGCCTCATCGGCCTTTGCCTCATGCTCCGCCACAGCCGCATCAATATAATCAATCCAGGTGCCTGTACAGATAATCCAGCCATAAGGCTTGAACTCCATGGAATATCCGCGCTTTGGCAAATCCTCAGTTTCACCCGGCTTCGGGAAATAGAAATTGGAGTAACCTCCCTCCGGGCTGCTCAGGGCCGCCTTGAATATTTCCTGCATATAGGAACCGCCATGACTGTCCTTGTCATCAATGCGGCGCTTCCCCTCTACCTTCGCTCCCAGCGTCGCGTGAGCCACGCATACCCCGGTAGCCTTGTCATCAGCAAAAAAATATCCCTTGCCGTTGTCGTAGCGATTGGCCTTGATAGTAGCTATAGCCAGCTTCTTTGCCTGTTCCTCAGTCAGCTTGCCCGCCTTCTGCTCCTCATAAATACCGTTCAGGGAGGAAACCAGCCCCTCCGTCTGCAGCTTGATTTCCCTGTCAAACTCCTCCTCCATCATACTGCGATAAGCCGCAGATGCTTCTTGATTCTGCTCAACAATAGAAAAAATGAAATACCCTCCTACAGACACAGTGGCAACTGCACTGAGCATAACAAACAGCATAACCAGCCGCTGCTTAACCGAATCGAATCGCAATTTAACCATCTCCCTTTACAAATATTTCGACAATTACAGTTACAGTATATCACTATTACTTTCTTAATTCAAGTATATGGTAGGGAATTTTGTATTTTTCTTTATTATTTACAATTGATTGGTTATATCCTTTTGCTGCAAAAATAGG
>NZ_JBJDWZ010000068.1:0-16777 GCF_051866355.1 Anaerovibrio sp. | reverse complement strand
AGCTCTTGTCCACCATGATAAAGCTGGAAGCCGCAAGATTGGCAATATTAAAATTATCATCCGTAGCATAAATACCCCTCAAACCCCATCTTCTGGCTGAAACGCACGATGGCCGCCGAGCTGGTATAGGTCAGCTTGGCAAGCTGGCGGGTGGACAACGCCGCCAGTCCCCGGTAATTTTCCAGCAAAAAATCAGCTATCATTCTTTCAGATGCTGAAAATCCTTCTTGTTCTTTCAGTTCCTTAATCAGCTTTGACAACGCCATCCCCCCAAAAATGACTCTTTACTTACTCATATATCAAGTATAGCAAAATCCTCCTGCCTGAAAAGAAAGCCGTGCCATAGCGCCTGGAAAATTGCAAAAAAAGACAGCTCCGAAGGGTCGTTTAACAGGAGCTGTCACGGAAAATGGAATATTACACGAAGAAAACGTGTAATATTTCATTTAAATTTTATTGCGCCTCTTTCCGGCGCGGGCACTACACCTGCTGTTTGTGGCCGCTACAGCAGGAACAGCCGGACTGCCCTGCCTCTTCCCCGCGGGAAGCAGTGCCGCCACAGCTGTCACAGCCACAGCAATCGTGCTTGCCGGTGCGCAGGTTGTTTACTACATGGCGGCCTGCCAGAAACAGCAGTACCAGAAGAATTAAACCGATTACATAAGTAGCCATAAGGCAGGCCTCCCATCATAAAAACCATAAAATACAAAATCAGAAAAGCTCAAAATCAGAATCCCAGCAGACTGCCGACCTGATATACCAGCAGGGAAACAACCCATGCCAGCACGAACATGTACACAGCCGCAAAAGCCATCCACTTCCAGCTGCCGGCCTCCTTCTTAATCGTACCCAGTGCGGTAACGCAAGGAGTATAGAGCTGGGAGAAGACCATGAAGGCCAGTGCGGAAAGCGGCGTAAAGGCAGTACCCATGCCGGTCTGCATCATAGCCTCGGCAGTTTCAATGGCATCCTCTGCTTCAGCGGACACATCAGGCAGGCCGTAGAGAATACCGATGGTGGAAACCACGGATTCCTTGGCAAGAATACCGGATATGGCGGCCGCACCGGCTTCCCAGGTGCCAAAGCCGTGCCAGGTGAACAGCGCACCTACAGCCGCGCCGATGGAGGCCAGGAAGCTGTCGCTCATGTCCTCTACCATGCCTTCGCCGTTGAAAGCGCCCAGGAACCAGATGATAACACAGCCTACGAAGATAATCGTACCGGCCTTGACAAGATAGCCCTTGCCCTTGTCCCAGGTTTCCAGCAGGACGGTTTTCATATCAGGCATGCGGTATGGAGGCAGCTCCAGCAGGAAGGTGGAATTCTCATCCTTGAAGGTAGTATTGGAAAGGAGCTTGGTGGATACAATAGCCATGATAACGCCTACCACATACATGGCAAAGACCACATTGGCGGCATTATCCGGGAAGAACATAGCCGCAAAAAGCGCCATGATAGGCAACTTTGCGCCGCAGGTCAAAAACGGTGCCGCCATGATGGACAGCATGCGGTCCTTTTCAGAATCCAGCGCCCTGGCACCCATGATGGACGGAACGCCACAGCCAAAGCCCATCATCAGCGGCATAACGCCCTTGCCGGTCAGGCCGACACGGCGCATAACAGGGTCCATGACAAAAGCCACGCGGGCCATATAGCCTGTACCATCCAGGAAGCTAAGGCAGAAGAACAGGATGAAAATCAACGGCACAAACACCACCACGGAGCCTACGCCGCCAATGATGCCATCCAGCACCAGCGACTGCATCCAGTCTGCCACTTCCAGCGAGCTGAGGGCGGCAGCCGCCGCATCCGTCACATCGCCGCCGATGAAATCATCCAACGCATCGGCCAGCGGCTGGCCAATCCATTCAAAGGTAATCTGGAATACGGCGTACATGATAGCCAGAAAAGCAGGAATCGCCAACACGCCATTGGCCAGCACCTTGTCAATCTTCTCCGACATGCTGGTGCCTACGTTGGAAAACTCCACCGCTTCCTTCAATATAGAATCAATAAAATCATAACGAAGCTCAATCAGCCGCTCCTGACGCACCTTTTCGTCCTGAACGCCGGCCTCAATCTCATGCACTCTTTCAATGTGCGCCTTCAAGGCCTCGCTTGGGCCGTAGCCATCCATGGAAATGGAGGTAAATACGTTCAGCATGTTCTTCAGGCTCTTGCCATCGCGGGCGATAGTCAGCAACACCGGATAGCCGAGAAATGCCTCCAGCTTCTTCACGTCAATCTTGACGCCGCGCTTTTCCGCCTCATCCTGCATGTTCAAATCTACGATCAGGGGAATCCCCTGCTCCAGAAGCTGCAGCGTCAGGTAGAGATTGCGCTCGATGTTGGAGGAATCCACCACATCCACCACCAGATCGGTGTGGGTGGTCAGCAGGTAATCAATAACAATCTTTTCCTCCGGGGAACGGGCATTAATGCTGTAAGTGCCCGGCAGGTCAACAATCATGATGTCCTTGTCGTTGTGGCGGACATAGCCTACCTTCTTATCAACGGTAACACCTGGCCAGTTGCCTATTTTCTGTCTTGCTCCCGTCAGCTCGTTAAAAATTGTGGACTTACCTGTATTCGGATTGCCGGTAAGTGCAACAGACAAACTTGTACTCATTATATCAGAACTCCTTTCGCATTGACAGTCAAATCGCTGTTACCTGAATATTGGCAGCATCCTTGCGGCGGATGGCCAGATGATAGGAGCGCAGGCCGATAGCCATCGGATCTCCCAGCGGCGCACTGCGCAGCACGCTCACCTTTGTTCCCGGCAGCAGTCCCATGGTCATCAGCCTTTCCTTCAGGCCGGAATCAGCAATGCTATCTACTCTCAACACCATACCGGTCTTGCCGTCTTTCAATGTCATGATTATCCCTCCAATGAACAAAAATATAATGATAAGATATCTTAATATAAAATAATAACAATTCTCAAAAGCACCTATATCATGATAATATTTATCACTATCATTGTCAAGGATTACTGATAATTTTTTTCAACTTTAAAAAACAAAAAATCAGGACTGCCGCGGGGATGTTCTCCCCGACAGCAATCCTGATTGCCCTGTCCGATGATAAATATTAGTAGGATACGCTAAGCCCTGCCCTTTTTATATGCCTCCGCCAGAAGCTGGACAGGATGATACGCCACCTGCGGCAGCCGGTTCTGCACGATGCCGTCGGTAATGTGCATGCGGCAGCTCGGACAGCTGGCACAGACATAATCGGCATGGGTAGCCTCGATGTTCCGGCACTTGCGGTCATTAATCTGCCGCGACAGCTCATAGTGGGACATGCAGAAGGAACCGCCGGAGCCACAGCAACGGTCATGCTCCTTCATTTCCACGAATTTCAGGCCTGGAATGGATTTCAGCACCTGCCGCGGCTGTTCCGTCACCTTGATGCCCCGCACCATATGGCAAGGGTCGTGCATGGTAACTGTCTTGTCAAGACTTCCAAGCCCGTCTGTCCGGTAGCCTGTCTCCACCAGGAACTGGCTGATTTCACGCACCTTGTCCGACAGCCTCTGCGCCCGCGCCTGCCACTCCGGCTCGTCTTTCAGCCACTTTGGATAATCCTTCAGCGCCTCCACGCAGGAACCGCAGGAGCCAACAATATAGTCCGCCTCACAGCTCTCAAACACCTCGATGTTATGCTTTGCCATCTCATTGGCCAGATCGAAACAGCCGGCCACATGGACAGGCGTGCCACAGCAGTGCTGCCTGCCCGGCAGAATCACCTCGTTGCCGTTTTCCTTCAGCACCTCGATGGTTGCCCGGCCGATGTCCGTGTACATAAAATTGATGGTACAGCCTGTAAAGAAGGCCACCCTGCGGCTGGCGCCGTCCACCCTGATAACCTCCGGGAACTCACTCCGAAGAGGCGTGGAAGCCAGCGGCGCCGTAGCGCGGTTCGGATCCATGCCCGGCACAGGAAAGCGGGAATACACGGCGTTCTTATCCGGAATGTCCTTGAAGGTCAGCCAGCCGAACATGCCTCCCATGCGCAGGGCCGCATTGAACAGCGGACGGTTGCTCAGGAGCTTGAACACCGTGCTCTTGACAGGGTGCAGTCCCCTTGCCTTCACGGCCGCATTGCGCCCCCGCAGGATGAGGTCGTCCGCCTTTACGCCGCAAGGGCAGTTGGCAGAGCAGGTCTTGCAGTTCAGGCACATCCCCATGATGCTGTCAAATTCCTCGCTGATGGGCAGCCTGCCGCTCAGCACCGCCTGCATCAAGGAAATCTTGCCCCTGGCCACGGAAAATTCCTTGCGGGTTTCACGGTAAATCGGACAGCCGGCCTGACAGTTGCCGCATTTCATGCAGTTGGCCAGCGCGTCATCAATATCCTTCAGCAGAGTGGTATCCTGGCTGTTCATTGCCTCTGCCGTCAACTTGTTTTCAGCCATAATCAACACTCTCCTAACAGCTTGCCGGGATTCAGAATCAGATTCGGGTCAAGGGCACGCTTAATCGCCTTCATGGCATTCATGCCCTCCTTGCCGTGCTGCTGCTCCATCCACGGCAGCTTGCCCAGCCCGATGCCGTGCTCGCCGGACAAGGTGCCGCCCAGAGCCAGCGCTCCCTTGAAGATATCATCCATGGCGGCATGCACGCGCTTCATTTCCTCCTCGTCGCGCAAATCGCACACGATAGTCGGGTGCATGTTGCCGTCACCGGCATGGCCGAAGGTGCCGATAGTCACATTGTGGTCCTTGGAAGCCTTGGTCACAATCCGCAAAAATTCAGGAATCTTGCTTCTCGGAATGGTCGCATCCTCCACAAAGGTGGTAGGGCGCAGCTTGGCAAGGCACGGCAGGGCCATGCGGCGCGCCGTCCAGAGCTGTTCCTTGTGCTCGGCGGACTTCGCCAGCGTCACCTCCCGGGCATTGTTGGCCTTCAATACTTCCAGCACCTTTGCCTTCTCGTCCTCGACCACCACAGGATTGCCATCCACCTCAATCAGCAGGATGGCGTCAGCGTCCACCGGCAGTCCCACATGGGTAAAGTCCTCCACAGTGCGGATGGTGGCATTGTCAAGAATCTCCAGCGTCGCAGGGATAATCTTGGCCGCAATAATGCCGGACACGGCCTTGCCTGCATCGTCAATGGAGTCAAAGACAGCAATCATGCTCTTGGTAGCCTCCGGGGCAGGTACCAGCTTCAAGAGGGCCTTGGTGACGATGCCCAGGGTTCCCTCGGAGCCGGTAAAGAGCTTGGTCATGTCATAACCGGACACATCCTTGACATTCTTGCCGCCGGTGTGGATAATATCGCCGTTGGCAAGAACTACCTCCAGTCCCTGCACATAGTTCTTCGTGATGCCGTATTTCAGGCCGCGGAGCCCGCCGGAATTCTCCGCAATGGTGCCTCCCAGGCTGGCAGTCTTGACAGTGCCGGGATCAGGCGGATAAATCAGTCCGAACTGGGCGATATGGTCGTTGATGTCCTGCACAATAACGCCCACTTCCACCTCGGCAATCAGATTTTCCAAATCCACATCAACAATCTTGTCGAAGCGGAGCATCAGAAGCACGATGCCCCCCTTTAAAGGCGCCGTACCGGCAGACAGGTTGGTGCCGGAGCCGCGGGGATACACAGGAATCCTGTGCTCATTGGCGAATTTCATGACCGCCGAAACCTCCTGCACCGTTCCCGGTGACACCACCACATCAGGCATGTAGGAATGTCCCGGAGTAGCATCGTAAGAATACTCATACAATGCCTCCGGCGAATAGAGAACATTCTCCTTTCCCACAATTCCTTCCATTGCTTCGATTAATTGTGTTTTTTCCATAGCTACCTCTCCTTTTGCCGAACAAAAACCATCTGCCCCGGAACCGACCGCAGGTCAGATATATCTGGAAGCAACCTCTTCTACCCCGTCAGGCTGCTCTTTTACCCACTCTGCAAAGCTCTTGCCGCTTTCTGCCACCTTTTTGCCCAGCTCCACCAGAAAATCAGGCACTTCGGTCTCAAGGATAACCCCCGCTTCCTTGCCGAATACCTCCTGTCCCTGAGCATCACAGCCGTTGAGATACAGAAGCCATGCCGACTGCTTGTCCTTGACTGCACCACGGAAGCCCATCGGAACCACCTGCGGCGTAGCACAGGAGCCAGGACAGCCGGAAATGTGGATTGGCGGCAGGGCGCCGTCCGGAACCCCCGCCTTCTGCACAGCCTCTGCACAGCTCTTCAACAGCGCCTGGGAATCGCGCACGCCCTGCTGACAGATAGCGCCACCGATGCAGGCGGATGCCATCTCAAAAAGGCTGGCCGCGCTGTCACCGGCCGTCAGGTCTATCATCTTCTGAGCCTCCCCGGCCGTCAGGTTCACGATATAGGCAGTCTCATCCGGCGCCAGACGGATTTCCGCCCCCTCAATATCCTGCAGGGCGTCGCTTACCTTGCAGAATACCTCCGGCGACGGGCAGCCTCCCAGCGGATGCCATACCACGCTGTACAGGCCCGGCTGCTTCTGGGCCACAGCCCTGCGGTTCTCAATGGTACCATCGCCCTGCTTGGTGATTTCCTCCGTCTTGATTTCAAAGGCAAAATCATCCGTGCCCTCAACCTCTGCCAGCTTTTCCTGAAAAGCTGCATAATACTTCTCCGCACCGCCCAGGGTTTCCTGCATGTAGCGGCTCCTTGCCCTGGCGCGGTTCTCATAGTTGCCGTAGGCGCGGAACATCACCCACATGGCACGGACGTATTTCAGGATATCCTTCGGCTCCACAGCTTCGCCGACCTTTACGCCCACCTTCGGATTCGGCCCGATACCGCCGGCGCTGTACACATCAAACTTTCCATCAGGCCGCGCCACAAAGCCCAGATCGCGCATGGTAGCATGGGACTGGTTCTTCGGGGAACTGGAAAAGCCGATTTTATACTTGCGCGGCATCTTCTCCGCGTTGATAAACTGCATGGCGTACTGGCCCACCGCCTCTGCATAAGGCATTACATTGAAATATTCCTCCGCATCGATGCCGGACAAAGGCGAGCAGGTGGTATTGCGCGGAAAATCGCCGCCGCCGCCAACGGTGACGATGCCCACCTGCAGGGCATCCTCCATAATCCTGCACACAGGCTCCAGCGCCAGATTGTGCAGCTGCACCGTCTGGCAGGTGGTAAACTTGATTTTATCCACAGCATATTTGCGCACGGATTCTGCGATAAAGGCCATCTTTTCCACGGTCATGCGCCCTGCCGGCATCCTGAGCCGCAGCATGCTCTTCGGCTCGTCCCCCTTCTGGGCATAGCTGCCAAACTTGCCGGAAATTCCTTTATATTCGGCGCGCTTCAGCTCACCGGCATAATACTTTTTGGCGGCCTCCTGAAAGACCTTCATATCCTCTTTCCATGCTTCAGCGGGAATCATCTTCATATACAAGCACCTCTCAAAAACAACAATACACATATCCCCCGCCACACATCTGCCACAGGCCTGTGCGGCGGGAAGAATTCAACAGGAAGGCAGAATTTTCTTTTCTGCATCCACAACTATACTAAATACTTATTCGCCACAAAATGAAAAATCCCTGCTTAACGCAGGGATTTTTTTATAATCGTCGTCTGAATTACATGATGCCCACGATATGCTGAACAATCAGGGAAACCACCGCTACGGCAATCCAGCAGCACAGCCCCAGGGCAATCGGGCGCACGCCGTTCCTCACCAGTGACATGAGGTTGGTGTTCAGGCCGATGGCCGCCATGGACCAGACAATGCAGAACTTGCCAAAATCACCCAGCCCCTTGCTCAGCTCTGCCGGCAGAATGCCGCTGGTATTGACAATGGAGGCCACCACAAACCAGAGGATGAAGAAAGGAAAAATCCTTTTCAGCTCAAAGCCCTGCCCCTCCGCCTTGGCTTTTCTGGCGGTAATAACAGCAAAGAACAGGCACACCGGCACAATCATCAGGGCGCGGGTCAGCTTGACGATAGTGGCATAGCTGCCGGCCGCCTCACTGTAGGAATAGCCTGCCGCCACTACCGAGGAGGTATCATTTATCGCCGTGCCTGCCCACATGCCGAAGCCGAAATCAGACATGCCGATAACATGGCCCAGGAAAGGGAAGATGAACACCGCCAGCACGTTGAACAGGAAAATCGTGGAGATAGAAAACACTATATCCTTGTCCTTGGCACCGATAACAGGTGCCAGCGCAGCAATAGCGGAACCGCCGCAGATAGAGGTACCTGCACCAATCAGCGTCTTGGTGTCCTCAGGCATTTTCAGCAGCTTGCCTACCCACCAGGCAACAGCAAAGGAAGTCAGCAAAGTAAAAATCATGACATACAGTGACTGGGAACCTACCTCCAGCACGTTGAAGAGATTCATCTCAAAGCCCAGCAGGATAATGGAATACTGCAGAATCTTCTTGCCGGTAAAATTTATGCCTGCGTTAAAGGCTTCCGACCGTGGAATAAAAGCACAGATAATTCCCAGCAGGATACCGAAAACCGGCCCTCCGATAATCGGATACATCTTTCCCAGATACGCGGCCGGAACAGCCAGCACCAGCGCATACAAAATACCTTTCCAAAGCTCCTTCATACATCATACCTCCGTTTACATCACAAGCGGCTCTTCACAGCAGCTTTTCTCAATCTCTGCTTATATTGTACTCCAATACTTCATATATGTAAAATACTATGATATAATAATTTCAATAGGTATTTACTTATATATAGATTATGACAATAGATTTGCAAGGAGGTACACAGCCATGACACTGCGCCATTTCCAGATATTCATAGCCGTCTGCGACGAAGGGGGCATGACCCAGGCGGCACAGGTACTGCACATCTCCCAGCCCTCCATCAGCCAGGCGGTCAGGGAAATGGAAGCCCACTACCGCGTCATGCTCTTTGAACGGCTGGGAAAAAAGCTCTTTCTCACCGCCGCGGGGCAGGAGCTGCTGCATTACGCCCGGCATATCATTTCCCTCAATGCCAGAACGGAGAAGACCCTGCGGGACTTTGCCGGCGCCGCCCCTATCCGGCTGGGAGCCACCCTGTCCATCGGTGAAAGCATCTTTATCGACCTTTTGACCCAACTAAAAAAAGCGATGCCGGAGCAGGAAATCTATTCCCGCATCCACAACACCGCTTCATTGGAATCAGCCCTGCTGCGTGACGAGCTGGACGCCGCCCTGGTGGAAGGCAGCATCACCTCGGAATATCTCAGCCAGATTCCATTTCTTGAGGACGAGCTTATTTTTATTATCGCGCCGCAGCTGCTGCCGCCTGACGGCTTTACGGAGGACAGCCTCATGCAGCTTCCCTTCATACTGCGGGAAGAGGGCAGCGGCACCCGCACCCTCTTTGAGCACGTCATGAACCAGCATCACCTGAAATGCCGCGCCATCGGCTCCTACAACAACACCGCCAGCATCAGGCAGGCGGTGGCGGCAGGCCTGGGCGTCAGCGCCATTTCCCGCCGGCTGGCGGACGCCGATATAGCCGCCGGCCGCCTTGCCACCTTTACCATGCCCTCCGTCACCTTCAGGCGCAGCTTCCGCATAGTATACCACAAAAACAAATACCTTACCCGCGGGCTAAAGGCATTTATCAGGCTGTGCCGGGATTATGCGTAACGCGGCCTGCTGCCGCGCATCACTCCGGCAGGATGCCCTGCCGCTGTGCCTCCTTGATGTCGGCTACCGCTCTGGTCATATCGTACATCACTGCCTCTATGGGCGTAATCTCCTGAGTGGTCGTGGAGTTAATGGTGTGCAGCAATGGCTCGCCGGTGGTTGTATAGACCTCCACTGCCACAGCCAGACGATAGAGCTTGGGATTTTCCTTGTCGGCAGTTCCGTTGATGTTTATCATGGCCACCCTGTCACAGCCGGCCTCCTCCGCCCTGCGGCATGCCGCAAAAAGCGCGTCCACGGCGGCTCCCGGCCGGGCATACGCATCATCCGCCACCACCCGGCTGAACTGATGCATCAGGATATCTCCCGCCACCACCTGCATGTAGGCACTGTCGTTGGCAATATCCTCCGGCAAATCCAGCACCGCCGGAGCTATGTACACGCGCCCGGCAGAGGACACCTGCCGCCAGGACTGCACCGGCTTTCCTTCCTGTGCTTCCTGTGCGGCATCACCCCCGGCGGCCTCCTTTGCCGCCGCCAGACCGGCCATGCTCAGGTCACCCTGCAGAACTTCATCATAATAGCCGCGGATGGCCGCATCCAGATAGCCCACTATGGCATGATTGAACTTATGGGAGTTTTCGTTTTTCTTCCACCTGTACTCCGTACCAAAATGCACATAGCCGGACTTCAGCGCCTGCAGGGCATTCCTTACCACATCACCGCCCATGGTATAACGGCTCAAATCGATGCGGTAGCCGTATTCCTCCGCGAAGGCGGTATTGCCCACCGTAGGCGCACCAAAGGTAAAGACGCTGAGCTTGTCCGGATCAACCCCCATGGACACCAGCCGGGCCGCCAGCAGTGTAGCCACGGCCCCGCCCAGGCTGTGACCGGTCAGGTAAAGGTGCTCATTGCCATCCGCCGCCAGCTCCCGCAGGCGGTCAGCGCCCATAACGCCGTCCGCGTCAGGGGTAAAAAAGGCCGTCATGGTATAGTCGTTGAAGCCCTGATGCACCATCGGCTGACTGGCCGTCACCTTTTCAGTTTCGGCAAAACTGCGAAACTCCTGCGGCGTACTGCCGCCAAAAAGCACCTTGCCAAACCGCAGGTCCACCTCCACATCTTTCAGCTTTTCCGTGCCCGGAATCACTACCAGAGCTTCGCGCCCGCTGCTGCCTTCGTGCACAAGGGTGTAGAAGGTGGTATCCGCCCGCCTGTCCGCCTGCCTGTAATCCTTGAACTGCCAGCCGAACTGGCTCATTTCCTGCCGCACCGCCTCATTCATGCTGCTGCTATAAACAGCCATGTCCGCCAGCGCACAGATATAGGCCATTCTGGCCTGCCGGACAGAATCAACGGCCTGTGCCCCGGCCATGGCGGGACCGCCAAGGAGCAGGGCAAGGCACAAAAAAGCACCGCAGAAAAAACCGAAAAAAACTCGCAAGCAAAATACCCCCTTACCTCAAGTCAGCCACACCGCACATCCGCCCTTCCCATAAAAAGGGCCCGCCAAAGCCGTCATATGCCCAGCGCTTCCTTTGCCAGCCTGTCAGCCAGCTCGTTGCCGGCTACGCCGGTGTGGCCTGCCACCTTCTGAAAGCACACCCAGTCAAGCCGCGGCCTCATAAAGGCCGCATACTCCTGCGTCTGGGGCAGCTTTGCCTGCCAGTGGTTCAACGGCCAGGCGGCAATCCCTTCATAATCATGGCAGATAGTCACACCCCTGACCTCCATGCCATGAGCCTCCGCCCATAGCACGGCCTCACGGGCGGCATCCATTTCACCGGCCACATTGTGCAGCTTTGCCGCATCCTTGGAACTGCCGACGCCGTTCTGCGTAAAAATCAGCTCCCCGTCCTCATAGACGGCAAAGCCCCAGCTGTACCGCCCCTTTACATAGGAACCATCCACAAAGATGACCACGCCCCAGGAAAAATCCCTGACTGCACTCTCCGGCGTATCACCTGCCTTGGCTACACCTGCCTGAACCGGCAGGCTGTTCATAAAGGCCTCGGCCTCCGGCAAGGTGACAAAGCCCTTGAACTTCGCCCCCTTGAAGCCTATGACCTGACGCTGGCACTCGGCCCAGGTTCTGTAGATGCCCGGTTGCCTTCCTGCCAGCACTGCATAATAATTATTCTTAGCCTTTGCCACGCTTAACCTCTTTAACTGCAAAAAATTGTCAGCCCCTGCTTATCAAATCCATAGCACAGGCATTTGCTTCAAACAGAACCTTTTCCTCGTCCAGCGTCTTCAGCTCACCCTTTTCCATGAGCACCTTGCCGTTGCAAAGCACGGTATCGGCACTGCTGCTGTTGGCAGAATAAACCAGCAAAGATACCAGATCATGGCGCGGACACCACTCAGGACGGTTCATGTCATAGAGCACAATATCCGCCTTCCAGCCGGCCTGCAGCCTGCCCGTCCTGTCCAGCAGGAGAGCCTTTGCACCGTATTCCGTACCCATTTTCAGGGCCTCTGCGGCAGGCACAGCCAGCGGATTCAGCTCGTGCACCTTGTGCAGCATGGCCGCCAGACGGATTTCCTCCAGCATGTCCAGATTGTTGTTGCTGGATGCGCCATCCGTGCCCAAAGCAACCTGCACGCCGCTCTCCAGCAGCTTTGGCACAGGCGACACGCCGCTGGCCAGCTTCATGTTACTGCCCGGATTATGTACCGGCGCAATGGATTTCTCCTTCATCATGGCGATATCCGCATCATCCAGCCAGACACAGTGAGCCGCAATGGACGGACGGTCAAAGAGGCCCGTTTCCTCGATGTACTGGAATGGGCGCTTGCCGTACTGCTCCTGAATCTGCTGAATCTCCGCCTGGGTTTCGGACATGTGGATATGCACGTTGATGCCATGCTCTGCCGAAACCTTTGCCGCCTCCCTGCAGAACTCCGGCGGGCAGGTATAAGGTGCATGCACGCCCAGCATAATCGTAATCAGGCCGTCGCCTGCCCCGTGATAATTCCTGTACAGCTCCACGTTTTCCGCCAGGCTCTTCATGGCTGTAGGCGCAAAGCCTATGAGCCCACGGCTCAGGATACCGCGTACCCCCGCGGAGAGGGTTTCCTCGGCCACAGCTTCCATGCACGGCCCGTACATATCTGCATAGGCGGTAGTGCCGCCCTTTATCATCTCCACCAGCGCCAGCCTTGCGCCCATGCGGATATCATTTTCCACCATCTTTGCTTCAACCGGCCAAATCCTGTTATTCAGCCAGTCCATCAGCTCCATATCGTCAGCATAGCTGCGGAGCAGGGTCATGGAGGCATGGGTATGGGCATTTACCAGTCCCGGCACCGCAAAGCGATCCTTGCCGTCAATGATATAATCGGCAGCAAAATCCGCAGGCACCTCACCCACGGCAGTAATAACATCATCCGTAACAGCAATATCTGCCACGCCTGTGGAATAATCCGGCTGCAGCACATGCGCACCCTTAATCAAAATCTTCATCACTAACACCCCGCGCAATCAATGTAATCTTCACAACACCTGACCAACGGCCAAAATCAGCACTGATGCAGGTATGCGTACTGCTCAGGTGTCAGCTCGTCAATCTCAATCCCCATGGCCGCCAGCTTGATTTTGGCAATCTTGGCATTGACCTCATCCGGCAGGACATAGACCTTGTTTTCCAGCTTGTCGTGATTTTCTACAATGTGCAGGGCGGAGAAGAACTGCACGCCCCAGCTCAAATCCATAATCTCGGCAGGATGGCCGTCACCGCAGGCAAGATTTACCAGACGTCCCTCACCCAGAAGGTACAGCTTCTTGCCATCGGCAAACTTGAATTCCTCAATCCCCGGCTTTACCTGGGTGCGGCTCTCGGAAACCTCTTCCAGCTCCGGAATATTGATTTCCAAATCAAAATGGCCGGAATTAGCCATTACGGCGCCGTCCTTCATGGACTCATAATGCCATTTGCGCAGGATATCCTTGTCGCCTGTCAGGGTCAGGAAAATATCTCCCACCTTGGCCGCCTCGTCCATCGGCATTACACGGAAACCGTCAAATACCGCCTCGATGGCCTTAATCGGGTCCACCTCGGTGATGATGACATTGGCTCCCAGCCCCTTGGCGCGCATAGCACCGCCCTTGCCGCACCAGCCATAGCCGGCGATAACAACGGTCTTGCCGGCGATAACCAGATTGGTGGCCCGCATGATGCCCTCCCAGGTGGACTGACCGGTGCCGTAGCGGTTGTCAAAGAGATATTTGCAGTAAGCATCGTTGGCGGCCAGCATCGGGAACTCCAGCTTGCCTGCAGCTTCAAGGGCGCGGTCGCGGATAACGCCCGTGGTGGTTTCCTCGGAGCCGCCGATAATCTTCGGCAAAAGCTCGCGGCGCTCATTGTGCAGGCGGTAAATCAAATCGCCGCCATCGTCCATGATGATGTCCGGCTCGCAGTCAAGGGCCATATCAATGTAGGCATCGTACTCTTCCATCGTGCAGCCGTGGTGGGCAAATACCGTAACGCCACCCTCTACCAGTGCGGCACACACATCGTCCTGGGTGGACAGGGGGTTGGAGGCAGTAGCGATAACCTCTGCCCCGGCTGCCTGCAGCACCAGTGCCAGATACGCTGTCTTTGCCTCAAGGTGCATAGTCATGACCATGCGCTTGCCGGCAAAAGGCTTTGTTACGGAGTATTCCTTTTCAATAGCGTTCATAACCGGCATAAAGTTCTTTACCCAGTTGATTTTATCGTGGCCGGAAGGAGCCAGAGCAATATCCTTGATTTTTGATTTCATATTTACATTCTCCTCTCAAACAACTTAACAATTCATTATATCATAGATTGCGCCCTGATGGCAGGGCAGAAAAATCTGTTTTATCCAGCTGCAGCGGCGTCACGGAAATATTGCCCCTGCAGGTAACCATCACATCGGTATCATCCGTGTTGCCGGCCAAGAGAGGCGAACCGCCCACCGTATAAAAAACACGCCCGGCCTCATCCTGCTGTCTTTCATAGGCGTTGCAGTAATCGCGCACACCCTGACGGCACCATACCCAGTCATAGCTGCCGGACAGCTTGCGCGGGAAATTCACGTTCAGCAGTTTTCTCCCGCTGCTGTGCCCCAAAAGCTCCGGCAGCTTGCCGGCAAACTGCTCCGCCACAAACTCAAAGGAATGCTCCGCGTTGTACTCCAGGGAAACAGCCACTGCATCTATCCCCTGCACAAAGCCCTCCGACGCGGCCCCTATCGTGCCTGAGTAGAGCATATCCGTCCCCAGGTTGCTGCCATCGTTGATGCCGGAAATCACCAGCTCCGGCATCAGCGCCCTGTCCCTGCGGATAATGCCCTCAATGTAGAGCTTTACCGTGTCGGCAGGCGTTCCGTCAATGGCAAGGGCCTGTATGCCGTACCTGTCCTGCAGAGGACGGTATTCCTCCACGTAGAGCCTGTCCCTGACCGTAATGGCATGAGCCTTGGCGCTCTGCTGGCCTGCCGGAGCGGCCACAACCACCTCATGCTCCCTGTAAAGTGACCTGACAAGGGCCTCGATGCCCTCTGACCTGATACCATCATCGTTTGAGATTAAAATCCGCATGATTTCCCCCTTTGCATGTACATCAGATTTCATTCTGCCCAAAAACACCAATAAAAAATCTGCCGTTTCCTTCAATATCCGGCTGGATATCAAAAAAACTTTCAGTATTCGGCTATATATCAAAAACAGGCCAGAACTCTGTTCTGACCTGTCACATTCAATGGTGACCCACCGGAGACTCGAACTCCGAACCTGCTGATTAAGAGTCAGATGCTCTACCAGTTGAGCTAGTGAGTCAATATTTCGGCAAACTGCCTGCTTGCGCCGCGAAAAAAAGTGGTGACCCACCGGAGACTCGAACTCCGAACCTGCTGATTAAGAGTCAGATGCTCTACCAATTGAGCTAGTGAGTCACATGAAAAGCGCCCTAGCGCCTCGCGACAATGAATATTATATGTATTTCAAGATAAATTGTCAACACTTTTTTTGAAAAATATGAAAATTATCTTCCGCAGGAAAAACAGGTACTGCCGGAATAAATCCCCCTGCCGATTCCTCCCTGCAAATAGCTGACAAATCAGCTTTTCTGTTATATTATATTATGGTATTGATAAAAAAGAGGTGTATCATCCATGACTATTTCATCACGAACCAAGGGTGTGCTGATGGCACTGACCGGCTCCATCTTCTGGGGCGGGTCCGGTGTTGCGGCGCAGTTCATCCTGCAGGAGAAAGGCATGACGGCTGACTATCTCACCGCCATCCGTACCATTGTGGCCGGGCTTCTGCTGCTCTTCATAGATGCCGTCATCAACGGCAACAACATCCTCGCCATCTGGAAGGACAAGGAAAGCCGCAGGCGTCTTCTGGCCTTCGGCCTTCTGGGCATGATGTCGGTGCAGTACACGTATTTTGTGGCGATTGAGTACAGCAACGCCCCGACGGCCACCATCATCCAGTATCTCATGCCTATTCTCATCCTCATCTGGTTCTCCATCAGGGAAAAAAGGCTGCCACAGCTGGCACAGGTCATCTGCGCCATCATGGCTATTTTCGGCACGGCGCTTTTGGTTACCCACGGCAGCCTGACCACGCTGGCCATCTCCGATGCCGCACTGTTCTGGGGCATTCTCAGTGCCTTTGCCGCCGCCTTTTACACCGTGCAGCCCCGCTGGCTCCTTCTGCGCTGGCCGTCGCCGCAGGTAATCGGCTGGGCCATGCTCATCGGCGGCGCCGCCATATCCATTATTTCGCCGCCGCTGTCATATCCCGGCACACTGGACATGCCGGCGGCTCTCAGCCTCGCCTACATCTGCGTGCTGGGTACGGCCGCCTCCTTCTGGCTGTATGTAACCAGCACCAAATACATTCTGGCCCAGGAGGCAAGCATCCTCAACGCCACCGAGCCGCTGGCCTCCATCGTCCTCTCCGTCCTCCTGCTGGATGTGCTTTTTGAACTGCCGGAAATCATCGGCACGGTGCTGATTATTATGCCTATCATCTACATAACCTTGAAGAGAAAATAATACCGAAGCGTGAATACCTTCGGACAGCGCAAAAATCCCTGCCGCTTCCACAATGAAAGCAGCAGGGATTTTTTTGTCTTATTTTATGTTTTTTGCTTCGTCCTATTTTGTTTTATGCCAGCTGTTCAACC
>NZ_JBJDWZ010000067.1:3329-16835 GCF_051866355.1 Anaerovibrio sp. | reverse complement strand
CGATAGATGAATGTTAGTAACGCGAGGCACAACTAAGAGCGAGAGCGGGTTTTCGTGGGTACTGCCGTTACCTGTCCCTTCAAAATGTCTGAACAGAGTCCACAGACTACCAAACTATTTCCATCCGTAAATGCTCGTACAAACAAACAAGCACTACGAAAAACTGAAATTTTTATTCTACCTTTGCCTGCCTGGCATCCTTCTCAGCCACATAAGCCTTTTCCCCGGCCATAATATCCGCCGCCAGCTTCAGCTGCAGCTCCACCTGCTGATAGGAGGTGCCGCCGTAGGAATTGCGGTTCTTGACACAGGTTTCCGGGCTGATGGCATCGTAGATGTCCTCCTCAAACAAATCGGACAGCTCCTTCAGCTCAGCCATGCTCATGTCAGCCAGCCACTTATTCTGCTCAATGCAGTAGTGAACGGCCTTGCCGGAAACGGCATGAGCCTGACGGAAGGGCAGTCCCTTCTTCACCAGATAATCAGCCAGATCAGTTGCATTGGAGAAATCCTCTGCCACAGCGCGGCGCATTACATCCTTGCGCACCTTCATGCCGCGCATGATGCGGGCATACACTGCCAGACTGAATTTGATGGTGTCGATGGCGTCAAAGATGCCTTCCTTGTCCTCCTGCAAATCCTTGTTATAGGCCAGCGGCAGGCCCTTGACCGTCGTCAGCATGGCCATGAGATGTCCCATGACGCGGCCTGTCTTGCCACGTACCAGCTCGGACACATCAGGATTTTTCTTCTGCGGCATCATGGATGAGCCGGTACAATGGGCATCATCCAGCTCAATGAAGAAGAACTCACGGGAACACCACAGGATGGTTTCCTCGCTGAGCCTGGACAAATGCACCATCAGGATGGATGCCGCCGACAGGAATTCCATGATGTAGTCCCTGTCAGACACAGCATCAAGGCTGTTGCTGTAAATAGCATCAAAATTCAGCTGTTCCGCCACAAAAGGACGGTCAATCGGGAAGGTGGTGCCGGCCAGGGCACCTGCCCCCAGCGGCATGATGTCACAGCGGTCATACACGCCCTTGAAGCGGTCAAAGTCACGCTTCAGCATGCCGAAGTAGGCCATCATGTGATGGGAAAACAAAATCGGCTGGGCGCGCTGCAGATGGGTATAGCCCGGCATAATCACATCGCTGTACTTCTCTGCCGCCTCCACCAGAGCTGCCTGCATGTCCAGAATCAGCTTTTCCACCTCGACCACCTGACGGCGGATGAACATGTGGGTGTCCAGCGCCACCTGGTCGTTACGGCTGCGGGCCGTGTGCAGGCGGCCGCCGGCCTCACCGATGGCATCGGTCAGGCGCTTCTCGATATTCATGTGAATATCCTCAAGGGCAACCTCAAAGGAGAAATCGCCTGCCTCGATTTTTTTGTAAATATCTTTCAGGCCGCTGATGATATCATCCCGGTCAGCCTCGGAAATAATGCCTGCCTTGGCCAGCATGGTCGCATGAGCGATGGAGCCGGCAATATCCTCGTTGTACATCCGCTTGTCAAAATCAATGGAGGCCTGAAAGTCATTAATCATCTCATCGGTGGACTTGGAAAAACGTCCGCCCCAGAGCTGCTCTGCCATAATTACTTACCTGCCTTTTCCTGCATCAGGGCGCGAACCTTCAATGGCAAGCCAAAGAGGTTGATAAAGCCTTCTGCATCAGCCTGATTGTAAACATGATCTTCCTCGAAGGTTACAAATTCCTGATTGTACAGGGAATAAGGGGACTTGGCACCTGCGCTCATGATGTTGCCCTTGTAGAGCTTCAGCTTTACAGTACCGGTTACGGTTTCCTGAGTGCTGTCAACAAAAGCGGACAAAGCCTCACGCAGCTGGCAGAACCACATGCCGTCATAAACCAGCTCGCCGAAGCGGATTGCTACGCCCTCCTTGTAGTGGTAGGTAGCGCGGTCGAGGCAGAGATACTCCAGCTCACGATGAGCGTAGAACAGGATTGCTCCGCCCGGATTTTCATAAACGCCGCGGGACTTCATGCCCACCAGACGATTCTCGCAGATATCAACAATGCCGATACCGTTGCGGGCGCCGATATCGTTCAGCTCGGTCAGAAGCTCCACTGCGCCCATCTTCTTGCCATTGACAGCCACAGGAACGCCCTTCTCAAAATCAACGGTCACATACTCAGGCTCATCGGCGGCATCCTCCGGAGCCTTGGAAACCAGATACATCTCGTTCTGAGGTGCATTCCACGGATCCTCCAGATCAGAGCCCTCATGGGACAGATGCCAGATGTTCTTGTCCATGGAATACTTCTTGTTGTCGGTAGGAATGTCGATGTTGTGAGCCTTGGCATACTCAATCTCCTGGGTACGGGACAGCAGATCCCACTCACGCCACGGAGCCACAATAGCCATGTTAGGAGCCAGTGCCTTTACGGTCAGCTCAAAGCGAACCTGATCGTTGCCCTTGCCGGTAGCGCCGTGGGCAATAGCCTCCGCGCCTTCCTTCTTTGCCACCTCAACCAGACGCTTGGCAATCAGCGGACGGGCGAAGGAAGTGCCCAGCAGATACTTGCCCTCATAAACAGCACCGGCCTTCAAGGTCGGCCATACATACTCCTCCAAAAATTCCTGGGTCAGGTCGAGGATGTAGCACTTGGATGCGCCGGAACGCAGGGCCTTGTCATGGATAGCCTGCATGTCATCCCCCTGTCCGATGTCGGCACAGCAGGCAATAACCTCACAGCCGCCATAGTTTTCCTTGAGCCAAGGAATGATAACGGAAGTATCAAGACCACCGGAATATGCCAATACGACTTTCTTAAATTCTGCCATAATATTTACAACTCCTTAATCATTATTTCCACATTATATGTCATAGCCATCAGTATGTTACGGCTATTATATCAGCAGTTTACAGCTATTATTGTACCACGGCCCGTTATGCACGGGCACCGGCATCTATGGCTGTCAGCCCATGGTGAGGGCCATGATTGCCTTCTGGGTATGGAGGCGGTTCTCTGCCTCGTCAAAGATTACATCGGCATAGGCCTCAAGGATTTCATCGGTGATTTCCTCGCCCCGGTAAGCCGGCAGGCAGTGCATGACGATGACGCGCTTGTCAGCCACGGCCAGAAGCTCCGCATTGACCTGATAATCCTTGAAAATCTTCTTGCGCTCCTCGTGCTCGTCCTCCTGCCCCATGCTGGCCCAGGTATCGGTAACCACGATGTCAGCATCCTTGGCCGCCTCAAACGGGTCGTTTACCAGCTTGATGGAGGCGCCAGTTTCCTCCGCATCCCGGCAGGCATTTTCAAAAACCTGCATATCAGGCTCGAAGCCCTTCGGATTGGCGGAAACAAAATCAATGCCTGCCTTGGCACAGCCGTACATGTAGGAGTTGGTCATGTTGTTGCCATCGCCTACATAGGCCATCTTCAGGCCCTTGAGATTTTTGCCCTTGTGCTCCTGAATGGTCAGCAGATCAGTCAGAACCTGGCAAGGATGCAGCAGGTCAGTCAGGGCGTTGATAACAGGCACATCAGACCATTTTGCAAATTCCTCCACCCTGTCATGGCCGAAGGTACGAATCATGATGCCGTCCAGATAACGGGACATAACGCGGGCCGTATCCTTGATTGGCTCCCCCCGTCCCAGCTGCAAATCGCGGTTGGACAGGAACAGGGCCTGACCGCCCAGCTGATACATACCGGTTTCAAAGGAAAGGCGGGTACGGGTAGAGGATTTCTCAAATATCATGCCCAAAGTCTTGCCCTTCAAGATATGATGCTCAATGCCGGCCTTCTGCTTTGCCTTGAGCTCATGGCCCAAAGCCAGGATTTCATTTACCTCATCCACGGAAAGGTCATGGATGGAAAGCATGTCCTTGCCTTTTAACATTTTATAACCTCCAATAGGCATACCGAATATATACTTATGTACACCAACAGCGTATATTATACTACATTAAAGGAAGAAAATAAACCTTCTGCTGTATGGGTATACAATATTATTGCGCATTTATTGCACGTAGTGCATTCTTACGCATAATACGTTTTCACGCATAACACGTTCTTACGCGTATTGCATTCCCGCATGTAACACATACTGCATTCTTACGCGTACTGCGGCAATACCGCCTCAACCGCATCGCAGACCTCGTCAATATGCGCCCTGGTAACAATCAACGGCGGCACGAAGCGCAGCACGTTTCCGGCTGTGCAGTTGATGATTGCGCCCTTTGCAAGACAGGCATTGACAATCTCGCGGCCCGGCTTTGTGAGCTCCATGCCCAAAATCAGGCCCATGCCCCGCACTTCCTTGATAAGGGACGGGAATTTTGCCTGCATGGCCTCAAGGCGTGACTTCATGTACTCGCCCATTTCTGCCACCTGCCGCAAAAATGCCTCATTGCCCACATTGTCCAGCACCACATTGGCCGCCGCACAGGCCAGCGGATTGCCGCCGAAGGTGGAGCCGTGGTCACCGGCATGGAGAGCCGCCGCCACCTTGTCGCTGGTAATGAAGGCGCCGATCGGCACGCCGCCTGCCAGTCCCTTGGCAAGGGTGACTACATCCGGCAGGATGCCGAAATTCTCATAGGCGAAGAACTTGCCGCTCCTGCCCATACCGCTCTGGATTTCATCAAAAATCAGCACGGCATCGTACTTGTCGCACAGCTGGCGCACCTTCTGCATGTACTCAACATCCGGCACATGCACGCCGCCCTCGCCCTGAATCGGCTCCAGCATGACGGCAGCGGTTTTATCGCTCATCATCTTTTCCAATGCCTCAATATCGTTGTAAGGCACGTAATCAAAGCCCTCCGGCAACGGCCCGAAGCCCTCGTGATACTTCGGCTGGCCGGTAGCGGTCAGGGTAGCGATGGTACGGCCATGGAAGCTGTGGATGGCGGAAATAATCTGGGACTTGTCCGGGGCGATGGTATGGGCGTATTTCCTTGCCACCTTGATGGCGCCCTCATTTGCCTCGGCGCCGGAATTGCCAAAAAACACCTTCCCCAGTCCGCTGAGCTTTACCAGCTTTTCCGCGGCCTCGGCCTGCACCTGGGTATAGTACAGGTTGGA
This sequence comes from Anaerovibrio sp., assembly GCF_051866355.1. GTDB lineage: Bacteria > Bacillota > Negativicutes > Selenomonadales > Selenomonadaceae > Anaerovibrio. Next base: position 11,769 of record NZ_JBJDWZ010000067.1, on the reverse strand, counting down.
GCAGTGAATCATCCTGCCTGCCTGCTCCGCAATGGCCTTAACCAGCTCCGGATGATTGTGACCCAGCACGTTTACGGCAATGCCCCCCAGAAAATCAATGTATTTCCTGCCCTGGGAATCATATACGTAAACGCCGTCGCCGTGGTCCAGCACAATCTGGTAACGGGCAAACACCGGCAGATAGTCATGGGCATCCTTGGCATATATCTGTTCATCAGTTAATTGCATTTCACTTACACCTCGATTTTTATTTAACGACCTGGGTACCGATACCGCTGTTGGTCAGAAGCTCCAGAATGATGGAATGAGGCTGGCGGCCGTCAATGATATGCACCTTGTTGGTACCGCACTCAATGGATTTCAGGCAGGCCTCAATCTTCGGAATCATGCCGCCGGAAATAGTGCCGTCCTTGATGTAGCCCTTTGCCTCCTCCACGGTCAGGGAGGAAATAAAGCTGTCCTTGTCGTTGAAATCCTTGTACACGCCCTCAATATCCGTCAGGAGCAGCAGCTTTTCCGCATGCAGGGCACCGGCAATCTCCGCAGCCACATAATCCGCGTTGATGTTGTAGCTTTCGCCGTCCTCGCCGACGCCGATAGGCGCAACCACCGGAATGTAGCCGTTGTCCAGCAAATCCTGCAGAATGCGGGTATCCACCGACTCCACCTGGCCTACATAGCCGATGTCAACCTTTTCCGTGTTGCCGGCCTCGTCGTAGACAGTAGCCATTTTCTTGCTGGCCCTGATGAGCCCTGCATCCTTGCCGCTGAGGCCTACCGCCCTGACGCCGCGGCAGTTCAGCATGTTGACAATATCGGAGTTGACCTTGCCATCAAGCACCATCTCGGCAATCTCCACAGTTTCCTCGTCAGTGACCCGCAGGCCGCTGACAAAATCCGACTGCTTGCCCACCTTTTTCAGAAAATGGGTGATATCAGGGCCGCCCCCGTGTACAATCACCGGACGGATGCCCACGTATTTCAGAAGGCTGATATCCTCCATGACCTTGTGCTTCAAATCCTCGTTAATCATGGCATTGCCGCCGTATTTTACCACGATGGTCTTGCCGTAAAATTCCTGAATGTAAGGCAGTGCCTCAATGAGGGTCCCTGCCTTTTTTTCAGCATGCTTCATAATCGCCATAATCATACCTCTGTATCACATGCGCCGCGCAAAGGGCGCATATCTTCCGCTCTATATCACAAATACAGTCACATAATAGCCATAGCATAATCATACAATAATCATGCAATAGTCACGCGACAGCCGCATATCAGGTGTGATACTCACCGTTAATCTTCACGTACTCATAGGAGAAATCACAGCTCCATACGGTAGCCTCGGCATCACCCATGCCCATCTCCACATCAATCACGATGTCATGCTCTGCCATGACCTTGTGAATGTCCTCAGCATCGAACTCCGCACCCAGGCCGTTGGCATAGACAGGCACGCCGCCAAACTTGATAACGGTCTTTTCCGGCACCATCGGAATGCCTGCATAGCCTACAGCGCAGATAACGCGTCCCCAGTTCGGGTCCTCGCCGAAGAAGGCCGTCTTTACCAGCGGTGACTTGGCAATGCTCATGGCAACGGTCTTGGCATCCTCGAAGGTCTTAGTGCCGCTTACGTTGATGGTCAGGAACTTGGTTGCGCCCTCGCCGTCGGCGGCAATCCGCTTGGACAGCTCCTGGCAGATTTCCTTCAGGGTTGCATGGAACTTCTCATACTCAGGGGAGCCGTCAGTGATTTCCGCTATGCCGGATGCGCCGTTTGCCAGCACCAGCACGGTATCATTGGTGCTCATATCGCCGTCCACGGAAATCATGTTGAAGGAAACCTCCACGATGTCCGACAGGGCCTTCTGCATCAGCTGGCTGGAAATATTGGCATCAGTGGTGATGTAGCAGAGCATGGTGGCCATATTCGGCTGAATCATGCCGGAGCCCTTGGCAATCGCACCAAAGCGCACTGCCTTGCCGCCAATCTCCACCTCGCAGGAGCAGGCCTTGGAATAGGTATCAGTGGTAATAATGGCGTTGCCCGCATTCCTGCTGCCATCCTCGGAAAGCTCTGCGGCGGCGGCCTTGATGCCTGCCTCCAGCCTGTCCATAGGCAGGTTTACGCCGATGATGCCGGTAGAGCCTACCAGCACCTCCCCAGGGGCACAGCCAACCTCGGCGGCGGCCATGGCCGCCATCTTCCTGGCATTGGCAAGGCCGGTCTCGCCGGTGCAGGCATTGGCACAGCCGGCATTGGCCACGATGGCATGGGCCTTGCCGCCCTTTACCACCTCGCGGGAAACAATAACAGGAGCCGCGGCCACAGCATTCTTGGTGAACACACCGGCCACAGCCGCTTCCTTCTCTGTATAAATCAGCGCCAAATCGAGGTTGCCGCTCTTTTTTATGCCGGCCCTTACACCGGCGGCTTTAAAGCCCTTTGGAAAGGTTACACCGGCAGCCGCATTCTTTTCACTAAACATATCCGTTCCTCCTACATTACTATACTATTATATTGCTACGATATTATATTACCATGCTATTGCACTGTTTCACCATGCACTATTGCACAATTGCATTACTGTGCTATCGCTGTGCCAGCTATTTGAAATGTATAAACCTTATGCATACTGTGTATATTAATTGCCAGAATTACATCAAGGATATACAGGCACCATATCCAGACCCAGCTTCTCATCAAAGCCGCTGGCAATGTTGAAGTTCTGCACGGCCTGCCCTGCCGCACCCTTGACCAGATTGTCAATAGCGGACAGCACGATCACCCTGCCGGTGCGCCGGTCAATATGCCAGCCCAGGTCGCAGAAGTTGGAGCCGCGCACGTTCTTGGTGGCCGGATAACCGCCCAGCCCAATCAGGCGGACGAAATACTCCTTGCCGTACATCATCTCATAGGCGGCAGTAACCATATCGGCAGTTACCCCCTCCTTCAGCCTGGCATAGCAGGTGCTCAGGATGCCTCTGGACATCGGCACCAGATGCGGCGTGAAGTTCAGCACCACACGCTCGCCGGACAAATCAGCAATCGCCTGCTCAATCTCCGGCGTATGGCGGTGGGTTGCCACGCCATAGGCCTTGAAGCTGTCATAAAGCTCAGGGAAGTGGTTGGCCTGCTTGGCGGAACGCCCTGCGCCGGACACGCCGGACTTGGCATCAACCACGATGGTGTCCACATCAATCAGATGATGCTTGGCCAGCGGAGCCAGTGCCAGAATGCTGGCCGTGGTGTAACAGCCCGCGTTGCCAATAATCTTTGCATCCTTTATCTGCCCGCGGTAAAGCTCAGCCAGCCCGTAAACACGCGGCGCATCCTTGTGGGTGTGCGGCACCTTGTACCATTCCTCATACACATCGGTATCAGCAAATCTGTAGTCGGCCCCCAGGTCAATAATGCGCGCCGGCATATTTTCCAGCGCCCTGCCCACCTTCATGGCATGGCCGTGAGGCAGTCCGATAAAGACAAAATCACTGTCCTGACCGATTACCTCGATATCCTTCATGCTCATGAGCTTCTGGTCATAAATGCCCTTCAAGTGTGGATAAATATCAGAAATCGCCTCGCCAGCATGGCTTTCCGAAGTGATATGCACCACCTCTGCCTCTGGATGATTATGCAGAATTCTCAGCAGTTCAGCACCGGCATAACCGGTAGCGCCAATGATACTAACTTTTTTCATTATCCAACTCCTCCTTTAGATTTATAATTATACAGCTTTTATGTATATTATGCAACATTTATCTCAACAGCATCCAGCTGGATTTTTCAAATCCCCAAAATTGCGCTATAATATACGCAACAACACTTCATTTTACATCATTACTGGTATATATTCAAGGAAAAGGAACGGATTATGTTGATTAAAAAAATCAAAGCTTTCATAAAATGGACAGCGCTTTTAATGGTGGTATTCTGCCTGTCATTCCTGATAGCGGGAGGGGCCAATTTTTACCTGTCCGACAATGAAATGTTTGCAAAGGTTCAGGACACCACCAGAAGCCTGGGCACAAAAATCAGCGACAAAATGGATAACGCCAAAGGCGAACCGGCACAGCCCCATGCGGCTGCCGCCACAGGTGCAGATACTGCCGCCGATGCAGATACCACAGCTGACGCATCTGCCACGGACGGCACAGCCGCCCCTGCTGACGGACAGCCCTCCAATCTGGACAGGATAAGCCGCATGCTTTTTCTCAAAAAAGCCGTTGCGTCCCGCATCCGCCAGCCTGACTACGTGAAGCTGACGGACATTCCGGAAGCCATGCAGCAGGCGGTCATTGCCGTGGAGGACAGGAAATTTTACAGCCACTGGGGCTTTGATATGGAGGGCATCTTCCGCGCCGCACTGGTAAACATGCAGTACGGTGAGGTGCGGGAGGGCGCCAGCACCATCACCCAGCAGCTGGTGAAAAACCTGTTTCTCAGTCAGGAGCAGACCATGGGCAGGAAGGCCGAGGAATTTATTCTGGCTATGGATATGGAGCTGAACTATTCCAAGGAGGAAATCCTTGAGCTCTACCTGAACTCCATCTATTTCGGCTCCGGCTACTACGGCATCGGACAGGCCGCAGAAGGATATTTCGGCAAGGAACCTGCCATGCTGGCACTGCCGGAAGCCGCCATGCTGGCCGGTATTCCCAACGCCCCGTCCCTCTACTCGCCCTACGTCGATTTTATGCTGGCCAAAAAGCGCCAGTTTATCGTTCTTGATGCCATGGTGGCCGCCGGCTTCCTCCGGGAAAGCATCGCCGAGGATGCCAAAATCAAGCCTATTTATCTGGCGCACTAAAAAAACTGCTGTTATCGCTCCCATAGGCGACAACAGCAGTTTTTTACTGCATCAAATCATACCTGCAGCCTGCATAACCTATGCAGCCCGCATTACTTATTCTTTGCGGCTTCCTTGGCAGCCTTCTTGGCGGCTTCCTTTTCCAGCTTCAGGATTGCCTTGGCTTCCTTTTCCTTGTCCTCTTCTACCTTCTCCTGTGCCTTGATGAAATCAGTGTAGAAATCCTTGGCAATCTCGGTGTAGAGCAGGGTATCACGGGTAGCGGACTTCGGCGCCAGCTTTCTATAGGCATAAATCACCTTGCTGGTGTTGGCATCATACACATCAAAGAAAACATTCAGGCGGGTGCCATCGTTGGCGCTGGTACCGTTGGAAACGGTTACCACCACGTAAGCATCTGCATATTTGCTGACAGCCTCCTTGTACTCGCTGAAAGCCTTGCGCCTGTCAAGGCGCAGAATATCCACATGCTTGGCCACCTTGATATTCTGGCAGACATCACGATAGGAAACATAGCTCAGCACGCCTTTTTTATCCGCCAGCGTGCCCTCCATCAAAATCTCCGGCAGGTCCTCAATCTCCGGCTCGCCCTCGGATTTCGGCCCATTGTAAATCGGTGCCGCAATGGCCAGCGTCTTGATTTTCAGCATGCCATCCTGGTCATAAACCCTGTCCTCGCTGACACCGGTGCCGCCCAGCAGTCCGCCTGCAAAAGCGCTCTGGGTTCCGAGCACAAGCACACAAAGCATCAACAAAAGCTGTAAACATTTTTTCATTGGATACATCCTCCCTGATTCGTAATATTTCAATTACCTATATACTTTATTACAAAACTGGAAAAAAGTCCATTAAAATTCCATTATAATGTTCACAATCAGCCCAAAGACATAAAAAACTACCTGCCAAAAATCTCCCTGGCCAGCCGCAGGCCGGTCCGGGTGGTAGCAAGGCCCCCCTCGGCCGTTTCCTTGATGGAGCTTGGCATGGAGCGGCCGATGCGGTTCATGGCATCGATGACATCATCCACAGGAATGACGGACTGCACCCCTGCCATAGCCATATCCGCCGCCACCATGGCATGCACCGCAATAAAGCCGTTGCGCTTTACGCAGGGCACCTCTACCAGCCCTGCCACCGGGTCACATGCCAGCCCCAGCAGATTCTTGATGGCAAGCGCCACGGCGTTGCCCACCATCTCCGGCGTGCCCCCTGCCAGCTGTACCAGCGCCCCCGCCGCCATGCCGGCCGCCGTGCCGCACTCCGCCTGACAGCCGCCATAGGCACCGGCTATAGAGGCGTTGGCTTCCACCACCATGCCGATGCCTGATGCCGTAAAGAGGGCATCCACAATCTCATCTATGTTGTTGCCATTCCTCTCTGCCGCCGCGTATATCGCGGCAGGGACGATGCCGCAGGAGCCCGCCGTAGGACAGGCCACAATCCTGCCCATTACCGCATTTACCTCGCTGACACCCACGGCACTGGCGGCAGCGGACAGCACCGCTTCCCCCGTATAGCCCTGCTTCCTGTAGGCATAGAGCTTCACCGCATCACCGCCGGTCAGCCCGCTGACGGATTTCTCAGCATTCTTCAGGCCACGCTTTAGTGATTCCTCCATCACCTGCCAGTTTTTCAGCATCATGGCGCGCTGTTTTTCCTCCGAAACAAAATTATTCTCCACTTCCCACTGTATGACAATCTGGCTGATAGGGCATTTCGCCTTCTGCGCCAGCTCAACAAGCTCCTCAATCGAATTAAAGCTAATCATAAACGCCTGTCACTCCCTTCCCCGGATGGACGGTATGGCAAAAGCCTTGATAATCTCCGGCACCGCACTGCAATCCTCTATCATCTCGCCGGTCAGCTCATCATCCGTCTCCAAAATCATCATGGCCTCCTGCCCCCGGTTCTTCCGCGACAGCTTCATGTAGGCGATATTGATGCCGTACCTGGCGATAATCGTGGTAATCTTGTTCACCACGCCCGGCCTGTCGCGATGCACCACCACCAGCGCCGGATACTTGCCTGTCAGATGTACCTCAAAATCGCCAATCTGGGAAATGCGGATGTTGCCGCCGCCGATGGAAGCGCCCTCCACCCGCACGGTCCGCCCTTTCTCCCCGGTCAGAATCAGCACCGCCGTATTGGGGTGCGCCTCCGGTATGTCCACAGGGCTGAAGGAATAATCTATCCCCCTGTCACGGGCAATCTCCAGCGCGTCCCGCAATCTTTCATCCTCCGGCTCAAAGCCCATAATGCCGCCCAAAAGAGCCTTGTCCGTGCCGTGTCCCCTGTAGGTCTGGGCAAAGGAACCATGCAGCAGTATCTCGGCCTTTACCACCCTTTCTCCCAATATCTTGCCGGCCATCAGCCCCAGCCTGGCCGCACCTGCTGTATGGGAGCTGGAAGGGCCAATCATCACCGGCCCCACAATGTCAAACACCCCTCGCATAACCTTCCTCCTCTTTTTTTATGTTTTTATATGCTTTGTTTTTCCGTGTCTTTATCTTTTCACAAACGCATTAAAGCTGCCTGATAATATTATAACAAAAAAGGAGCTATCCCACAGCAAAAACTGCACGATAGCTCCCTTGCAAAAACAATATTTACTTAATCAGCTGATGATTCTTCAAGGCTGTACGCAGCTGCGCCTCATGCTCCGGCTCCATTTCGGTCAGAGGCAGGCGCAACGGTCCTGCGGCATAGCCAAGCATGCGCATTGCCACCTTGACAGGAATAGGATTTACCTCGCAGAACAGCGCACTAATCAGGTCAATAGCACCCAGCTGCAAATCAGCGGACTCCTTCACCCTGCCGTCAAAATAGAGCTGGCAGATGTCATGCGTCAGCTTCGGAGCCACATTGGACAGCACGGAAATAACGCCATAGCCGCCCAGGGAAAGAATAGGCACAATCTGGTCATCGTTGCCGGAATAAACGGCCAGCTCGTCACCGCAGGCATGACGGATTTTTGCCACGGCGCTCAAATCACCGCTGGCTTCCTTCACTGCCACGATGCGCGGATGCTTTGCCAGCTCCGCAAAGGTAGCTACCTGAATATTCACGCCGGTGCGGGATGGTACGTTGTACAAAATCAACGGAATATTTACCGCGTCAGCAATGGTGGTAAAATGCTTCACAAGGCCCTTCTGGGTACACTTGTTGTAATAAGGCGTAACCACCAGCAGGGCATCAGCCCCTACTTCCTCGGCATACCGGGAAAGCTGTACTGCATAGGCAGTTTCGTTGGAGCCGGTACCTGCAATGACAGGAATCCTGCCAGCAGTCTTCTCCACGGCATACTTGATGGCCGCCTTGTGCTCCTCGTCGGTCATGGTTGCCGACTCACCGGTAGTACCGGTGATGATAATGGCGTCAGTGCCACCTGCAATCTGGTCCTCAATAATGCGTCCCAGCTCATCAAAATTTATGCCATCTTCGGTAAAAGGCGTGATGATTGCCACACCTGCACCCTTGAATATTGTCTCCTTCAAAAGAAACCCTCCCGTCGAAATATGTTCCTTTTATTATTACATGCGAAATGCCGAAAGTCAAGATAAATTGCACCATCTGCCCCGTTGCGCCGACAGGATGAAGCCGCCCTGACGACACATCATGCAGTCAGCATCAGT
>NZ_JBJDWZ010000067.1:0-3229 GCF_051866355.1 Anaerovibrio sp. | reverse complement strand
AGCCAGGGCGCGGATGTCCTCCACAGTCGTCTGCAGGAGCTCCTTCCTGCGCTTCCGGCGTGATTCCAGGGTAATGCCGCGGAAATACATGCGCTGTGCCGTAACTCCCATGAGCCGCGGCGTCAATGGCGTATCAATGCCGCTGATGGCACCGATGATGTACTTCACCATCTCCCTGTCCGACGCCTCAAAGTTCCTGATGAACTCAGCCGTGCCGTCAAACACCGCCACGGTTTCCGCCAGATTCGGGTCACGGTAGGACACAAACATCATATCGCCGTCGCTGTTGAACCGCGTCATGGCGCCATAGGCGCCGCCCTGCACGCGGATTTTTATCCAGAAATACTCATACTTCAAAAGCATTTCCAGCACGCGGTAGGAGCCTGTCAGCTCATAGCCCAGCTTGTACAGATTGGCGCCCTTCGCCACATACTGCACCTGGCTGGAAGACATCAGCCCTTCCTGCTGCTGAGCCGGCCGGAAGCTGTACTCTGCCGTCTCCGCCCCGTCAGCGGTGGTATTCTCATGGAGCCTTGCCAGAAGCGGCTTCATCCCCTCGGCAAAGGCGGCATAGTCCTTCTCCTGCACCGTCACACCTATAGTCAGCCGTCTGGTGCTGAACAGCAGGCTCATCACCTGGGACAGCTTGGCACAGAAATCGTCCACGTTAGCCTCAAACTCATCCGTCAGCTCCTTCAGGAGAGGATAGGAGGACAGCTCGCCCTGCTCATTGTAGGCACCGGCACGGGAAATAAAGGAATTCAGCCTTGCCAGAGCCACCTGCACCGGTGACTGCAGCATTTCCAGCTCAAACTCGGAGCGGTTCTGCTGTAAAAGCTCCAAAAGCCGCTTTCTGTCCTCAAACCGCGTTTCATTCAAAAGCTCGCCGATAATATCCGCCAGCTCCGGCAGCTTCCGCATAAATGCCTTGGCCGACACCTTGAACACAGGCTGCAGGGAATCCGCTGTCCCGTCCAAAGTGAGGTTTTCCAGACTGAAAGATATACCGCCGGTGTGCATGTTCACCCTGTTGGTCATATCCTCATAGGTACTTGTTTCCGTATCCACCAGCCCGATTATATCCGAGAACAGGTAGGCATACGGCACCAGCTCCTGCGGTATCACATCCGCCTTGAAATACAGGTTCAGATAAACAATGCCGTTGGTCTCAGCCGGAGTGAACAGCACCTTCACATCTTCCAGCTGCCGCTCTTCCAGCGGAATATGCTTCGGCTCCGGTGCAATATCCTCAATTTTCAGCAGAGGAATGGTTGCCAGCGCCTCCGGTGAGTCAGGCGTCTGCTGGCGCAGCTTCAAGCGGGCAGTATTCTCAATCACCGTCCGGATTTCTGCCTCGGACATGGCCGCCTTCTTAGCCGCCAGCTCATCTGCCAACGCGGCCTCCTGCTTTGCCGCCAGCTCCCTATCAGGCTTCATCACCACGGACACGGCAAAATTATTTTCAAGGAAATATTTTTTCAGGAGCTGCTCATAATAATCAGTGTCCAGCTTGCTGCGCAAATCCTGCAAGTCAGCCTCGTAGCGCAGCTTTTCCAGCGGATCCTTGTCATAGAGCCAGTTTGTCATCAGCATGATGTTGTAAATCAGCCCCTTCGGATAGGAGCCAAAATCAGCCTCCCTCAGCTGGAACTCCATGAGGTTGAGGGCCGCTTCCAGAATTGTCCTGTCAATGCCCTTCTCCGCCAGCTCTGCCAGCGTGTCATGAATAACCTGCCGGAACTTTTCTGCCCTGTCAGCCTCCGCGCCATTTACCGTGATAGACAGATACGGCTGCAGCACGTTGGTCTCAAAATGGGAGGACACATCCATCCCCAGGCCCGCATCAATCAAGGCCTTGCGGAGCGGAGCCGCCGGGGTCTTCAAAAGTGCCTGCTCCAGAAGCCCGATAGCATTAATCAGCTCATGCTCACCGGCCTGCGCCATCACCAGATTGTAGCTCAGGAAGGTCCTGCTATCCTCCGGCTCCTCTGCCCCGATAGGGTATTCCCCCTCAATATGCTTTACTTCATCAAAAGCCTTCTGCAACGGAATAGCGGAATCAACCTCCACCCGCTCAAAATGGCTGAGATACTCGCTGTCAATAAATTCCAGCTGTGCCTCAATATCCATATCGCCGTACAAATAGATATAGCTGTTGGCAGGGGAATAATACTTCCTATGGAACTCGATAAACTGCTCATAGGTGAGATGCGGAATGGCCTTCGGATTGCCACCTGACTCGCAGGAATAGGTATTGCCCGGGAACAGCTCCCGCATAACCTGATTTTCAAGCAAATCCTCCGGGGAGGACAGTGCCCCCTTCATCTCATTGTAGACCACGCCGCTGTATTTCAGCGGCTCCTCCGGGCTCTCAATCTCATAATGCCAGCCCTCCTGCATGAGAATTTCTTCATTATCATAAATGGACGGATAAAAAACCGCATCCAGATACACATCCATCAGGTTGTGAAAATCCTTGTCGTTGCAGCTTGCCACCGGATACATGGTCTTGTCCGGATAGGTCATGGCATTGAGAAAGGTGTTCAGAGAACCCTTTACCAGCTCCACAAATGGCTCCTTCAACGGAAACTTGCGGGAGCCGCACAGGGTGGAATGTTCAATAATGTGTGGCACGCCGGTATCATCTGACGGTGGCGTGCGGAAGGAAATGGAAAACACCTTGTTGTCATCAGTGTTTTTCAGGTACAAAAGCCGCGCCCCGCTCTTGACATGCTGAAACTCAAAGGCCTCGGAGGACGCTTCCCTCACCTGCTCCTGCCGCAACAACCTGAAACCATGTATAATATCATTTACCTGCATAAATCAATCCCCTTTAGCAATACGATATCAAATGAAAAGCAAAGCCGGAATTGCCAAAAATCTGCAATCCATCCATAGCGCTTCACTTGTGTCAAATTTCGCTTCACGATTAAAAATTTGCTTCCTTATTTACCTGCTGATCTGACTTGCCCAGCACCCAGCCCAGGGTTTTCAGCTCCGAGTAAATCATCACTTTCTGCTCCCGGAACTCCGCACTGCAATTTCTGAACTGCTTATATTTCTGACAGCACTGCTGATACCGGGCATGAATTTCCGGCATGCTGCGCATCTTCGCCCCCATCTCAGGAGTGTAGCCTGTACTAATCTTAGCCATATCTATCTCATCCTTTCCTTTGCAAAGTTATCAATTACTATTTTACTACAAAATCATTTACAGGGCAAAAGCTAT
>NZ_JBJDWZ010000066.1:0-17081 GCF_051866355.1 Anaerovibrio sp. | reverse complement strand
TTCTATTCGAATCTTCAATTAACAATACTAAAACAGCTTTTTCCGTTTTATTTAAGCCGACATTTAAACCGACATTTAAACCGACATTCAAACCGACATTTTTGTTGCTTACTTCCAAGACTTTTTTATCAAAAGGAACTTTGCATTTTACATAATTATCCGTAATTTCAAATACTTCCTTACCGTATTTTTTTATAATAGTTGGAACACCATGACCTGTATGTTCCGTTAACCCCATATTCAAAAAAATCCTCATCAATGTAGAATTTCTTGGATGACTAATACCTTCATAGAAATCTTCTATTGTCATTCCATGTGGAAGACCGCCATGCGACAATATTTCCATACGATCACTAAAGACAGATATTTGTGGTTCTGTAATCGTCCAATCATTATGAACCAAAGCATTTAACACTGCCTCATTCACAGCATCATAATCAAAAAGATATCTATCCTGTCTTGGTCTGACCGTAGTATCCGAAATACATATATTTTCTGCCGACAGTCTTGCTTTTATTTTTTCATAAACTGACAAAATGCATCCATACCCATAGTCGTTCCTCTCGGATATAGCTGTTTTATCGACACCATTAAATTTCACAAAAATAAATGGGATATTATTTTTATCAGCCAAAAGCTCTGCTAGAAGATTGTATTCTCCAGCTTTATTGCGTAGATTGAAATTAGCCTCTATAGACGTATCATCAACATGAAATCCTTTTTCAGAATAATATATCTTCAACTCTCTAAACGAAAGGTCTGTGCAAGATGCTCTTTTCTTTATCATGTATTCTTCATCGTAGAAATTCTTCTCATAACGAATACGAATCTGCTCCGCAGTCATTTCCTTACAGGTAGTACCAATTCGAATTACACATCCACTTGAAGAAAAACCATATTTTTTCTGACAATAAATATTCCTTATCCCCTTGGAAATGATTAACACTATGAGTGTCTTTCCAGAATCAAATTTAAGCTCTGTTCTAATTTCTTCCTGAGGATTAGGCTCTATCTGCATAGTAATAACATCAGATATCCTTTTCAATGTTTCATCAATTTTATCAACACCAACAACATTACCAAAATCATCAACTCCTACGATAATCTGCCCACCATCAGCATTCAAAAATGATACTATTTCCTTGCATATCGTATCCGAATATTTTACTTTTAATTCAACTTTTTCAGATTCTATATACTGACTCATATATGGTATCCTCTTTCTCAAGTTTACTAATGCCTATCAGCAGTATACCATTTTAGCGGCATTATCTCAATATAACCGACATTCAAACCGACATTTTTCCTAATCACAGAAACACCCAAGAAACTTTTAAATTTTTTCACCCCATTTTTCATCTGAATCCATCTCCATTCACAATAAGCCCGTTTTCAAGCAATGATTAACACATGGTTTTACAGCCTATCCTTGTTAAGCAACTGCCTCCTGCAAAAAAAATCTCCCCCTTATTATACAACAAGAGGGAGAACCTTAAAAAACATATTTAATACAACGGTTGGCAGTGACAGACCTCGTCAGCCTCCCACTCCCCTGTTTCAGTTTACCCGTATAGCCCAGATTATTGCCACAGCAACAAATAAGCACTACGGAAAACTGAAATTACTGCAAAAACGTATTCGCCGCCAGATTGGTAACCTCTGCCAGCTTTTCAGGCCACACGCCCACAACAATCGTAGCCAGCACGCTCAGCACCACGGCGGCCCGGACAGCACCGGAGATTTCCAGCTTGCTGCCGTCCCACCTGCCCAGGAACATGGCCTTTGCCACCAGCAGATAGTAATACACCGAAATCATGGACATGACGAAACCCACAAAGGCCAGCCACAAAAAGCCCTGATCTACCACCGAGGTAAACAGGTACAGCTTGCCTGCAAAGCCTGCCGTCGGCGGAATGCCCGCCATGGACAGCAGGGAAACAGTCATGACTGCCGCCAGCACAGGAGCCGACCGGGCAAGGCCGTACAGGGCGCGATGGCTGGTATCGCCCTTCTGCGCCTCCACTACGGACAAAGCCGCAAAGGCCCCCACATTGGCAAACACATACAGCATGGCATAGAACATGACAGCCTTCATGCCTGCGGCATCCGCAGCCACAACACCTACCAGCATGTAGCCTGCCTGGGCGATGGATGAATACGCCAGCATGCGCTTAACATCCTTCTGGCGCATAGCCATGATGTTGCCGAAAATCATGCACAGGGCGCACAGCACCGCCAAAAGCGGCAGCCAGTAAATCCCCAGCAGCGGGAACGCCACAAACAGCACCCGCATCAGGGCCGCCAGCCCGGCCGCCTTGGACCCCATTGCCAGCATTGCCGTAATCGGTGTCGGCGCCCCCTGATACACATCCGGCGCCCACATGTGGAACGGAATTACCGACAGCTTGAAGAAAAAGCCAATCAGCACCATGGTGATGCCTGCAATCCCCAGCGGGAAGAACAGGTGCGGATTGCGGCAGACCTCAAAGAACTGGATACTGCCGGTAGCACCGTACACAAGGCTGATGCCGTAAAGCATCACCGCTGTGGAAACAGAGCCTACAATCAGGTACTTGACGGCCGCCTCGCTGGAATCCTTGGAACTCATCCTCGCCCCTGTCAACACGTAGAAGGAAATAGTCATGAGCTCCAGCCCGAGAAAAGCCGTCAGAAAATCAGTAGCAGAGGCCAGCACGCACATGCCCAGAAGTGCCAGCAGCAAAAGGGCGTAGAACTCGCCCCTGTAGCGAAGCACGGCCTGCACATAATCACTGGCAAACAGCATGGTAAATACCGTTGCCAGAATAAACAGCTGCTTGAAAAACAGGGCATAATTATCCACCAGATACATCCCCTGATAGAAAAACCTGTCCGTCATAGCTGGCATGGAAGCTGCTTCCAGCGGATTTAACGCCCCGTGATAGAGGGTAAACATATACAGGAACCAGCCGGTCAGGGCAAAAATCAGCACGCCGCCGATAGATTTACGGGATTCCTTCTCAGGCAGCACCAAATCCATGACAATGGCAAAAAGCCCCATGCACAGAATAAAAATCTCTGTACTAATCGCTGCAAAATTCATTATCTGACACCCCCTAAAAATACCGGTGCATCAGTGATGCGTTCCAACAGCGGCATAAGCTGCTCTGTACCGGAGCCTACCATGCCCATGAGAAGCTGCGGGAAAATACCGAAGCCCACCAGGGCAATCCCCAGGATAATCAGCGGCATCATAGCAACGCCACTGGCATCCTCAAAATAATCAAAACGGCTGTCGCGAGGGCCAAAGAGCACCTTCGCCAGCATGCGCAGGGTATAGAGCGCCGTAAAGATGATGCCGGAAATCGCCAGCACCGCCAGCACAGGATATACCCCGAAGGAACCAACAAAAATCGTAAACTCAGGCATGAAGCCAATCAGGCCCGGCAGGCCCAGGGATGCCATGCCAGCCAGCATAAAGCCGGCCGCCACTCGCGGCATCTGATGCGCCAGACCCCTGAGCTCCTTCACGCTCCTCATGTGGGTGCGCTCATACACATAGCCAATCATGGCAAAGAACAGCGCGCTCATGACGCCGTGCGCCACCATGTTTGCCACTGCGCCGCTGACGGACACCACGTTGAGGGCGGCAAAGCCCAGCAGCACATAGCCCATGTGGGAAACCGAAGAATAACCGATTACATACTTCAAATCATGCTGTGCCAGCGCAATATAGGCCGCATACATCACATTGACAATCGCCAGCCCGGCAATCAGCGGTGCCCAGAACTTGGCTCCCAGAGGAAGCACCAGAAGCCCCAGGCGGATGAGGCCGTAGCCGCCGATTTTCTTCAGCACACCGGCATGTATCATGGAAACCGCCGTAGGTGCACCGGCATAACCATCCGGCGACCAGCTGTGGAACGGGAACATGGACAGCAGGGAGCCAAAGCCCAAAAGCAGGAGGAAAAAAGCAAAAATCTGAAATTCCTCGCTGAAACAGCCAGCGGCAGCAGCTGCTGCCAGCGCCTGCATATCAAAGGTGCGTGCCCCCTCCGGGAAAGCCGTCAGGTACAGCGCCACCACGCCCACCAGCATAAAGGCGGAGCCCATCAGCAGGTAAATAGTCAGCTTCATGCCGGCATATTCCTTGCTGACGCGCTTGGTAGAACCCCAGATGATAACCATGATGTAAATCGGAATAACCACTACCTCATAGCACAGCAGGAAAATAAACAAATCCCTGGCGATAAAGGTACCGGTCACACCGGCAATCAGAATCATCAGAAGGATATAAAACTCCTTCGGCCTCTCCGTAATGCTCCAGGAGCTGAACACCGCCGCAAGGCCGATAAGCTCCGTCAGGAGCAGCATCGGCAGGGAAATGCCATCCACGCCCAGGGCATAATGCACCCCCAGGTCCCTTATCCACGGCACATCCTCCACAAACTGCATGCCCCCGGTAGCCATATCGTAGCTAAAGAACGCATACACCGTCAGCACCAGGGCAAAGCTCATGGCAGCGGCGCAGATTACACGCACCGACTGCACGGATTTCGCGGACACGAAGCAAAGCAGCAGGGCAGCCGATAGCGGTGCCAGCAAAACCGCTGTCAATAATGGAAAATTATCCATCAAAACGCACCTCCCAGCATAGCCATTATCTTAGCTGCATAATAAACACCATAAGCCAGCAGAATAATCACGCCGCAGAGATACACCCCCGCATAGCTCTGGGCCTGCCCGTTCTCCGCCGGGCTGAGCCAGTCGCTGGCAAGCCGCACAATGCCGCCCAGCCCGTTGACAATCCCGTCAACGATATAAATATCAATCCAGTACAGCACCTTGGCAATACCGTCTACAAATACCTTAATCAAAGCGGCATAAATCTCATCAATATAGAACTTGTGGAAGCTGAGCTGATACAGAACGCCGCATCTGGCGGCAATCGCCTCCGCATCCCAGCTCCTCGCCACATAAATTCTCCAGGCAAGGCCGATAGCCAGCACAGCCAGCACCGTGGAAGAGCCTGCAATCATCCAGTCAATGCCCTCGTGGGAAGCCGCGCCGAAGCGCACCCACTCCCCGAAGCCAAAGATATGCCCCCACAGGCCGCTGACCACGGACAGCGCCGCCAGCACCAGCAAAGGCACCCGCATGAACCAGCCCACCTCATGGGCATGGTCATAAGCCTCCTGACTGGCCGGCTCACCCATAAAGGTCACAAACAGCAGCCGCGCCATGTAGAATGCCGTCATGAAGGCAGTCACCACCGCCAGCACGTACAGAGGGGTGCTGACCGCAGCGGCCGCCGCCAGAATCTCATCCTTGGAGAAGAACCCGGCAAAAGGCGGAATACCGGCAATAGCCAGCACGCCGATAGTCATAGCTGCAAAGGTCACAGGCATCTTCTTCCTAAGACCACCCATCCTGAAAATATCTGCCTCGTCAGCCATGGCGTGCATCACCGCACCGGCGCTGAGGAACAGCATCGCCTTGAAGAAGGCGTGGGTCATCAGATGGAAGAAGGATGAGGTCAGGGAACCGACGCCCAGGGCCAGCATCATGTAGCCCAGCTGACTGACCGTAGAATAAGCGAGAATCCGCTTAATCTGCCGCTGGGTAATGGCAATGCTGGCGGCAAAAATCGCCGTAAAGCCGCCCACCCAGGCAATAACATTCATCACCAGCGGCACCTCCATAAAGAGGAACATGGCACGGCCCACCAGATACACACCGGCCACTACCATGGTTGCCGCATGAATGAGGGCGGACACAGGCGTAGGGCCCTCCATGGCATCAGGCAGCCACACATGGAGCGGGAACTGGCCTGACTTGCCTATCGGCCCCACAAAGAGCAGCAGGGCAATCACCGTCAGAAAGCCGGTACCGCACTGCACCACATAGGCAGGCACCACCGCCTGCAGCTCCTGAAAATCCAGCGTGCCAAAGGTCAGCTGCAAAAGCAAGATGCCCAGAAGCAGGCCGAAGTCACCCACACGGGTAGTCATAAAGGCCTTCTTGGCCGCCTCGCGGGCCGAAATCTTGTAATAATAAAAACCGATCAGCAGATAGGAGCACAACCCCACCAGCTCCCAGAAAAAGTACATCTGGAGAAAATTAACCGCAATGACCAGCCCCAGCATGGAGCCTGCAAACAGGGACAGGAAGGCAAAGAACCTGCCATATCCCGCATCTCCCTCCATGTAGCCGCAGGAATAAATCTGTACCAGAAGGGACACCGTCGTCACCACCATCAGCATCATGGCTGTCAGCGGGTCAATCAGCACACCCATGGAGATATTGACACTGCCGATATGGAACCAGGAAACCTTCTGGATAAACGGTGCATCAACAGTAATATTGCCGGACACCACGGCCAGCGTCACGCCCACCGCCAGCAGGAAGCTGACGATGCTCGCACTCACGGCAATAGCCGCGGACAGCTTGCCATAGGAGCGCGTAACCATGCCAATCACCACAAAGGCCATTACCGGCAGCAGGGGAATCAGCCACGCGTGTTCAAGTGCAAATTCATTAAACATTCAAGCTCCCCCTATCCCTTCATACGATTCAGCTCGTCAACATTGATGGTTTCCCTGTCATGATAAATCCGGAAGGCCAGGGCGATACCCACCGCCACCTCGGCCACTCCCACAGCAATGGCAAACAGTGCCATCAGCTGCCCGGACAAATCCTGTACAGGCATAAACCTGTTGAAAGCAATCAGATTGATATTCACAGCATTCAGCATCAGCTCAATGCCCATGAGAATTGCGATAATATTGCGCTTGGACAGGACGCCAAACATGCCGATGGCAAACAGCACCGCAGCCAGCAGCAGATAATGTGTCAGACCGATACTCATGCCTCGCCATCTCCCTTCGCCAGAACAATCGCGCCCAGAAGGGCAGCCAGCAGCAGGACAGCCGCAATCTCAAAAGGCAGGATGTACGTATTCAGCATCATATCCGCCAAATCGCCCACCGTGTCTGCCGATACAAAACCGGCAGCAGGCGGCATCTGCACAAAAACAGTCACCAGTCCCATCACCGCCGCAAAAATCACCGCCAGCAGAGCCGCCAAAAACTGCCTGCCGTTAAAGGGATTGGAGGGAACTCCCTCCCCCTTGTGCGTCAGCATGACACCCATGACAATCAGCACAGCTACGCCGCCGGAGTAGGTCATGAACTCCACCGCCCCCAGGAAATCAGCCTCCAGGGTAATGTAAAGAATACCCACGCCGATAAAGCAGGCCGTCATCAGAAGTGCGCTATGCACGAGATTTCTGCTCATCACCACCCCCAGGGCAGTGCCGATAATCACCAGGGACAGCACACAGAACACGGCCGAACTAATCAATTCATTCATCCTTGTGCCTCCTGTTCTTCGCTTCCTCTACCGCATCGTAGATAAAGTCTTCCTTAAAATAGCTGGCACCCTCATAGTTCCTGTCCCATTCCAGTGCCCCAAAATTGCACCCCTCAAGGCACAAGTCACAGTACATGCACCGCCCGATATCATGCACATAGGCGGCAATATGACGTTTCTTTTCCTCGTCAACCTCCACCTTCAGCTTCAATGCCCCATTCGGGCAGTTGACGGCACAGATGGTACATGCCTTGCATTTTTCCACATCCAGCACCAGATGACCGCCGCGGAAGCGTTCAGTCATCGGCAGCTTTTCCTCGGGATAATAGACGGTTTCCTTTTTGCCAAAGAAATGGCGCCAGGTAACCCTCAGTCCCTTCACAAGTCCTTCGCCCCACATACTTGAAGCCCCCTATCACAACAACCATTTAAAGATGTAGATGCCAAAGCCGGTCAGCAGAAGGTTCAGAAGCGCCAGCGGCAGCAGCACCTTCCACCCGAAGCTCAAAATGGTATCCATGCGGGTTCTCGGAAAGGTCCAGCCAATCCACTGGTAAACCAGCACCATCAGAAATGCCTTAATCCAGAACCACAGCTGCGTCGGCAGGAAATCCGGCCCCTGCCAGCCCCCCAGGAACAGGGTGGCAGTCAGAATGCCCATGGACAGCAGATTGGCAAACTCAGCCAGGAAGAACAGCGCCCAGCGCATGCCGGTGTACTCCGTAAAAGGCCCGGCAATAATCTCCGACTCGCCCTCCACCATGTTGAAGGGCGGACGATTGCCCTCCACCAGAGCCGTCACCATGAAGATAAAAAAGGCAATCGGCTGCAGGAAAATAAACCATATTTCGCTCTGGGCCTCCACAATGGCACTCATCTTCAGGGAACCGGTAATCATGATAATGCCCATCAGGGAAATGACCATCGGCACCTCGTAGGAAAGCATCTGTGCCACGGTGCGCATGCCCCCCAGCATGGCATACTTGCTGTTGGAGGCATAGCCGCCCATGAGGAAGGGCAGCACCGACTGGGAGGAAATCGCTATCAAAAGAAACAAGCCGATATTCACATCGGCAAAAATCACGCCATCATCAAAAGGGTACAGGGCATAAACCATGGCTGCCGGGATAAAAATCAGAATAGGTGACAGCACCCACAGCCAGCGGTCAATGCCGTGAGGAATAATGTCCTCCTTCGTCAACAGCTTCAGCATGTCAGCCGTTGACTGCAAAAGCCCCCAGGGGCCTACCCTGTTAGGGCCGATGCGCACCTGAATCCAGGCGCAGACCTTCCGCTCTCCCAGCGTGAACACCAGGGCGGAAGTCGCCACCAGCAAAAACAGGATGACAATGCAAATCAGCGTCATAATCAGGTTGACGACCAGCTCACTGCCGATGACAGGCAGCATCAGCTCCTTGAGGCGCTCCCCTGCAAGGTATAATATTCCGTTATGCAAATTTTCCACCTGCCTATCAAAATCAACAGTCAACCTCGCCCATCAGCGGGTCAATCGTAGCAAAAGCGGTAACAGAGTCAGCCAGCACCATGCCCCTGCACATGTGGTCCAGAGCCTGCAAATTAATGAAGGACGGACGACGGATATGCACCCGGTACGGCTTGGCGGTGCCATCGCTGACGATGTAGAAGCCCAGCTCCCCGCGGGTATTCTCCACCCGCTGGTAGGCATCCCCCTTAGGCGGCTTCAGCACCTTCGGCACCTTGCCCTTGATGGCCCCCTCCGGCATATTGTCAAGGCACTGGCGGATAATCTTCGCGCTCTCCTCAATCTCCCGGATGCGAATCATATACCTGTCCCAGTTATCGCCGGTTTCGCCGGTAGGAATGTCAAACTCCAGCTTGCCGTAAATGCCGTACTTGTCCAGCTTCCTGATGTCATAAGGGATGCCGCTGGCGCGGATATTTGGCCCGGACATGCCGAAGCGCAGGGCATCATCCTTGCTGATGATGGAAGTCCCCTGCATGCGCCGCTGGAAAATCTCGTTGCCCGTAAAGAGCCTGTCGTACTCGTCCAGCATTTCCGGCACATAATTGACAAATTCCTCCGTCTTTTGGAAGAACTCAGCCTGGGCATCAGCCGCCACGCCGCCAATGCGGATATAGTGGCAGGTCATGCGGGCACCGCAGATAATATTAAACAAGTCAAGGATTTTCTCCCTGTCCCGGAAAGCGTAAATCATGCCCGTTGCCGAACCCAGATCGTTAGTCAATGAACCGATAAAGACATGATGGCTGGCAATACGGTTCAGCTCACAGCAGATGGTGCGGATATACCAGGCGCGCTCCGGCACCTCGATGCCCGCCAGCTTTTCCACCGCCATGCAGAAGCCCAGGTTGTTGTTCATGGCGGACACATAATCCAGCCTGTCCGTAAAGGGCACGCACTGCTGATATGTCCTTGACTCCATCAGCTTCTCAATGCCCCTGTGCAGGTAGCCCATCACGGGCTTTGCCCCCACAATATTCTCACCATCCAGCTCCACCTGTACCTGCAGAACGCCATGGGTACTAGGATGCTGTGGTCCCATGTTCAGGACGAACTTTTCTGTCTGTGCCATGTCAGCACCCCCCCTTCAATCTTCGGCTGCAGCGGAACAAAATCCTTGCGCAGAGGATGCGCAGTGTAGTTATCCGGCATGAGAATCCGCCGCAGGTCAGGATGATGCAGGAATTCCACGCCCATCAGGTCATAGATTTCCCGTTCCTCGAACTCCGTCCCCGGCCACACCTGGGTCATGGACTCCGCCACAGGCTTTTCCCTGTCCAGGCGGCACTTCACCGTCACCCATTTATCAAAGCCTCTTGAGTACAGCATATAGACCATCTCGATATACTCTTTGTAGTCAACGGCGGTAATATTCCCCATGCGGTCAAAGGAAAAAGCTGCCCCTTCCCGCAGGCGGCGCATCAGGGGCAGAAGCTCCCCGGCCGCCACGTAGATGTGAGGCTCCGGCTGATCTGCCGCAAACTCTATGGAGGGAAACTCCCCCTGCAAATCTTCCAAATAATTTAGTTCCAAATAAGTTCCCATTTTACTCCACCTTCTCCGGCTCCGCACTTCTTCTGGTCATCAGTTCCAGATTGCTCCTGCTCTTTGCCATCCTGTCCTCGGAGCCCAGGGCCAGTTCCGGATGCTGGATGCGCTTTTTCAGCTTCAGCATGGCATCAATCAGTGCCTCCGGCCGCGGCGGACAGCCCGGCAGGTACACATCCACCGGCATGATCTGGTCAAGGCCCGTAACCACCGAATAAGAGTCAGCAAAAGGGCCACCGCCGATATTGCAGTTGCCCATGGCAATCACGTACTTTGGATTTGGCATTTCCTCATACAGACGGATGAGGGGCGGCGTCATCTTCCAGGTCAGGGTTCCTGCCACAATCAACAAATCCGACTGGCGGGGACAGGAGCGGAAAACCTCATAGCCAAAGCGGGACAGGTCAAACCGGGCCGCCGCCGCGCACATCATCTCGATGGAACAGCAGGCAAGGCCGGAGGACAGTGGCCAGATGGAGTTGGCCCTGCCCCACTTGAACAGGGCATCCACGCTGGTGACAATTACGTTATTTTTCAGCTCAGGCGGCACAATATCTACTATTTCCATGACAAGGCTCCCTTCTTCCAGGCATACCACAGGCCGATGGCAAGAATTCCCACGAACACCAGCATTTCGCACAGGGCAAACAGCCCCAGCTGCCCGTATTTCACCGCCCATGGATACAGGAAAATTGTTTCCACGTCAAAAAGCAGGAAAACCAGCGCATACATAAAATAGCCTATGTGAAAGCGCACTTTTGTTTTACCTATAGTATCAACGCCGCATTCGTATGGTATCCGCTTTTCTGCGGTAGGCTGCCGCGGCTGCAGGATTGGCGCTACAATCAGCGGAAAAACCGGAAAGGCAAATGCCAGGACAAACATGATTCCCAGACTGGCAAATCCATCCATAAAAACTCCCCCTATCTAAAAATAAATGATGCTATATATTTCAATGCAGTGCATCAGCACATCCCCTGCGGACAGCAACACACTGCACAAGAGCAAAATATACTATTCCCTGCCATCAGCTACAGGCAGTTGCAATCAGCCGCAAACAACTTCAATCAACTTCAAGCATCCGCTATCAGCCCCAATCAGCTGCCATCGCTGTATTTCACCGCAAATTTTACGGCCCGTGTAACGGCATTTAATCGTTCATAAAGATAAAGTATCGTTTGTAAAGAAATACATAAACCTCATTAATTCATAATATACTCATTACCTCTAAAAGTCAATATTTATTCTCATTTATACTTCTTTATTTGTAGTAGTTTTTATTGTTTGTGTTTCATTATCCAGGCTGTAAGCCAAAATATTTCACCTGCAATAGACATACGCACTCGTGTATTATACTATTAATTTGCATTATTTTAAAATACTATCGGTTTATAGTAAACTGTCAGAATTAACAAAAAAATTTATTGAAATTTACAAAAAAATAAGGACAGCCACCCTGTCCTTATCTCCGCTTAAAGCTCTATTCGCTATATTTACTGTATTATGCTGTTTTGGCACAGCCGACCGCATCAATCATGCCAATCACGACTCACCAACATAGCCCTCATCCAGATTCAGGCCGAACATGCCGCTTTCCTTGCGCTTCATACTTGTAAGTCCTTTGTAAATGGTAGCGATATCCACCTCGTTACCAGTGGACTCCATGTACTTCTCCAGTTTGCGCTTCACCCTCTGCAGCGCGTTGTCGATGGACTTGATATGCCGGTGCAGATCCACGGCAATCTCCTGATAGGACTTGCCGTCAAGGTAATACATGAGTACCTTCCACTCCAGGTCACTGAGGATATCCGACATCTTCGCCTCAATATCGATGAATTCCTCCCGGCTGATTACCAGCTCCTCCGGGTCCGTCACCTTGATGCCGGAGAGAATATCCAGCAGGGTGCGATCCGATTCTTCATCATAAATAGGCTTATTTAATGAAATATAGGAATTCAGCGGTATGTGCTTCTGCCTGGTCGCCGTCTTGATGGCGGTGATAATCTGCCGCGTCACGCACAGCTCCGCAAAGGCTCTGAAGGACGCCTGCTTGTCCGTGCGGAAATCACGGATGGATTTGTACAGGCCTATCATGCCTTCCTGAATAATATCCTCCCTGTCAGCGCCTATGAGGAAATATGACCTGGCCTTCGCCCTGACAAAGCTCCTGTACTTGCTTATCAGGTAATACATGGCCGCATCATCTTCATTGTCCTTAATCTGCGAGATGACTTCTTCATCGGTGAGGCTGCCAAACAGCTTCTCTGCTTCCTCTTCACTTATCAAGCCTCTTTCCATGCGCCATTTCCTCCATAAATTGCTGAATTATTGAACCCTTGCCGGAATTCCAATAATCTAAACTTGATTATACCGCCTAAAAGCGCCATGCGTCAAGTCAATACAGTACAATTGAGTTGATTTTAATCAGATAAAGCGCAAAACTGTCCCGACATCTATCTGCCCTTGCGCAGGGCATCCAGCTTGGCCAGCGTTGCCGCATCCACACGGGAGGCAATCTCGTTGCGGGAAACAGGCAGGACCACCTTGCCCAGATACCTGTCCCTGATTTCCTTCTTGGTTTTCTTCACCAGACGATAGAACTCCTTGGAGGGATGGCGATAGGCGCCTGCCCCCAGAATCACCGACTGCTCCGCCCCGTCAGAGGTCACTACATGCACTTCGCGCCCCTTGCGGACAGAATCGTAGGCCAGCCTCTCTATATAGCTGTCCGCGGTTTCTCCCTGGCCCGTATAGACGACCTCCAGATGCTGATTTACCTGTTCCACATGCTCTTCCTCTGCGGTAAACAGCGCATCAAAGACCACGGTCATATTGTATTTTTCGTAGGCGCCGTACTCCGCCAGTATATGCACCAGCCTGTCCCTGGCTTCGGACAGGTCACCGCGCAGGGCAATCAGCTCCGGCCATGAATTGATGACATTGTAGCCATCCACGATGTAATGCTCTCTTGATTTCTTTTTCATTTTCATATTCTCCCGAGGGACAATTATATATATTCTCCCGGGACAGTCGGCCGTACTCACGAAAACCCGCTCCCGCTTGCGGGATGGCATTTTCTTTGCGTACATGCCGACGGCCCCCGTGTATCTGCCAGCATGACAAAATATCCCCAGTTAAAGCAATGCCCTTATTTATTGCCCATACGCTGCTTCATGGCCTCATACATAAGGATGGAACCGGCAACAGAGGCGTTGAGGGAATTGATTTTCCCCACCATAGGAATGCGCACCACAAAATCGCACTGCTCCTTGATGAGCCTGCCCACGCCCTGACCCTCACTGCCGATTACCAGCAGCAGGGAGCCTGTCAGGTCAGTATCATAATAGTCCGTACCGTCCATATCCGCCGCAGCCACCCACAGGCCTTCCTTTTTCAGCCTCTTGATGGTCTGTACCATGTTGCCGACCCTGGCCACGGGCACATGCTCCACGGCTCCCGCGGAGGTCTTGGCCACAGTGGCGGACAGCGGGCAGCTCCTGTGCTTCGGTATCAGTACACCATGCACCCCCGCCGCATCTGCGGTGCGGAGAATTGCCCCCAGATTGTGCGGGTCCTCCAGCTCATCCAGCAGCACGATAAAGGGCGGCTCGTTCCTGTCCCTGGCAAGCTGCAGGATATCCTCCAGCTCCGCATACTGCACCGGCGGCACCTGTGCCAGCACCCCCTGATGGCGTATGCCCGGCGCCATGGCATCCAGCTTGCTGCGGTCATAAAACTGAATGTTGATGCCCTTTTCCCTGGCGACAGCGATAATCTCGCGCATGGAGCCCTCAGCAGAGCCATTGGCCACCAGCAGCCTGTTCACGCTCCTATTGCCCTTCAGCACCTCCATGACGGCGTTCCTGCCGGCCACCAGATCCTCCGGCAGCTCCGGCGCATCCGCCGGCCCCTTGTCCCGCGGCATGCGCTTCACCGGCCGTTGCTCGCCTTTGCCCCGGCCCCGCCCCCTGCCGCCTCCGGCAAGGTCATTTGTCTTCTCAAATCCTGTATTTTTCATCTATAAACCTCACAATGGCATCATCACAATTCTGTCTTTTACTCAACCCGCATCTTTATCATCTCGCCGAATTTGCCGCAGGTCATAGCCCCCTCAGGGCAGTGGCCTGTTGCCACGCAGGAGGCCCCGGCATTTTTGAACAGCAGCGGTGCCACTGCCTTTGCCTGTTCCAGCATCTTGTAGGCCAGCTCCCGGATTTCCCACTGGGCCCGGTTACAGCACCGCAGGTTGAAAAAGTGCATCAGGGAGCGGGCATTCATGGTCACAACGATTTTTGTTTCCGTAGCGTTGGCCAGCACATAACGGGCATCCTCACGAGGCACCCCCATGGCGGCCAGCTCATCATAAGTGCTCCGTATCTGCCGCATCAGGGCCTCAAATTTCTCCCTTGCCTCCGGCTTTTCCCCGATGGAAGGCGGCAGGATGTACTCGAAATCGTGCTCTGCCACATACCGCTGGGACTGCTGGCTGTAGGAAGCCAGGCGATGGCGCACCAGCTGATGGGTAAGCACCCGTGATACCCCCTCAATGCCAAAGGTAAAGCTCACATGCTCCATAGTGGAGGCATGCCCCATCTGCACGATTTTTGCCACCAGCTTTTCCACCTGCGCATCGCTCATTTTTTCCGCCAGCTCTTCAGCCCCCGACGCTGAATAACAGAGCCTTGCCGCCATGGCCACCACCCGCTCCGGATGGGGTGTATGCTCCAGTAATTTCACCTTTATCATCTGAAAACCTCCCGAAATTCATTTATCTGAACCCTAATTGTACTATATTTTCCCCTGTATTACCAGCGATTCTATATCAGCCCCGCCATGGCGGCAATCTCCGGCCGCAGTGCCATGCTGTGACAGCAACGCCTTGACAGCAGTGCTATGATATTATAGTAGCGCAAAGCTACAAATAAATATAAACAGATATCAGGAGAAAAAAATATGCTTACAGAAATTGAAGCCATTTCCCTGCGGCATGCCGTCAGGAAATTTACAGACAGGCCAATCGAGCCGTCCATCATCACGGAGCTGGAAAAAGAAATAGAGGCCTGCAATCAGGAAAGCGGCCTGCACATCCAGCTGATTACCAATGACACCGGCGCCTTCAAAAGCCTGCTGCCTTTTTTCAGCCGCTTCAAAAACGCTGACAACTATATCGCCCTGATAGGCAGAAAGCAGGATGACTGCTATGAGGCCTGCGGCTATTATGGTGCGCGCCTCATGATAAAGGCACAGCGGCTGGGTCTGAATTCCTGCTGGACAGCCTCATCCTTCAACAAGGACGGCTGTCATGTCCAAAAAGAGGCCGATGAGAACATCCTCAGCGTTATCGCCATCGGCTATGGCATAACAGCCGGCAAGCCGCATAAATCAAAGCCTGCCGACAAGCTTACCAATGCCCCCGATACTGCCTGCACCTGGTTCCGGAACGGCCTGCAGGCCGCCCTGCTGGCGCCTACCGGCTACAACAAGCAGAACTTCTTCATAACACAGCAAAACGATGATACCGCTTCCATTGAAGCCACAGACAGCAGTCCCCTGTCCAAAATTGGCCTGGGCATCGTCAAATACCATTTTGAGGCCGGTGCCGGCAGGGAGAATTTTCACTGGCAATAAGTAAACAGGCCAATCACAAAAGCAGGATGATGTATTCCGGCGGCTATCGCCCCGAGAATATCCATCCTGCTTTTTGCGTAAATAACCTTTTGTTCTTATCTGCCCTCCGGGGCCTTTGCCGCTACCCTGCCAGCTATCCCTGCTATACCCCGTCAGGCGTCTTTGCCGATGCTTTTGCCGCCACCTCTTCCATCATGGCTTTGGAAATCATCTGAAATGCCGCCTCGGCAATCTCATACAGGCGGTCATTATTCTCCTGCAGATACAGGGTGCCCAGAAGCGCCTCGAAGCCGGTGCTGGAATGATACTGCGCCACGGACGCGCTTTTTGACACGCGGCTCTTGCAGTTGCGCCCCCGCTTGTAGACGGCGATTTCCTCCTCCGTCAGCATGGGCTCAATGGCGTGATAGGCCTTGTCCTGCCACACCGCCGACACCATCTGGGCGCTGAACTGGTTCAGCACCTGCACCTTGTTCTGCTCATAGGACAGGAGCCGCCCCCGCACAAAGAGATGGAAGTAGGCATCACCGATATATGCCAGCACCAGAGGATGCAGGCTGCGGGGATTAACCTCCTGATAGCGCTGCAGGGCACCGCCTGCCCCATCCGGCACAAACATCATGTCTACCAGCTTCCGAAAATGCTCAAAAGTCATAACAGCTCTGCCTCATGCCTTTTTCCACTTGGTGCCTGCCGCAGAATCCTCAAGGATAATGCCCTGCGCCTTCAGGCTGTCACGGATTTCATCAGCCCGTGCCCAGTTCTTCGCCTTCTTTGCCTCGGCGCGCTCCGCGATCAGGGCCTCGATTTCCTCGGCAGAAATGCCATTTTCATCCCCGGCCTCCGGCATGTCAAGGCTTCCCTCGAAGATGCCGATGACATCAGCCATTTCGCTGTACACTTCCATCAGCCTGCCAAAATGCACTGCATCAAAGTCAGCGCCCTTATTGACCACGCTATTGACATAGGTGTTGATTTCCTTGGCCAGCGTAAACATATAGCCGATGGCAAGAGCGGTGTTGAAATCATCATCCATTGCCTCATAGAAGTC
>NZ_JBJDWZ010000065.1:0-17171 GCF_051866355.1 Anaerovibrio sp. | reverse complement strand
AGGTTGGCGGCAAGTTTGTCCAGATGGAGGACGAGATTGCCAGCATGGGTGTCGTGCTGGGCGCTTCCCTGGCAGGCAAGAAGGCTCTGACCGCCTCCTCCGGCCCGGGTATTTCACTGAAGCAGGAGCTTATCGGCTACGCTGCGGCGGCAGAAATTCCTGTTGTTATCGTCAATGTACAGCGTGTGGGCCCTTCTACCGGCCAGCCGACCGCCCCTTCCCAGGGTGATGTTATGCAGGCGCGCTGGGGTACCCACGGCGACCATCCGATGATTGCCCTGTCTCCGTGGAGCGTCCGTGAGGCCTTTGATACCGCCGTTATGGCCGTAAATTATTCCGAGCGTTTCCGCACCCCTGTCATCCTCCTGATGGATGAGATTGTAGGACATCTCCGTGAGAAGGTTGAACTGCCTGATGCCGGCGAGATTGAGGTTTATCCTCGCCGCCAGCCGGACAAAACCCGCGCCGAGGGCTACCAGCCATACGCTCCTGCCGATGACCTCGTACCGAATATCGCTGATTTTGGCCAGGGCTATCACATCCATGTAACGGGCCTGATTCATGACGAAACCGGCTTCCCTGTAGGCAGCCCGAAAGTTACCCGCGAGGCTATCGATCGCATGCACAAGAAGATTGAGATTGCCCGCGATGAAATCACCCATGTAGAGGAATACTGCATGGAGGATGCCGAGTACGCCGTTGTTGCCTTCGGCGGCACCGCCCGTACTGCCTATGAGGCCGTGCTGGCCGCCCGCGAGAAGGGCATCAAGGTAGGCATGGTGCGCCTTGTAACCATCTGGCCTTTTGCCGACAAGGCAATCAAGGCTCTGGCGGCAAAGGTAAAGGGTATTCTGGTGGCAGAGCTGAACTACGGCCAGATTATCGGCGAGGTTGAGCGCGCCGCTGCCGGACAGTGCCCTGTCGAGCTTTGCGCTAAGTATGATATGACTATCTTCGAGCCTGAGGAAATCCTTGAGGGTATTGAAGACCTTGTTGCAGGAGGTAATAAATAATGGAAAGATCCTTTGAACAGTATTTTCGCCAGAACCGCCTGCCACATCTCTGGTGTCCAGGCTGTGGTAACGGTATTGCCACAAAAGCTATCGTCCAGGCCATTGAGAAGAAGGGACTGGATCGCGATAAGACCATAATCGTTTCCGGTATCGGCTGCTCCTCCAGAGCCTCCGGCTACATGGATTTTGATACACTGCACACCGCTCACGGCCGTGCCATTCCTTTTGCCACCGGCATCAAGCTGGCCAACCCTGAGCTGAATGTTATCGTCATCACCGGTGATGGTGACTGCACCGCCATCGGCGGCAATCACTTCATCCACGGCTGCCGCCGCAATGTTGACCTGACCGTGGTGCTGTTCAACAACAACATCTACGGCATGACCGGCGGCCAGGCCTCCCCGATGACCCCGACCGGCAAAAAGGCAACCACCGCACCTTATGGCGCAGTGGATCCTACCTTTGATGCCTGCAGGCTGGCAGAGGCTGCCGGTGCTACCTACGTGGCACGCTCCACTGCCTACCATGTGCCGCATCTCACCGACATGATTGCCGGCGGCATCGAGAACAAGGGCTTCTCCTTCATCGAGGCAATGGTTCAGTGCCCGACCGCTTTCGGCCGCAAGAACAAGATGGCAGATCCTGCCAAGCTGATGATGTGGATGCGTGACAATGCGGTTATGAAGGCTGCATGGGACAAGCTGCCTGAGGACAAGAAGTCCGGCGACAAGTTCCCTATCGGGCTTCTGTATCAGGATGAGGGCGTAGACTATGCTACTGCCTATGACCATGTAATTGAAGTGGCTGGAGGTGCAAAGTAATGAGAAAGCAGATTAGATTGTCCGGCTCCGGCGGTCAGGGTGTTATCACCGCTGCCATTATTTATGCCGAGGCTGCCGTTGCAGAGGGCAAGGAAGCAGTTCAGTCCCAGTCCTACGGCCCGGAGGCCCGCGGCGGCGCTTCCAAGTCCGAGGTCATCATCGATGACGGCCCTATCT
Source organism: Anaerovibrio sp. (assembly GCF_051866355.1). Classification (GTDB taxonomy): domain Bacteria; phylum Bacillota; class Negativicutes; order Selenomonadales; family Selenomonadaceae; genus Anaerovibrio. The sequence goes on along the minus strand of NZ_JBJDWZ010000065.1, from coordinate 15,160 downwards.
ACCATCCTCATGTCAAGACCCCTGACGTGGTGCTTGCCATGACCCAGAAAGCCGCTGACAAGTATTTTGGCGATTTGCACGAGGACGGTATTCTGGTGCTGGACACCGACCTGGTTCCGGAACCGCCAGCCTTTAAGAACGTAGTGCAGGTGCCGATTACCAAAATTGCCATTGAGCAGGTCGGCAAGTCACTCTTTGCCAATATCGTGGCACTGGGCGTACTGACCAAAATCATCGGCCTGGTGGATTTGGAAACCGTCAAGACTGCCGTTTCCCACCGCGTACCGCCTCATACCATCGAGGCAAATATGAAAGCGCTGCAGCTTGGCTACGACGCTGTAAAATAAACAACATATTCATTCCTATAAAAAATAACCGCTGGAGCATCGGCCATGATGCACCAGCGGTTATTTTCATATTACAAGTATTTCAATTTTTACAGCACAATTTCCTCATAGCTGTCAATAATCATATCTGCCCTGCTCAAATCCTGCGCGCCGGAGTTTGGATTTCTTATGGCGATACAGCGCATGCCGGCGGCCTTGGCCGCCATGACGCCCGCCCCTGCATCCTCAATCACCGTGCAATTTTCCGTCGCGACGCCCAGACGTCTGGCCGCCAGCAGATACACGTCCGGCTCCGGCTTGGCATGCTCCACCTCACTGCCGGCCGCAATAGCATCAAAATAATCCATGATGCCGAAGCGGTTCAGCACCAGCTGGATATTTGCCATGACGGAAGACGAGCCCAACCCTATCCTGTAGCCCTTTGCCTTCAGCCTTGCCAAAAGCTCAGGTATACCGGCAATCGGCTTCAGCCCGGCATCCTCGCGCAAAATCCTCTGATAAAGCTCGTGCTTCCTTTTGGCAAGTACCTCCCAGTCATCCCCCAGCTCCGGATATTTGGCAATCATGTCGCTGAAAAAAGACTTGGCACTTCTGCCCACATAGCTCCGCAAATCCAAATCAGCCTCGCTGACATCTACGCCAAAGGAGCGCACCGCCTGAACCTTGGTAACGGCATGGATGTGCTCGCTGTCAATAATAACTCCGTCCATGTCAAAAATAAACGCCTTATCACTCATACAATCAGCCCTTTCACCTTAATCCTGGGGCTTGATGGTCCCATTCTCATACGCCAGAAGCAGACTGTACAAATCCGTAATCTTCTCCTGAATGTGCTTGCCTTCGTCCGTATCGCCTACAGTAGTAACCTTTGACTGCAGTTCAATCGTGCGCGATACTGACTCAATATCCTTGTTGTTCCGAAGCGCCTCCCTGACATCAGCCACGTTCTGATGCTCCAGCAGGCGGAAGCCGCGGGAGTTAAAAATCAGGGTATAGCCGGAAATGCCCGTCTTCTTGTGATAAGCCCGGCAGAAGCCGCCATCAATGCACAGAGCCTTGCCGTCAGCCTTGATAGGCGTCTCGCCCTTGGCCACCTTCACCGGCACATGGCCATTGATGATATGCCCCTCCTTCGGATTCAGGCCGAATTCCTCAAGAATCGCCTCGCATATTTCCTCCTTGTCAATCAGCTCATAATAAGGGTCCGAAGGCTCCTTCCATGTGCTTTCATCCTCAAGGAACATCCGCTCAAAGGTGGTGAACTCGCGGCCGGAAATCGGCGACAGCAGGCCATTCCACAGGAACCACATAAAATCCAGTGCCCGCTGGTCCTTTCCCGACTGCGCACGGCGCGCCATCAGGTCACAGTAATCCATGTACTCCTTGCCCTTGTATACCTTGCCATCAAAGGTGACCTCCTTGAAGCTGCCATCCCAGTTCAGCGGCATACAGCCGTGGAACAGCAGATTCTGGTTACAGCAGGTATATACACTGCCCTTCTTGTAGATAAAATCCACATGCCGCCTGAGCCGCTCACTCTCGATGAAATACGACTTCAAATCCCCGATCATCTGCTTTTCTTCCTCGGTCAGCTCATAAGGGTTTTTCGGGTCCACGGTCGGAAAATACGCACTGGACAGCTCGTAGCGCTTGCCGTTGATGCGGTAGCAGCTGGCGTTGTAGTCCACATTCTGCAGCTGCAGGCGGCTCTCCATGCGAAAATCAGGGTTCCGAAGAATCAGCTGTCCCTCCAGCTTGAACATAATCATAGAAATCGCCTTTTCCGAAGCCTTGATAGGGTTTTCATCAGGATACATCCGCTGGGCGTACATGGTCAAAGGCCGCAGGCTGATGGCATAGCCCTTTTCCAGCACCTCGGTATTCTTGTAGCGCAGGCTGTTCCTGACCACGCCGGCAATACACACCTCACTGCCGCAGGCAGCTCCCATCCACAGGATATCGTGATTGCCCCACTGAATATCCAGCGAATGATACTCCAGCAGCATATCGAGAATCGTATCAGGGCGGTTGCCCCTGTCAAAGAAATCGCCAACAATGTGCATATGCCCCACAGCCAGGCATTTGATAAGCTGGGTCAGAGCCACAATAAAATCCTCGGAGCCACCTACCTGCACAATCATGTTTTGGAGCCTCTTGCTGTACAAAAACTGCGCCCTGTCCGCCTCCGGATGGGTATTAAAAAGCTCCGTTATCACGCTGCGGTAGTTCTTCGGCACAAAGCTCTTCACCTTTGCCAGCGGATATTTGTAGGTCATCAGCTTGCTGACCTCCAGCAGGCGGGACAGGTTTTCACGATACCACTCCGGCGTGTTTTTTCTCTCCGCCTGCAGCTGCTGCATCTTTTCCACCGGATAATAAATCAGGGTGCAGAACTCCGCCTTTTCTTCCGTGGTCAGCCGCGCCCCGAAAACATAGTCCACCTTCTCCTTGATAACGCCTGAGCAGTTATTCAGTATATGATAAAAAAGCTCGTACTCGCCATGCAGGTCACTGACAAAATGCTCAACCTCCTTCGGCAGGCACAGGCTGGCCTGCAGATTTATCAGGTCAGCATACACCGCTTCCTTCGTCGGATATTTTTCCGCCAGCAGATGCAGGTACTTCTGCTTCTGCCTGTGCATAGAACTCTGTGAAGCCATCATATATTTCACCTTCCCTCTAAAAGCTAAAACTCACCCGTATTTATATATTCGTCACACAAATCTTTTTTCCTGCTATGCCCGGCTTATTTCTGTAAAAAAATAAAATACTACCCATGCCTGCAGGCACGCGGCACTATCAGGCAGGCAAGGCAATAACCAAAAGCCGCCTGAAAAGCACCGGGGCAAAGCCACGGGTAGTATAGAGCAAATTTTAATGTCAGCCCAGCAGATTCAGGAACCAGCTGGAATTCTGATAGGACTGTGCCAGCATGGCCTGGGAGGCCTGCATGAGGATATTGTCGCTGGTATACTGGGTAAGCTCCTTGGCAAGATCCGCACCAATCAGGGTAGTCTGGGCCGCAGTAAGATTTTCTGTCTCAGTTGTCAGATTGCTGTAGGTATAATCAAGGCGGCTGCTGAGCGCCCCCACATTGGTGGACTGCTCCAGAACCTTGTTGATGGCGTTGTCAATAACGCTGATGGCGGCATTGGCATCCTTCACGGTACCTACACTGAGATAGGAGCCGTCGCTGCCAATCAGCCCCAGTGCGCGGGCGGAAATGTTGCCAAGACCTGCCTGCACGGACTGATTTGCCTCTGCACCTACCTGCAGGGTCAGGGAATTGTCCCCCCGCTGGTCTGCGGCGCTGATGCTCTCCGCAAAATCGCTGAGCACGTTGTTGACGGCCTTCTTCTCGTTGCCGCTGGCATCCGTCACGGAAATATTGAAGCCGGAAATCTCCCCGGCCAGTCCCGCCTCTGCCGCCTTGACGGTAATGGCGTTCTTGCCGTCCACAGTTTCCTGCAGCTTGCCTGCGGTATTGATGCCAATCTCACTGGTGGAGCCCAGATTGGTGTCAAATACATCACCGCCACCGGCATTGTTGGCATTCTTGAAAATATCTTCCAGCGTGGTATCCCCGGCAGTATAGCTGGTGTGATAGGTCTTGCCATCCTTTACATAGGACACATTGATGGTATCAGTGGAGGCAATACCCAGATTGTCACCAGCGCGGCGGGTAATGTCGGTCAGCTTGGTACTGCCCGTTACCTCGGTGCCCAGGCTGGTGTTGGTATAGGCCTGGGTCGTCAGCTGGGTTGCCGAGTTGTTGCTGCCGTTCATGAGCGCCATACCGTTGAACTCCACCAGCGAATTATCCGTAATCTGGTCGATATACTGGTTCAGCTCCTTCTGAATGTTGGCCCTGTCACTGTCCTGCGCGGTAGAATTAGCCGCCGCCAGTGCCTTTTCCTTCATGGTGGTGAGAATATCCAGCGTATTGCTCATGGCGCCATCTGCCACCTTCAGCATGCTGGAACCAGTCTGGGTATTGGACGCCGCCTGCTCCAGACTGCCGATACGAACCCCCATGTACTTGCCGATAGAATAAGTAGACGCATCATCTGCGGCACTGTTTACTTTGTTGCCTGTCGCTATAGCAGTAGCATGCTTCATAGCCGACGAATATCTCATATTCAGCTGGTTGAGAAGCGAAAGCTGCTGTGCATAGCTGCCAATCGTTGCCATAATAATTCCTCCTTGAGCCTGTGATGTTCTGACATCCATGTCGCGATAATCCTAGTCTTTGTACTTATCATATCGTCATGTATAGCTTAAATCTTAAATGCTTCAAAAAATATTATATCTGTAAAAAATCCCCAAAATGTAGTATAATGTTTGCGGTTTATTTGCAATATTGGCAATCATGAAGCTTTGGAGGGGAATTGACATATAATGGGAAATTTCGATTGGCAGGAGCAGCTGGAAAAACGGCGCAGGCGGACAAGATATGAAAGAATCGGCACCCTTGTGCTGGTGGTTTTTATTCTGGGCTTTTCCCTGTGGCGTGTTTTCTACGTTGATACGCCGGAATATGCCCTGGACAAGCTGAGCAGGGCGATGGAAACGCATGATGCGGAGGATTTGGAGAAATACTGTGACATAGATTCCCTTGTCGGGTACGCCTACGATGATCTGACCCGCGACATGTTTGCCCAGGATGCCAAGCTCTCCGACCAGACAAAGGTAATGTTTGAACAGTTCTACATAAAAATAAAACCGCAGGTGACAGCCGGAACCCATCAGCTTCTGCTGGCCTACGCAGACAAGGGCACATGGCCACAGCCCGGCGGCGACAATATACTGAAGGGACGGCAGCTGGGCATAGACTACGAATATCTGATTGAACGCTCCCAGCTGAGAAACACCAGCTTCGTAAAAATTGAAAGCGTCAGCCACACCAGGGATACTGCCCTGGCCAAAGTACAGGTACGGGATGAATATACCGGCACCATGTTTACGCTGAACCTGATGCTGAACCAGCGGGAGGACAACTGGCAGGTCACAAAGATACTGAACTACCGCGATTTTCTTGATTTCATAGGGCCTATCCAGACCTCCGGCCTCATGGCATACACCAGGGCAACAGCGGATATCATTGACAAGTACAATGATATCCTTGACACCCAGCAGACGAATTTCAGAAAAATGACTGCCACGGAAAACGGACGGCTTACAGCCTCCCAGCGGGACAAACTGACAGGCTACATCAAATCCGACATCATTCCTGCCCTGGAAAAGCGCCAAAAGGAGCTGGACGAGGTGCCGGTCAATGACGGAGCGCAGTATCTAAAAGGACTGCGCACTCAGGAAACACAGCTCTCCATTGCCAGCTGGCAGCACTTCCTCACTGGCATTGACAGCGACGAGCCAGCCGAGCTGAACACCGCCAAGGCCCTCCATGCCGAGGCCCTTGATATTCAGCACCGCATTGAGGATATCCTGAAAAACAGCGCCGTCAGCAGAATTTCCAAGACCATTCCATAATGTGGCCGGTATAGCCTGCGCAAGGCTGTACAAACCGAAGCCGCAGTGTATAAGCACGCATATCAAAAGCCTTCATCCTACAGGCGGCCGCCCGTGGGATGAAGGCTTATTTTTTGTCCCTGCTTTATAAATAACTCTTACGTTTCAGCAGCCAGCGGCATATCCGCCTCCCTGGCCGCCAGCTTCTCCTGCTCCTTGTGGAATTTCCACATAAAAACAGCCACGATTATACCCAGATAGAGCAGAAACTGCCCGATGGTCACGGCGCAGTCCATAAAGCCCGCTCCCCGGAACACCACATCCCGGATAAACTTGAATTCCCAGGTCAGCGGAAAAATCTGGTTGAACCAGCGCACCCATTCCGGCAACAGCGTCAGCGGCACGCCGTAGCCGCCAAAGATAAAGCCGCCCGGCACAAAAAGAATCATCCTGCTGCCCGCCGCTCCCGGATGAGGGCAGTCCCAGCCAAAGAGGATGCAGAGCAGGCTCAGTCCCCAGATAAAGAGCGCCTGCACCACAAAAAACAGGACGATACTGCCGTTGAAATTCATATCGCCCCAGAGGCGCAGGATGACATAGCCCAGAAAATTGGCTCCCAGCCACAGGAAGCAGTAAGGAACCGCTCTCTGCATCAGGTCAAGGGCCATGCCCCGCCTGAGAGTGAGATAATACTTCCCTTCCAGCTTCAGCCTCGGTATCAGGCTCAGCATGGCAAAGGCGAAGAACATGCAGGAGAAAAAGGTCAGGAAGCCCACCACCTCACTGTTGGCCGCGGAATCATGGGGATTGAACAGCAGCCTGTCCACCAGCAGCATGCCGCCTTGCAGGCTTTCACGGCCGGACGCCTCCGGATTGTTTGCCTCTGCCACAATCTCATTCAGCGCCTCCCGCACGCCGCTCAGGGAGGCGGAGCTGGTATTGTCATAGAATACCCCCACCTCGCAGGCCTCGCCGTTATAGTGCTTCTTTTCCAGCCCTTCCGGCAGGTAGACCACGGCATAGTTACTGTCACGATACATCAGGGTCCTTGGATCTGCGGGGCTGTTCAGCACAGCCCGCACCTTTAGAAAGCGGGAAACATCCAGCTTCTGCACCAGCTCCCGGCTGTAGCGTGAGTTATCCATGTCTATCACCGTAATCGGCGTATCCTTGGCGTAATTCATGCCCATCATCACGGTAAACAGCACCGTAATCACCAGCGACACCATAAAGGCGATTTTCTCGTAGGGCATGCCCCTGCCTATCAGCAGACAACGAAGCTCATCCCGAAAGGACTTCATCATTTCAGCTTCACTCCTATCGTCATGCCCGGAATCACGCCCTCCACAGGCTCAGTGTAAATCCTCATCTGGAAAGCGGTCAGATCAGCCTGCCCCTTTTCGCGGGTCATCTTCAAATCCGCAAAGCCCGGCGCCTGGGTTAGCAGCCTGATAGTGCCGGGAACCTCCCTTTCCCCGCTGACGGTAACGCCTGTTATGCTGTCGCCTTCCCTATATTTGTCCACGATATCCTCGCCAATGTAGATATCATAGTAGTATCGCCTGGTTTCCATGAGGATTACCGGCGTATTGGCATTGACCATCTCCCCCTCCTTGGCAAGGATTTTTAAAATCCTGCCATCCTCCGGAGCGCGGAGCGTCAGCCTGTCCTTTTTGACCTGCAGCTCCTTCAGCTGGGCTTCCAGTGCCTTTTTCTGCTGTCTGAGCGCCTCCACATCATGCAGGCGGTTCCCTGCGCTCTGACGCTGCAGCGCTATGGTCGGCAGGGACAGGCTGTCCGTATCGCCATTATCATAGCTTCCGGCCAACAGCTTGCTCAAAAGCTGTCTCTGCTGGGTGACATTGGCGGCGGCCACATCCAGCGCCATGCGGGCATTATCCAGCTCCGCCTGGGCGATGGCGCCCTCACTGACCAGGCTGGACTTTCTCTGATAATCCAGCCTGCTGTTGGCGTAGGAGGCCTCCGCCGCACTGACCGCCGCCCTCTGCTGGTCAATCTGGCGGAAGCTCTGCTGTTCGTCCGTATCCGCCTGATGCATGGAGATGGCCGCCGTACCGGCAGCAGACCTTATCTGCGCCTCCAGCTGGGCAAGCTGTGCCTCCATCTGCTGGATGGACAAATCAATATCCGTGCTGTCCAGCACCATCAGCACATCCCCCTTCTTCACCTCCTGGGCTTCCTGCACGGCCTCGTTCACCAGCCTGCCTCCCACGGAATCAAAGGAAACCTGCACCTGCTCCGCAGTCAGTATGCCCTCCTTCTTCTCCGTAGCCAGCACCAGCGCGTCATTGCCTGTATACATCAGCAGAAGCCCCGCAATGACTATTACCGCCACAAAGATGATATTAAACTTGTTTGCCTTTCTTTTTTTGTCCATAAAAGCAAAATCCTCCCTTGCGCTGACGGCATGCGTTTGCCTCACTTTTCCTGACGCATAACAATACATACAGTCTGCATTATATATGCAGGTGCAAAATAAAACACCGCCTGACACTGTATCAGTCAGCGGTAAGAACAGTTAACCGTCTCTGCAATTACCCGATACAGTATCAGCCGGTGATATTTCCCCAAAGGGCGACGCCATCCAGCAAATATGATGTTTTAAAACATAACTATTATACTAAGAAAAACTTAATTTGTAAAGTATCAATGGACTCTCTTCTTCTTTTTTCTCTTGTACCGGGCATATAGCACAATACAAATAATTACGAGGACAGCCGCTACAGCCAGGCTGATTTCATGGCCGACCTCCATCATGACCTTCCAGCCCTCGCCCAGCATCATGCCGATAAACAAAATCAAGGCTGTCCATGGCAGGGAGCCGATGAACGTATAGAAAAAGAACTTTTTCATATCCACATGGGCAAAGCCTGCCGGCAGGGAGATAAAGGTGCGCACCACCGGCAGCATGCGGCTGAAAAACACCGCCTTGATGCCGTATTTATCAAACCATTCCTGGGCGATATCCACATGGGATTTTTTCACGAAGAAATACTTGCCGTACTTGTCCACGAAGGGACGCCCGCCGTAATGCCCCACATAGTAGGCAAAATAGGAGCCAGCCATGCCGCCCACCATACCTGCCACCATCGCCATAGTGAAGGTCATGCGCCCGGCATAAATCATATATCCCGCAAAGCCCAGAATCAGCTCGCTGGGAACGGGTATGCAGGCATTCTCCATCGCCATGAGGATAGCCACCGCATAATACCCCCAGGCATCTATAAACTGCAAAAACACATCGGTAAACTGTGACATAAAAGTTCCTTTCCTTGCAATTCCTTACACAAATCTTACAATACACCTATATACAAAAAAAGAGCCCCGAACCGGACTCTGCAAAAAGAAATGGTGCCTCAGAGCGGAATCGAACCACTGACACGGGGATTTTCAGTCCCCTGCTCTACCAACTGAGCTACCGAGGCATAATGGCGACCCGAAGGGGACTTGAACCCCTGACCTCCGCCGTGACAGGGCGGCATTCTAACCAACTAAACTACCGGGCCAATGTTAACGCAGGCAACCCTGCGGAGTTTTATGGTGGGCGCTAACGGGATCGAACCGCTGACATTCTGCTTGTAAGGCAGACGCTCTCCCAGCTGAGCTAAGCGCCCCTAAAACCATGAGTAACCCTCACTCACAAGCCAAAATTATATCGGAACAGGCGCCATTTGTCAACACCTTTCCCAATATTTTTTGCACAAAAACGCTCCCCGCCTCACAGGGCATCACCCGCAAGGGGAGGATATATAAAATATCCTGCAGCGAGGAAACTCTAAAATGCTGCACCGTCAATGGCCACGGCTTCGCCGGGCGAGCATGGCGCCTATCAGTAAAACATCGCTACACTGCAGGATATCTAAAACAAAATAACTGCTACATCAGCTTCTTCAGGTCATCAGCCGCCGAGGTAACCTTGCCGAGATTGCTGGAAATGGCCTTGGCTCCCTGGGCCTGCTGCTGGCCGATAGCGTCAATGGTGTTGATGGACTGGGCTATGTCATTAACCGCCTTGTTCATCTCGTTCAGGGTCTTCTTGATGCTCTCGGTAGCCGCCCTGGACTGCTCTGCCAGCTTCCTTACCTCCTCGGCTACTACCGCAAAGCCCCTGCCCTGCTCACCGGCACGGGCCGCCTCGATGGAGGCATTCAGGCTCAGGAGGTTCGTCTCCTCGGCAATATCGGTAATAATGCTGATTGCCTTCAAGGTTTCAGTGTTCTTTTCCTTCAAAAGCTTGGCCTGGGCCACGGAGGCCTCGCCGGCGCTGGCAAACTCATTGGACTTTCTGGCCAGCTCCTCCACATCCCTATATAACTGCTTCACCGAGGAAGCTATCTCATCCACCAAAAACTTCTGCTCATCCTGTGTTGCCATGACTAATAATTCCCCTTTCCTGTGTGCCATCTTCTATATAAACAGTTTCCGTTAATAAGTAAGTCTCGCACCAACATCTTTCTATTTCTTCATATTCGCCATCTATATGAAAAATCCTTTTTTTTTCAAAAAAAAAGCAGAAGTAAGATAAAATTCCTGCTTCTGCCTGCCAAAATGTTATTATGTCCTTAAAATTTCACCGTTATCAGCGTACCTTCGCCCACGATGCTGTCTACCTCCAGCTTCGCATTATGGAGCCTGGCCGCATGCTTGACGATGCTCAGCCCCAGGCCGGTGCCGCCTACCTCCTTGGAATGGCTCTTGTCCACCCGGTAGAACCGCTCAAATATCCTGTTCCTGTCGCGCATCGGTATGCCGATGCCGCTGTCGCGGACGGACACCCGCGGATGCCCTGATATCTCGCTGACCTCCACCAGCACACTGCCATCCGGCTTGTTGTACTTGATGGCGTTCTCACAGATATTGAACAGCATGCTGTTCAATAGATGCGGAATCCCGCTCATGGTCACCTGCTGGCCTATCAGCTCTATGGTGATGTTGTTTTCAGCCGCCATCGGCTCCAGATGGGCAAGCACGCCCTCCGCCAGCTGATAGAGATTCACGGAGGATTTGGTGGTGTTTTCCTGCCCCTCGTCCAGCCGTGACAGGATGATGATGTCCTGTACCAGCTTTATCATGCGCTGTGCCTCGTTGTAGATTTTTTCGGCAAAATAGCCAGTATCCTGCTCCATTACCATGCCATTCTTCAAAAGCTCCGCAAAGCCGGAAATGGCATGCAGGGGCGTTTTCAGCTCATGGGACACGTTGGCCGTGAACTCCCGTCGCAGGGCCTCGGTTTCCTCCTGATTGGCCTTTTTCGTTTCCCTGGCCGCCAGTGCCACGGAAGCACAGATTACCACCAGAAGTATGGCGCCTATAGGCAGTGCCATGTCCCAGATGACCATAAAGATGGTATGCTGGGGCATGCTGAGGCGCAGGATGGAGCCATCATGCAGCCGCTTGGCCGAGTACAGCATTCTGGCGGTCATGGTGCCGGAGTAGCGCTGGCTCTCGCCATAGCCCCTCCACAGGGCCGCCTGCACCTCCTCCCTCTCCAGATGGTTTTCCATCTGGCTGGCAGTCATGTCGCTGTCATATATCACATCGCCGTTGGGAGAAATCCAGGTCACGCGGTAGTTCTCCTTGGGCAGCCGGGAAAGGTATTCCGCCTGCAGCTCATCCACCGCCAACGCCGCCATCTCGGTTTCCGTTTTCAGCTGCTGGCGCTGTATGTCCGAAAAATACGTGAACATCGTGCCCATAATCAGCCCCGCGGCGAGCAGGAATGCCATCAGCGCGCCGCCCACAATCCCAAGATACCTATGCATGGGGAACCTCCAGCCGGTAGCCTACACTGCGCACGGTCTTGATGGCACTGCCCCACTCACCCAGACGGGTGCGCAGACTGCTGATATGCACATCCACCGTGCGGCTCTCCCCCATGTAATCAGTATCCCAGATGCGGCTCAGGAGCTTGTCACGGCTGAAAGCCATGCCCGGATTTTCCATGAACAGCTTCAAAAGCTCGAACTCCTTCAACGGCATCTCCACCGGTTTTCCATTGACTGTCACTGTATGCTGGGACAGATTGACCTCAACGCCGCCGAACACCAGGCTTTCCTCCCCCTGCTTCGGCTCACTGCGCCTGAGAACCGCCTTAATCCGTGAAATCATCTCCATCATGCCAAAGGGTTTGGCCAGATAATCATCCGCCCCCAGGTCCAGTCCCTTTACCTTGTCGTACTCAGTGCCCCTGGCAGTGGCCATAATCACCGGCACCTCTGCCGTAGCCGGATTGGAACGCAGTTTTTGCAGAATAGAAATCCCGTCCTCTCCGGGCAGCATAATATCCAGCACGACCAGCCTGGGCATTTTCCCATCGCCTGACCTTGCCAGCTCCAGCGCCTGCCAGAACTCACCTGCTTCAGAAAACCCCCTGCCCTCAAAGCCGGAAGCCCGCAGGGTATACAGCATCAGCTCCCTGATGCTGTCATCATCCTCAACACAATAAATCATAGCCTACCACCCAACACAGATAATATTTTTGCTTTTAGCCAGTTTACCACTTTGCCGCCGCTTTTTCAAATTTTACACTCTGCTGATTGATAAACCGGAACGGATTTGGCCGCCGTACCTTAACCGCGGCTTTCCTCCATCAGCTTCGCCTGGGAATCCAGCAGGGTATCTCCCGGCTGAACCTGCGGCAGGTAATACTCACCATCCGCATCAATATTTCTCGCCTTGGTGTTGTCGGAGAGCTGCAGCTGCAGCATATCCCAGATTTCCTGCTTGACGCCGCCATCAAAAATCGGCGCCGCCACCTCGACGCGGTTCTCCGTGTTCCTTGTCATCCAGTCAGCAGAGGCAATGTACATCTTTACATCGCCCATATCGCCAGCCTCACCCGGCTGCCCGAAGCAGAATACCCGCGGATGCTCCAAAAATCTTCCTACGATGCTCCTGATGTGGATGTTGTCAGTCAGCCCCGGACGCTCCGGCACCAGACAGGTAATGCCGCGGACAATCATATCCACCCGTACCCCTGCCTGTCCGGCTTCGTACAGGGCATCAATCAGCTGCCTGTCCGTCAGGGAATTCATTTTCAGCAGGATATAGCCCTGACCGCCGTTCTGCACCTTGCTGATTTCTCCCTGTATCATCTCCAGCAGGCTCTTTTTCAGGTTGACAGGCGCTACCAGCAGTTTCTGGTACTCGCCCCACAGATTGCCGATGCCCATATTCCTGAAGAACATGGAGGCATCCCGGCCGATGGCATCATCCGCTGTCAGAAGTGCCAGATCCGTGTAGAGCTTGGCTGTCTTGGCATTGAAATTGCCTGTGCCGATATGGGTAATGTATTTTACGCCGTTTTCGCTGGCAGAGCGATAGGTAATCAGGCAGACCTTGGCATGCACCTTGTAGCGGTCAAAGCCGTAGAGGATGCGGCAGCCGGACTCCCGCAGGTCGTTTACCCAGCTGATGTTGTTTTCCTCATCAAACCGCGCTTTCAGTTCCAGCAGGACGGTGACATCCTTGCCCATCTCCGCCGCCACCATCATGTAGTTCATCAGCTTGGCGTGTCCCTTGCCGATGCGGTAGATGGTGATTTTAATGGACAGCACATCAGGATTGTACACTGCTTCCTTTACCAGCTGCAGCAGAATCCCGAAATCATCATACGGGTATTTCAGCAGTACATCCTGCCTCTTGACCAGCTCCAGCAGGCTGTCACCATCCTCCAGCCGGAATTTTTCCTCGCAGGCAACCGGCTCATAAGGAGCGTAGTACATCTCCTGCCGCATGGTTTCTGTCAGGTTGTCGGCCAGCCCGTATACATAGTCCAGCGTCAGCGGCGCAGTGGTGGAAAATACCTGGGAAGAGCCTATCTTGTAGCGGTCGATGAGGTATTCCGCAATCAGGGACTTGCCCCGGCTCCTGATTTCCAGGCGCACAGGGGTGAGGTGCTTGCGCTTTTTCAGCGCCTTCTTCATGGCCTCCAGATAATCTCCGGCCTCCACCTCTTCTTCCTCAAGGTTGATGTCGGCACTTCTGGTAATGGCGAACACCGCCTTGTCCATCACCGGATAGCCCACGAAAATCTTGTCGATGAATTCCTCGATAATATCCTCCAGAAGGATAAACTCCGTCTTTTCCTTGCTGAGATAAACCACCCTATCCAGCATCTCCGGCAGGGGAATAATGCCCAGAATCAGCTTTTTCTTGCCTTTCAGCACCGCGGAAATGTACAGCTTTTTGTTGTCAAGGTGCGGAAAAGGATGGTGCTTGTCAATAATCTGCGGTGAAAGCACCGGCAGGATGCGCTCCTGAAACATCTCCTCCAGACAGGCATACTGCTTCTTGGACAGCTCGTGGATGTTGGCATGGCCGATGCCCTTTTCCAGCAGCTTGCGCCGGAGATAGGCAAATACCCTGTCACGCTGTCCGTAAAGCTCCCGTACCGTATCAAATATGGCGTTGAGCTGTTCCCGCGCCGTCATGAGGCTCTTGTTGTCCACTTTTTTTGCATCCATGGCCTCAAGGCTCAAAAGACTGCCCACGCGCACCATAAAGAATTCATCCAGATTGCTGGTAAATATCTCTACGAACTTCATCCGCTCGCACAGGGGAACATTGCTGTCCTCCGCCTCTTCCAGCACGCGCTTGTTGAATTTCAGCCAGGACAGCTCCCTGTTCTGGGTATAGCTGGTTGAAAATTTCTTACTGTTCTGTTCATTCGGTTCAATCTGACCCATCTTATTCTCCCGCCTTCTCCTCAAATTTTTCCTCTGCCCCGCTTGCCAGAGCAGGCGAATCACTCGTCTCAATGTCCTCAGCCTGATTATCTTCTTCATGCTCACCTACCAACTCATCCTGACCCAGCTTGCCTTTTTTCAGCACATAGTTATACATAAAGCCCTCGCGGACACCTGTCTGGGCCACCAGAATAGACTCACACTTAAACCTTTTTGCCACGGCGTAGAGAATAATCATGCCCGGCAGGATGGTGCGTATTCTGTCCGGCACCACGTCCAGCAGCAGCCCCATGTTCCTGATGAACTTTTCCCGGTTCTCCTTCTGCTCCATGGCCTTGATGATATAGCCCACATGGGAAACCTGCAGCAGATTTTCCGCGGCACTCTTGCCGAACAGCAGCTGATCCAGTTTCAGGGCGGCGCGCACCGTGCCGCCTACGCCGCACATGAGCTTGTATTTGTTCTTGCCGTCAAAGGCCTTGATGCCGTCCAGCTTTTTCAGGAAATCCGCCCGGATGAGGTGACGTTCCTCCTTGGTAGGCAGAATCCCCTTCACATACTTGTTGTAGCTGTTCAACGAGCCCTTGGCAATGCTGACGGCGCTGAGGATTTTGCCATCCTTGTAGGCAACCAGCT
>NZ_JBJDWZ010000064.1:16118-17191 GCF_051866355.1 Anaerovibrio sp. | reverse complement strand
TCTTATTTTATGTTTTTTGCTTCGTCCTATTTTGTTTTATGCCAGCTGTTCAACCCGGATTTTGGAGAACAGGTCGTCTACGATTTCCTTGCGCACAAAGCCGCTTTCGTCCTCCATGGCGTTGGCCGTGCCGCAAGCAGCGCCCAGGCTGAGAATATCCTCCACAGCCATGCCCCGCTCCAGTCCCACAGCAACGCCTGCCACAAAGGAATCACCGGAGCCTACAGGGTTCTTGCACTGAATCTTCGGCACAGTAATCCTGTACACATGGTTGTTGTAGCCCGCTATGGAGCCCCTCGCTCCCAGTGAAACCACCGGCAGCTTGATGCCATCTGCCATAAAGAGCTGTACCTCTCTTACCACATCCTCATCGGAGGAAACATTCGTCCCCCTGATGGCGCGGATTTCATCTGTATTCGGCTTGACAAAATACGGCTTGGCCGCCATGCCCTTTACCAGCGCCTCGCCGCTGGTATCCAGCAGGAACGGCTTATGCTCCTCCTTGGCCATGCCAATCAGCAGGGCATAAAAATCCTTTGGCAGTCCCTGCGGCATGCTGCCGGAGGCCACTACCACGCTGGCCTTGGCTAAAAGCTCCTTGTATTTTGCCATGAAAGCTTCCTGTTCCTCCGCCGAAATCACAGGCCCCGGCTCAAGAATCTCCGTCTGGGCTCCATCATCGGTAATAATTGCCAGACAGGAACGGGTCTCACCTGCCACCTTGACGAAATCCTGCTTGATGCCGTAATCCTTCAGCTTTTCGCTGATGAACTCGCCGCTCTTGCCTCCCAGATAGCCGGTAGCAATGCAGTCCTCCCCCAGAATCGTAGCCACATTCGCTACGTGCAGGCCCTTGCCCCCCGGAGTGTTATCCACCTCGGCGGCACGCATTACTTCGCCCTTGACCAGATCTGCCATCCGGTACCTCTTATCTACTGAAGCATTCAGGTTTATTACTAAAATCACTTTTCAATCCCCCTCAAAATACTTAAATTTCTATGTTGCTATTATAGCACCCCGAAATTCCGGCATGTTTTCCACTGACGAAAATCTTTTCATAAAAATGGCACGCC
>NZ_JBJDWZ010000064.1:0-16018 GCF_051866355.1 Anaerovibrio sp. | reverse complement strand
GTCGCCGCAGATGGAGGTCATGCGCTCCGCAAGGGCAAAAAAGCCTGTACCGGCCAGATTGCCCAGCCAGATAACCGCCAGCCTGGCCAGATAATCAGGCCCATTGTCAAAAATATAGCACGCCTTGCCAGTAAACAGGGCATAGCCCCTGGTACACACCACAAAGAGCCCCACCGTAAATAGTACAGCTCCTGCTACATTGCCGCCCGTAAAGGCGTCCTTCAGACGCAGAAAAACCGTGCCGCCCAAAGCGATGCACATGCCCGCCAGCACCGAGCTGACGAAAAGCCTGCCATTTTCTTTCACCATCAACACACTCCTTGCAAATACAAACAAAAAAGGCCGCCATCCGGGCACCTTCTGCCCAGACGGTCGGCCATAATCTCATTCGCAATTCATGTGGTCAATTCCACTTCCGTCAGTCTTACGAACACTGACATTGTACAATAATTGCCCACCTGCGTCAATAGAAAATCAGTCATATATATTTTCGATGGCGGCATGCCTCATTTCAGCACCCGGCTGAGGAAGTTCTTCATCATCACATGCCCGTCAGGGGTGAGGATGGACTCAGGGTGGAACTGCATGCCCTGAATGTCGTACTCCTTGTGCCTTAGCCCCATAATCATGCCGTTTTCCAGCTCAGCTGTCACCTCAAGGCAGTCAGGCAGGCTGTCACGCTCCACAATCAGGGAGTGGTAGCGCCCCACCTCGATATCCTGCGGCAGTCCGGCATAGATGCCCTCGCCGTTATGCTTCAGCTTTGAAGTCTTGCCGTGAACGATTTCCCCGGCACGGACTACTTTGCCCCCAAAGACCTCGCCGATGGCCTGATGGCCAAGGCAGATGCCCAGCACAGGCACCCGGCCCTTCATGTGGTCTATCAGTTCCTCCGTAATCCCCGATTCCGACGGAACGCCCGGCCCTGGCGAAATCACGATACCGCTGTATTTCCGCCCTTCCACCTGGCTGACAGTGATTTTATCATTGCGGACAACCTCAACCTCTGCCCCCAGCTCGCACAGAAGCTGGTAAACATTGTAGGTAAAGGAGTCATAATTATCTAAAAGCAACAACATCGTTCTCAACCTCCTCTACCACGGTAAACATAGCCTTGGATTTCTGCAGGATTTCCTTGTACTCGAACTCCGGCTTTGAATCATACACAATGCCGGCGCCTGACTGGATATAGGCATTGTCCCCGTCAATAAACATGGTGCGCAGGGTGATGCACATATCCATGTTGCCGTCAAAATCCATGTAGCCTACCGTACCGGCATAAGGGCCGCGCTTTACCGGCTCCAGCTCGTTGATAATCTCCATAGCCCGCAGCTTTGGCGCACCGCTGACGGTTCCCGCCGGGAAGCAGGCCTGCATGACATCCATAGGCGTATAGCCCTTTTTCAGATTGCCCCGCACCTCGGAAACCATGTGCATTACATGGGAGAACCTTTCCACCTGCCTCAGCTTGGTGACAACCACGGAGCCAGGCTCGCTGATGCGCCCGATATCGTTACGCGCCAGGTCCACCAGCATGGAATGCTCGGCACATTCCTTGATATCGTGTTTCAGCTCCGCCTCCAGCGCCCTGTCCTCTTCCTCGCTGGCGCCGCGGCGGCGGGTTCCGGCAATCGGATAGGTATAGACATACTCCCCGGCCACCTTCACCAGCATTTCCGGCGAAGCCGCCACAAACTTTTTCCGGCCAAAATTCAGATAGAACATATACGGGGAAGGATTCACCTGCCGCAGACGGCGATAGAACAGGAACGGCGGCTTGGTCAGCCTGGTGCGGAACTGCTTGCTCGGCACCACCTGAAATATATCTCCCGCATTGATATATTCCTTGCACTGAGCAATGGTATCCGCAAAGGACTGTGGCATCTCGCCATATTCCTTGAGAAAATCCAGTTTCTCCTGCCGTGGCGGAACCTTGGCCGAGGTGGCGAGCACCGGCCTGTACAATTCCTCCACCAGCTCCTGCATTCTGGCCTCAACCCTGTCATACAGCACATCGAGGTTTTCCGCGTTCTTTACATCTGCCAGATAAATCAGCTGGGAAGCATTTTTCTGCTGGTCAAAGACCATCAGCACCCTGCAGATCATAAACTGGCCCAGAAGCTCATCCTCCGCCACCTCAAGACCCCGCACCCGGTCAAAGACGGCGGCCGTCTCATAGTTGAAATAGCCAACCGCACCGCCATTAGCCAGAGGCAGCTGCTGATTGTGCAGGGCGGATTTCAGCCCCTGCATATAGCGGTTCATGGTTTCCACCGGACTGCCGTCCAGTGCCTTCATCTGGTCGTCCTCCTGAATCATCAGGCGATTTTTATAAATCTGCAGATTTATAAAAGGCTCCGCCCCGATAAAGGAAAAGCGTCCGAATTTCTGATGGGCATCCACCGATTCCAGCAGAAAGCCCTTGGATTCCCCCACCAGCTTGTAATACATGGACACAGGCGTATCCAGATCAGTATCTATGGATGTGGCCACTGCCACAAGATTGGCCGTTTCTGACAATCTCTTAAATTCTTCTCTCGCCGGAACCAGCTTCATATTCTGTCACCTTCTCGCAAAATCACCAAATAATTTACATCTCATCAAGGGCCTGGCGCAAATCACCAATCAGGCTCATGGCTTCCTCTGTCCTGCCCTCCATGATGCGCTTGACCACGGCAGAGCCTACGATGACTGCATCTGCCTGACGGGCGGCCTCCACGGCCGCCTCCGGGGAGCCGATGCCGAAGCCTACGGCACACGGGGTAGCGCTCTGCTTCTTCACATGCTCGATAACCCTGTTGATAGGGCCGTAATCTATCTTCCTCACGCCGGTAACGCCGTTGATGGATACGCAGTAGATGAAGCCGTCCGCCGTGGTGCAGGTTTCGCTGATGCGCTCATCGGTGGTGCCGGGAGTGACAAATTCCACCAGATGCAGTCCCTGCTCCTTGCAGGCCTTCTTCATATCCCCTGATTCCTCGTGAGGAACATCCGGGATGATAAAGCCGTCCAGTCCGGCTGATTTGGCATCAACAGTAAATTTCTCAAAGCCATAGTTCAGCATGTTGTTGATATATCCCATGGCCACCAGCGGTATCTGGGAGGATTTGCGGATTTCCCTGACGATTTCCAGCACTTTCTTTACGGTCATGCCATTCTGAATCGCCTGATAGGAAGCCGCCTGAATCACCGGGCCGTCAGCCATCGGGTCAGAAAAAGGCACTCCCAGCTCGATAATGTCCGCACCGGCCTTTTCCGCTTCCAGCACCAGCTTTACGGTAGCCTCTGCGTCCGGCATGCCGGCGGTTATATAGATAATCAGGCCCTTCTTGCCTGCATTTTTTAATTCCTGAAATTTATTCTCCAAACGGCTCATCAGTCAATCTCCTCTCCCAATGCTCTTGCTACCTGCTGTACATCCTTGTCGCCACGGCCTGACAGGGTAACCACTACTACCTCGTCCTCATTTGTATCCGGCATCAGCTTTTCCAGATAGGCCAGCGCGTGGGAGCTTTCCACCGCCGGAATGATGCCCTCGGTCTTCGTCAGCAGCTGGAAGGCATCCAGTGCTTCCTTGTCGTTAATGCCTACATATTTTACCACGCCCTGGTCATGGAACATGGAATGTTCCGGGCCAACCCCCGGATAATCAAGTCCGGCCGAGATGGAATACACCTCTATGACCTGCCCGTCCTCATCCTGGGCCAGATAGCTGTACGCGCCATGCAGTACGCCCGGCCTGCTGTCAGGATTGGAAAGGGTCTGGGCGTTGTCACCGATGGCAGTGCCACGGCCTGCCGCCTCCACGCCAAACTTGTGCACAGCGGCATCATCCCTGAACTCGTAGAAGGTGCCGATGGCATTGGAGCCGCCGCCTACGCAGGCCAGCAGATAATCAAGGCGTCCGCCGGTCTCTTCCTTAATCTGCTCACGGATTTCCCGGCCGATGACGGACTGAAAATCCCTGACCATGGTCGGATACGGATGAGGGCCTACGGCAGAGCCGATAATATAGTGCGTATCATCAATGTGTGCCGCCCAGTAGCGGATAGCCTCGCTGGTGGCATCCTTCAAGGTGCTGGTGCCGGTAGTGACAGGCACCACCTCTGCCCCCAGAAGCTTCATCTTGAAGACATTCAGCTTCTGGCGCTCAATGTCCACAGCTCCCATGAAAATCTTGCACTCCATGCCGAAAAGCGCCGCCACGGTGGCAGTTGCCACGCCGTGCTGTCCTGCGCCGGTTTCAGCAATCACCCGCTTCTTGCCCATGCGCTTTGCCAGAAGTGCCTGCCCCAGTGCATTGTTAATCTTGTGGGCACCGGTATGCAGCAGATCCTCGCGCTTCAAATAAATCTTCGCCTTGCCGTAGTGCTTCGTCAGATGCTCCGCATAGTACAAAAGGGTCGGACGCCCTGCATACTCCACGTAGTATTTTCTCAGCTCCGCCAGAAAATCAGGGTCCTCCTTGTATTTGTTGTATGCCTCTTCCAGCTGGTTCAACACCGGCATAACAATCTCAGGCACATACTGTCCGCCATACTTGCCAAATCTACCTTTACTAGCCATTATCCATTTCCTCCTGTAATCATCATCTATCTGTATGAAACATCTTTATACTGTATGCCGCCCGCATAGCCTCTCACTGCATGCTGGCGAAATTCTCCGTCTGCCCGTACACATCAGGGGCCGTGGACAATCCCTCGCCCACCAGAATGCCGTCAAGCCCTGCATCGTGCAGCAGCCTTGCTTCCTCCACCGTATGGATGCCGCTTTCACTTATCAGCGTCCTGTTCCTGTCCGCCAGCGGCAGCAGGTCAAGGGTGTTCTGGATGGTCGTCCTGAAATATTTCAGATTGCGGTTATTGATGCCGATGAACTGGGCCGGCGTTGCCAGCGCCTTGGCCATGTCTTCCTCGTCATGCACCTCTATCAGCGCATCCATGCCCAGGCTCCAGGCCAGATACAGATAATCCTTTAGCTGCTGACCGGTAAGGATGCGGGCAATCAGCAGCACTGCATCCGCCCCCAGCATTCTCGCCTCGTAAATCTGATACTCATCAATGATGAATTCCTTTCTCAGCACCGGGATGTCCACAAGGCTCTTGACCATGGTCACATCCTCATTCTTGCCCAGAAAATGCTCATCCGTATGCACGGACAGCATGGAAGCGCCTGCCTGCTCATAAATCTTCGCCAGCTCCGCCACCGTGTGATTGTGCCCGAAATTTCCCTTGGAGGGGGACTGCAGCTTGCACTCGGCTATGAGGTTCCATCTGCTCTGGCGGAAGCGGTGGGACATGGCGAAGGTTCCTGCCTGCTCCTCTGCCCGCCGCTTTACCTCGTACAGCGGCAGGGCCTTCTTCGCCGCCGCCACCGTTTCCTTTTTCTTTTCTACGATTTCTGCCAATATATCTCTCATAGCTTACCTGCCTCTTTCAAAAACTCCCTTATCAGCCGGGGAGATTTTTTTCTGTCTATTTCCATGGAGCTGGAGGCATCTATGCCATAGGGCTGGAAGATATCCATTGCCTCCCTGACATTTTCTATCCCGATGCCGCCTGCAATAATGTACGGTTTCTTTACCTTTTTTATTTCTGCGGCGGCGCTCTGCCAGGCAAAGCTGATGCCGCTGCCGCCTTCTGTATTTTTGCTGTAGCTGTCTATCAGAATCAGGTCCGCCGGATAGCGGTCCGCCCTTTCCGGCGAAAAATCCTCACCATAGCGGAAGGCCTTGATGATGCTGTAGCCTCCGGCCTGCAGGCGTCCGGCGTATTCCTCTGTTTCGTGTCCGTGGAGCTGTACAAAATCCAGACCGCAGTAGTCAGCCAGACGGCTTACCTCATCCAGCGGCTGATCCACAAAAACCCCCACCTTGCGGCTCCGGGGAACCATCTGGCAGATTTCCCGCACCAGGTCAGGCTCTACGTAGCGCCAGAACCTGCTGCACATGATAAACCCCAGAAAATCCGCACCCTCCGCAGCCGCCAGCGCTGACCGCATGTCCCTGATGCCGCATACCTTGACCTTCACGCCGGTGTCATTCATCATCATAACGACCTCACCACCATTCTCACAGTTCCGCCTCTCAGGCACTCAGCTTCTGGCTTTCCTCAATCAGCTCCTGCAGCTTCTTCAGTGCCGCACCGGAATCAATCAGCTCATTTGCCATCTTGATGCCCTCGGCGATGGAGGATGCCTTGTCACCGGCGTAGAGAGCAGCGCCTGCATTCATCACCACGATGTCGCGCTTGCTTCCCTTTTCCTCGCCCCGGAGAATCTTCAAGGTAATCTCTGCGTTTTCGCTCGGCGTGCCACCGGCATAATCGGCCAGCGTCCCAGGCTTGAAGCCGTAATCAGCAGGATTGATTTCGTAGGTTGTGATTTCGCCGTCCTTAATCTCGCTGACCTTGGTCTTGGTGTTGGTGGAAATCTCATCCATGCCGTCACCGGAAGCAATTACCATGGCATGCTTTACGCCGACTTCTTTCAGCACCCCGGCAATCAGCTCCGTCAGCTCCGCATCGTAGATGCCCACCATCTGATAGTCAAGGCCTGCCGGATTGATAATCGGGCCCAGGAGGTTGAACACCGTGCGGAAGCCCAGCTCCTTTCTGGTCTTGGCCACATATTTCATGGCCTGATTGAAGGCCGGGGCAAAGAGGAAGGCAATGCCGATATTGTCGATGATTTTGCCTGCATCCTCCGGCGTCAGGTTGTACTTGACGCCCAGCTCGCTGAGCACGTCCGAACTGCCGCTGGCACTGGACACGCCACGATTGCCATGCTTGGCTACGGATACGCCGCCGGCCGCCAGCACGAAGGCCGCCGTGGTGGAGATGTTAAAGGTGTTCTTGGTATCGCCGCCGGTGCCGCAGTTGCACATTACCGGCTTCTGATGCGGCACATGGGAGGCATGGGCTATCAGCGTTCTGGCAAAACCGGCAATCTCATCCACTACCTCGCCCTTCATCTTCAGCACTGACAGGAAGCTGGCAATCTGGCTCTCATTGGCCTCGCCGGTCAGGATGATATCCATGGCCCTCCCTGCCTCCTCCTGGGTAAGATTCTCATTGTTCATAATCTTGGTAATGTACTGCTTCAACATGATAACTACATCCTTTCTTCATTCCGTAAATCAAAATAAAAAACCATTTCGCTCCAGGTACAATCCCTCGCTACATCTGGCTTCGTGGATTATACATGGGGCGAAATGGTTTCGCGGTGCCACCCAATTTCGATATCCTATCCCATGGCTGTGCCTGCCGGGACGGCCGACAGCAACAAACAAAAACGGCATTTCATCCCTAACGAGACGAAATGCCGTGCCACTCGATACGATATCCTCTTGATACGGGAAACATCCTGACAAGCATCAGCCGCTTCCGATATCTCAGCCCTGTAACGGGGGCATCCGTTCCAGCCTACTCTCCGATGTGCACCGGATTTCGGTGAACCCTCCTGGGACCATTCGCTGAAGGCTTAACACCGGTCATCACACCAACCCGCTGACGCGGCACCGGCTCGCTGAAGATAAGTAAAATCAGTTACTATTTCCCATTCTATGGTTTAAAGCTATTCACTTTCGGGAGCCCTGCTCCCTTCGACGTTTTGTATATTACACCTTTTTGTCCTGCTTGTCAACACTTTTGTATAAAAATTTTAACCAGTTTTTCTAGTGCCTATTTCAGCATGGCCAAAAACTCCGCCTCATCCATGATGGTTATGCCCAGCTCCTGCGCCTTTGCCAGCTTGCTTCCGGCGGCCTCACCGGCCAGCACATAATCCGTTTTTCCGGATACAGAGCCTGCCGCCTTGCCACCGTGGGCTTCAATCAGCGCCTTTGCCTCATTGCGGCTGAGGGTTGGCAGGGTACCGGTCACCACCACGGTCTTGCCGGCCAGCTTTTCATCCACTATGCCGCTGTCTTTCAGCTCCATGTTGACACCGGCAGCCCTAAGGCGGCTGATGATGTCCACGTTCACCGGATCGCGGAAATATTCGTAAATCGCCCTGCTGCTGATTTCGCCAATGTCATTGACAGCCCTGACCGCCTCTATGTCGGCCCGGGCCAGCTTTTCCACCGACCCGAAGTGCAGCATCAGCTCACGGGCGGCCGCCTTGCCGATGCCGGAAATGCCAAAGCCTGCCACCAGCCGCTGAGGCTCGTTGCCCTTGGCCTTTTCGATGGCCTCCAGCACCTTGTCCGTATTTTTTTCCTTGCCGATAAGCCCGGAGGCAATCATCTCATCACGATGCCTGTCCAGCACGAAAACATCCGCAATATCCTTTATCAGCCCCGCTTCAATCAGGGCATGAATATTCTGCTCCCCCATGCCCTTGATATCCATGGCGTCCCTGCCGGCAAAGTTGATAATATGGTTCTCCAGCTGGGCCGGGCAGGAGGGATTGGTGCACCTGATATCAGCCGTATTTTCCTCCCTGACCGCCCTGTGGCCGCATACAGGGCAGGTATCTCCGATGAGGAAGGGCACAGCGCCGTCAGGCCGCCGCTCATGGCACACGGAACGCACCTTGGGAATGATTTCACCGGATTTGAACACGCGGATGGTATCGCCAATCCGTATATCCAGCTCGTCGATAAAATCCTGATTGTGCAGGGTCGCCCTCTCCACCCGCGTGCCGCAAAGCTGTACCGGCTCAAAGACAGCCGTAGGGGTGATGCGCCCGGTGCGCCCTACGGAAAGCTCAATATTCAAGAGCCGGGTTTCTTTTTCCTCCGGCGGATATTTGTAGGCCACCGCCCACTTTGGCACCTTGGAGGTCTGCCCCAGCTGTTCCCGCTGGGCAAAGCTGTTAAGCTTTACCACGGCGCCGTCAATATCGTAGGGCAGATTGCCGCGGGACGCTCCGATGGCATCAATCGCCGCCATGACTTCCTCGGCGGTGTGGCAAACCCTGTAATCATGAATAACCTTCATGCCCTGCTTTTTCATAAATTCGTATGCTTCCGTGTGGCTGGCAAACTCCCTGCCCTCTGCCGCCTGCAGGTTAAATACAAACATGGACAGCTGTCTTTCCTTGGTAATGCGGCTGTCCAGCTGGCGCAGGGTGCCTGCCGCGCAGTTTCTTGGATTGGCAAAGGCTTTCAAGCCCAAAAGCTCCTGACGGTCGTTGACGCGGGCAAAGGCCTCCCGGCTCATGTACACCTCGCCCCGCACCTCGAAATAAGGCAGGCTGTCTTTCAGCTTCTGCCTGATATCCTTGATGACGCGGGCATTTTCCGTCACATCCTCCCCCTGTGTAACGCCGTCGCCGCGGGTAACTGCCTGAGAAAGTACGCCGTCACGATAGCGCAGTGCCAGGGAAAGCCCGTCGATTTTTTCCTCCACCACAAACTCCGGCGCTTCCAGCACCTCAATAGCGGAATTCACAAATTCCGCCACCTCCGCCTTGGAAAAGACATCCTGCAGGGAGAGCATCGGCACATCGTGCTGAACCAGCACCCCTGCTTCGCGCCGCGCCGTGCCGCCTACCAGCTGGGTAGGGGAATTCCGGGTAATCAGCTCCGGATACTCCCCCTCCAGCGCCTTCAATCTCTGCATCAGCATATCATACTCATAATCGCTGATTTCAGGATTGTCATTGTCATAATAGCACTTGTTATGATGGCGGATTTCCTTTCTCAGCCTGTTCAGTTCCTTCTTGACCGCGCCGATGTCCATACTGCCCATATCCTCGCGATACGCATCCATGCCGCCTGCGCCGCCTTTATTCAATTCCGCGCTTTTTCTGTCCATACCCTTACACCTTCTTCAATGGCGCGTATTTCTGCATCAGCTTTTTCAGCCCGATGCCCGGAAAATTAATCTGCAGCTCCGTTTCCTCGCCGGAGCCGGAAACGCCTACAACTGTACCGGTTCCCCATTTGCTGTGGGAAGCCTTGTCACCATTTTTCCACTGAATGCTCATATCAGGGCGCGTCAGGGATTTGGCGCCCATCTGCATCCCCCTGGCAATGGCAGGATTGACACTGCGCACCGCGGACAATGCCTCCAGCCCTGACATAGGCTGTCCCTTGCCGGCCGCCGGGCGGCTGATGCCGCTGGAAAAATGCGGTGCAAAACTGCCGTCACCGGAAGCTCCCCGCCTTTCTACCGTGCCTGCATTGGGCGAATTTTTTGCGGTAAATCCCCCGGCACTGCGGCTGTAACCGCCGTAGCCGAAACTGCCGCCGAACCTCCTGCCGCCAAAGCCGCCGCCCTCATAATCATTGTATCCCTCAAAGCCGCCATTATCCTCAAATCTCCTGCGGCGGAAGGCCAGCTCCTCTTTCAGCTCACCGGGAATTTCCTCCAAAAAGCGTGATGGTTCATAGACATTGGTACGGCCATAGATGGTGCGCATGCCTGCGTAGGTCATGTACAGCTTCCTCTGGGCGCGGGTTATGCCCACATAGCAGGTACGCCGCTCCTCCTCCATTTCCTCCGGCTCCATCAGGGTACGGGCATGGGGGAACATCCCCTCCTCCATGCCTGCCATGAACACCACCGGAAATTCCAGGCCCTTGGCCGCATGCAGGGTCATCAGGGTAACGCGCTCTTCTTCCAGCTCCGAATCATCAATATCGGAAAGCAGGGCCATTTTGCTCAGGAAATTCTCAAGATTCGGCTCTTCCTCCTCTTCCTTCTCAAAATCCTTCGCTACGCCCACAAATTCCCGCAGGTTTTCGATGCGGGACTCGTTCTCGATTTTCTTCTCCGCCTTGTCATTTTTCAGGGCTTCCAGATAGCCTGTCCTTTCCATCACTTCATCTATCAGGTCGGACACGGCCAGCTTATCCATGCGCTCCATCAGCTCCAGCAGCAGCAGGGCAAACTGCTTCAGCGGGTTGCGGCTTCTGGCGGTCAGCCCCGGCACGGCAGACAAAAGCTCCTCATTGGCAATCACTTCAAAAAGGCTCAGGTTATTCTCCACCGCGTACACCATCAGCTTATCCACCGAGGCCGCACCGATGCCCCGCTTCGGCACATTGATGATGCGCATCAGGCTGATGGTATCCAGCGGATTGAACATAACCCTGAGATACGCCACGATATCCTTGATTTCCATGCGGTCGTAGAATTTCAGGCCGCCCACCATGGTATAAGGCAGTCCCACCCGCATGAGGGCATCCTCCAGCACGCGGGACTGGGCATTGGTGCGGTACAGAATCGCCATATCGCCATAAGGGGCCTTGTATATATCATGCTGTTTGCTGATGGTGTCCGTGATAAAGCGCGCTTCATCACGCTCATCCGAGGCCAGATAAGTGGTAATCTTATCCCCCTGGGCATTGTCCGTCCACAGGCGCTTTTTCTTGCGGTGCGGGTTGTTCTCAATCACCGCGTTGGCCGCCGCCAGAATATTCTTGGTGGAGCGGTAATTCTGCTCCAGCATGATGGTACGGGCATCAGGGTAATCCTTCTCAAAATTGAGGATATTGCTGATGTCAGCGCCGCGCCAGCCGTAGATGGACTGGTCTGCATCGCCCACCACGCAGAGATTGCGGTAGCCCCCGGCCAGCAGGGTAGTCAGCTGATACTGGGCTCCGTTGGTATCCTGATACTCATCCACCAGAATATACCTGAACCGCCTCTGATAGCGGCTTCTGATTTCCTCGTTTTCCGACAGCAGGGACACCGTTACCAGCAGCAGGTCATCAAAATCAAGGGCATTGTTCTCCCGGAGCATGGCCTGATATTTTTTGTAGACCTCTGCCACCTTTTTCTGATAAAAATCCGCCGCCTGCGCCTCAAAGGCCAGCGGCCCCAGCATCTGGTTCTTGGCATTGGAAATAGCATTGCGGATGCCGCCCGGATTGTACTGCTTCTCGTCAAGGTTCAGCTCCTTGATAACCTTCTTGACCGCAGTCTGGGAATCACCGGAATCATAGATGACAAAATTGCTCTTGTACATGCCGGTGGCCTCAATCTCGCGGCGCAAAAAACGGGCGCAGAAGGAATGAAAGGTGCTGAGCCAGATTTCCCTGGCATAAGGGCCAATCATATTCTCCACACGCTCCCGCATCTCGGCGGCCGCCTTGTTGGTAAAGGTTATTGCCAGAATACTATAAGGGGCAACTCCATGCTCCAGCAGATTGGCAATCCTGTGGGTAAGCACCCTGGTCTTGCCGGAACCGGCCCCTGCCATAATCAAAAGAGGGCCTTCCAGACATGCCACTGCCTCCCTCTGGTCATCATTTAAGCCGCTAAAAATATCCAAGCCGTTTCTCCTCCTAATGCCGTCAAAATACAAAATCTACCGCCTCTGCGCCGCCACTGCGAAAAAAAGGCGGCACAGACATGTACCATAAGAGGTACTGTCTTATGCCACCATGTTCATACAGTATAGATGCAGGCAGTAAAGAATTACAGCTTCGCTGCAGCCTCGGTCAGCTGAGGAACAATCTGCTTCTTGCGGGACATAACCCCCGGCAGATAGATGGAATCTCCGGATGCATCCTTGCCAAAGGCGTCAGCAATCAGCTGTTTTGGCTCGCCCACAAATACCAGCTCCGTGGACTCCTCCATGATATCAGTAACCATCAGCAGGGCCAGGTCATAGCCCTCTGCCTGGCAAAGCTCCTTCATGGCCGCGGTCAGCTCTGCCTTCTTGGCCAGAATGTCAGCAGTATCCATCACGGAAATCTGGCTGACGATAGCCTTGTAACTGCCAAAGGAGAACGGCTTGGAATCAGTTCTGGCAATCTGGGCAGGCGTCAGGTCACCCAGATCAGCACCGGCCTTCAGCATAGCCATGCCGTATTCCTTCAAATCCACCCCGGCAATACCGGCCAGCTTTTCAGCCGCATCCTTGTCCTGCTGGGTGCAGGTCGGGGACTTGAAGAGAACAGTATCGGAAATGATAGCGGACAGCAAGAGGCCTGCAATCTCCTTTGTCAGCTCCACTTCCCAGCGGTCAAACATCTTGGCAACGATGGTTGCGGTACAGCCAACAGGCTCAATATGCACGAAAATCGGGTTGGCGGTATTGATGCCGCCCAGACGGTGATGGTCGATAATCCCCTGCAGGTCAGCAGCGGCCAGACCGTCCACTGCCTGTCCTACCTCATTGTGGTCCACCAGAATAACCGGCTGCTTTTCCTCTACGGACTGCACCAGCTCCGGGGCCTCAACCTTGAAATAATTAAGGGCGTACTGGGTTTCCTTGTTCACCTCGCCCACGCGGATTGCCACAGCATCCACGCCCAGGCCGCGCTTCAGGGCGGCATAGCCCAGCGCGGAGCAGATAGAATCAGTATCAGGATTTTTATGACCGGTAACAAATACTTTACTCAAAATATTTTCCTCCTAAATATCGAATATCGCCTAAATATATCAAAAACACAACTAACACAGCCGGATGCTCAAAAACAGCCTTCTTTCAGCTTCTGGTCCCCGGCCCCGTCTGCAGCAGATTCACATAATCAAGCTGGCGCATGGCCTCATAGGCCACAACCGCCACAGCATTGGACAGGTTGAGGGAACGGGCTCCCTCAATCATGGGGATGCGGATACAGCTCTCCCAGTTGGCTTTCAGGATATCCTCCGGTATGCCGGCAGTCTCCTTGCCAAAAACCAGCATGTCCTCCCTGCCAAACTGCGCCTCGGAGTGAGCCCTGGGCGCCTTGGTGGAGCAGTAATGAAAGCAGTGCCCCGGATACATTGCCTTTACCTCGGCAAAGCTCTCATGGACATGCACCTTCACCAGATGCCAGTAGTCCAGCCCCGCACGCTTCAAATGCTTGTCATCAATGGAAAATCCCAGGGGCTTCACCAGATGCAGTTCTATACCCGTGGCGGCGCACAGGCGGGCAATATTGCCGGTGTTGCCGGGAATTTCCGGCTCAATCAATACAATGTGCATTCCTGTCACCTGCCGCCTGTCAATCGCAGTCAGCAGTAACTACCGCACCCTTGGAAGCGGAGGTAGTCAGCTTGGCATAGCGGGACAGATAGCCGGTCTTAATCTTCGGCTCAGGCTTCACCCAGGCAGCCCTGCGCCTTGCCAGCTCCTCATCGCTGACACGCAGCTCCAGCTTGCGGTTCGGAATATCAATATCGATGATGTCCCCGTCCTCAATCAGGGCAATAGGGCCTCCTGCCATCGCCTCAGGGGAAACATGGCCGATGCAGGCGCCACGGCTGGCACCGGAGAAACGGCCGTCCGTAATCAGGCCCACCTTCAGGCCGCGGCCGGAAATAACGGCGGTAGGGTTCAGCATTTCCTGCATGCCAGGGCCGCCCTTCGGGCCCTCGTAGCGGATAACCACCACATCACCCTCCACAATCTGGCCGTCCATGATGGCGTTGACAGCAGATTCCTCGGAGCTGAAACACTTTGCCTTGCCGGAGTAAACCAGCATATCCTCTGCCACGGCGGAAGCCTTGACTACGGCATTCTCAGGGCAGAGATTGCCGGACAGGATGGCAAGGCCGCCCTCCTTGCGGTAAGGCTCCTCCACAGTCCTGATAACATCAGGGCGAAGCGTCCTGGCATCGGCAATCTTTTCCTCCACAGTGCCCACGACGGTCATGGCATCGGTGTGGATAACGCCCTTCTTGGACAGCTCCTTCATGACGGCGTTGATGCCGCCTGCTTCGTTCAGGTCAATCATGTGATGGGCGCCTGCCGGGCTGAGCTTGGCAATATACGGCGTGCGGCGGCTGATTTCATCAAACTTGGCAGCCGGCAGCTCGATACCTGCCTCATGGGCAATAGCAGTCAGGTGAAGAACCGTATTGGTGGAACCGCCGATGCCCATATCCACGGTAATGGCATTCTCAAAAGCCTTCTCGGTCAGGATATCCCGCGGCCTGATGTCCTTCTCAATCAGGTTCATGATAACCTGTCCGGCGCGCTTGGCCAGCTGGCGGCGGGCACCGGTATAGGCGGCAGGAATCGTGCCGTTGCCCGGCAGTCCCATGCCGAGGGCTTCCGTCAGGCAGTTCATGGTGTTGGCAGTAAAGAGGCCTGCGCAGGAACCGCAGCCAGGGCAGGCGGCGGCCTCGATGGCAGTCATGTCAGCCTCGGAAATCTTGCCGGCGGCAAACTCACCGGCGGCCTCGAAGGACTGGCTTACGCTGATGTCGCGGCCATTGTAACGGCCAGGCAGCATAGGGCCGCCGCTGACAACCACGCAAGGAATGTTCAGGCGGGCAGCAGCCATCAGCATGCCGGGCACAACCTTGTCGCAGTTAGGAATCAGCACCAGGCCATCAAAACCGGTAGCAGTGGCCACGGCCTCAATGGAGTCAGCAATCAGCTCACGGCTGGCCAGGGAAAACTTCATGCCGGTATGCCCCATGGCAATACCGTCGCACACGCCGATAGCCGGGAACTCCATCGGCGTACCGCCGGCCGCCGCCACCCCCAGCTTGGCGGCCTCAGTTATCTCACGCAGGTGGATATGCCCCGGAATAACCTCGTTGAAGGAATTGCAGATACCGATTAAAGGCTTCTTCAAATCCTCCGGCCCAAAGCCCATAGCATTAAACAAAGAACGATGGGCGCACCTGGTCGCGCCCTTCTTAACAACATCAGACTTCATTGCACAACTCTCCTAAAATAAAAATTCAGTTTCATATTATTTTACACCAAAATCACCATTACGCCAATAGCAAAACAAAAATTTGTTTAAAATCAAATGCTCAGGATATATCCTGCCACCAGCAGATGATATAATGCCGCGGCAATCCCCGCAATCATGCAGTATACGGCCATTTTTGCGCACAAAAAAGCCCCGGCCTGCTACCGGGGCAAAATCATCAGATGGTGGCTGCGAAGAGACTTGAACTCCTGACACTCCGGGTATGAACCGAATGCTCTAGCCAGCTGAGCTACGCAGCCATATAATGGAGCTGATAACCAGAGTTGAACTGGTGACCTCATCCTTACCAAGGATGCGCTCTACCTACTGAGCTATATCAGCATGTTTGCACAGCTACAAACAGCAGACGCTGTTTGGTTGCGGGAAGAGGACTCGAACCTCTGACCTTCGGGTTATGAGCCCGACGAG
>NZ_JBJDWZ010000063.1:4235-17197 GCF_051866355.1 Anaerovibrio sp. | reverse complement strand
TAGCTGGGCGGCGTCTGCCGGATGCTGGCCTGCATGTCGAAAATATCATCATCACAAATCAGGAGCAGGGCCGGTTTCAGCTTGCTGCCGTCAAAGCGGTAATCCAGTATGGTGAGGTTGGCGGTGGAAACGATACCCTTCTCATCCACGTCGGATTTGAAGTCAATATCGCAGTAGGCAGAAAGATTGTCGGCCCCGCGGTGGTCAAACATGTAGGTATAGCCATAGCCAAAGCCGCCGAACAGTATCAAAAGGACGCCAAAGAGGATTATGAGCTTATTTTTCATATAACCTTCCTTTCAGATTTTCAGGTTTTGACTGCAGATTTATTTCCCGTACATCTTGTTGAGAGCATTTTCCTTGAAAAGATTGCCCTGCTCAATGTAGCGGTGCACCATTTTTTCGGATTTGTGCCGGGTCTGCCGCATGATGGACAGGGTGTCCAGATCGTGCTGGGCGGCACTGGTGGCAAAGCCGCGGCGCAGGCTGTGGCCTGCAAAATCGTCAGGGTTCAGCCCCAGGCGCGCCATGTAATGCTTGACAATGGTGGCCACCGCCTTGTCGTTAAGCTGTGTTTCCCGGGGCTGGCGATTGCGCTTGAAGCCGCGGAACAGAGGGCCGGTGGTGAGGCCGGCGGCATCTATCCACGCCCTTACGGCCCTTACGGCGCACACATCCCTGTCCGGTGCGTAGGGAATGGCAATCTGACTGCCGCTTCCCATCTGGTCGCCCTTGGACTGGGGGATGAACACCACAAGCCCCTGGGTGGTGAAGGTCAAATTCTCAAGCTGTACGGCTACCAGCTCCGAGCGGCGGAATGCCCCGGCAAAGCCTAGAAACAGCAGGGCCCTGTCCCGGAGCGTCACCAGATCCGTTCCCGTCAGCATATCCGCCAGAAGGGGCAGGGTTTCCATGAGGATAGGTGACTTGCCGTGCTGGAAGGTGCCCTTTTCCCTGCGGATGGCCCGCATGGCGTTATGCACCATGACGTGCTTGGCAGGGTTGCTTTCCTGATAGCCGGCGGCGATGTGGTTTTCAGAAATGGCAGTCACCCGCCGGGAAACGGTATTTGCTTTGGCATGGTCAGCTAAATCATTGATATAGTTTACGATGTCTTCCGGCTTGCAGGGCAGGGGGCACAGCTCGTTTGCTTCGCACCAGTCTGTAAAGTCATTCCAGTCGGAAGAGTAGGATTTCAGGGTATTATCTGATTTTGCTTTTTTCATGCGCCTTTTGCTCTTGGCGGAGAGCAGGACATTCTGGTTGATGTCCTTATTGTCATAAAGCAGAAAATCATCGCGGATATTCATTTTATCACCTGCAATTCTGTAATGTGCAATTTCCTGGGCAATCCACAATGAACAAAGCGGCAATACATGCCCTGAAAGCAGTATTGCCGCTGAAACAGCACTGAATATCTTAAATCCTGAACCTGCGTACAGCTTCCTGCAGAAGATCCGCCTGTGCGCTGAGCTGTACGGAGGCTGCGGCAGATTCCTCGGCGGTGGAGGAGTTGTTCTGCACCACGTTGGATACCTGCAGTACGCCCTGATTCAGCATCTGCAGAGCCGAGCTCTGCTTCTGGGATGCGTCGGCAATACCTCCCACCAGGCCGGTGATGCGGTCGATGCTTTCCTGAATGCTCTTCAAAGCCTCGGCAGTGCCGCGGGCCAGCTCCGTACCGGCATTGACGGTGTCAATGGATTTTTCAATGATATCGGTGGTTTCCTTGGCCGCCTTGGCGGAGCGGGCCGCCAGATTGCGCACCTCTTCGGCAACAACGGCAAAGCCCTTGCCGTGCTGGCCTGCCCGGGCGGCCTCCACAGCGGCATTGAGGGCGAGAATATTGGTCTGGAAGGCAATTTCGTCAATTACCTTGATAATCTTGGCTATGTTGGCAGAGGACTCGTTGATGTCGGCCATGGCCTGCAGCATTTCCTCCATGCGCTTGTTGCCTGCCTGTGCCTTGGCATCTGCCTCCTTGGTCAGCTCGTTGGCGTGAGTGGCGTTTTCCGCGTTGCCGGTGGTCTGAGCCGTGATTTCAGCAATGGAAGCGGAGAGCTCCTCCACGGAGGAAGCCTGGGTGGAAGCGCCCTTGGCCAGCATGTTGCCGGCATCGGAGATGTTCTTGGAGCCGCTGGCCACCTGCTGGGCGGCAACGGCAATCTTGCCCATGACATCGTTCATCTGCCTTGCCATCCTGTTGAAGGCCGCAGCTGCATGGCCGATTTCATCATTGGAGCGCACATCAAGGTGTACGGTAAGGTCGCCGTCAGCCATCAGCTCCGTCTTTTCTTCCATTTCCTTCATAGGGCGGGCAAAGGAACCGGCCAGCAGCCTGGCAAATACCAGCACGCCGATGAGCAGTATGAGTACGACGACAGCTACCTGCATGATAGCGGTATAGAGCACGCTCATTACCTCGGCCCGGTCATTCTCCACAACCAGGCTCCAGCCCATGCTGCCAACTGGTGCGGAGGCGGCCAGGCAGTCCGTGCCGTCGCCATTTATGTATTCCATGGCGGTAGCCTTGCCGGATGCTGCAGACTGGACAGGCGTCATGGAAGCCCAGTTGGTGATGGTCTCAACGAATTTCTGCTCAGGGTGAATCATGACATTGCCCTTGGAATCGGTCAGGTAGATGACTTCCTTGCGGTCATTGAGCATGTTGGTGTTCTCGTTGAGCAGTGTCTGCAGGGTGTCCATGTTGAAGGTGGAGGCTATGGCACCGATGATGGTGCCATTCTCGTCCTTGACAGGCACGGCGGCGATGATCATCACCTTGCCGGTGGCCTTGGAGATGGTGGCATCGCTGAAGGCGTATGGCTTGCCCTGCTGGAGAACTGCCTTGATGTAGTCACGGTCGGCCACGTTCACGTAGTTGCCGGAATCCCTGGCAACCTGCTGGCCGGTTGTGTCACAGACAAACAGGCTGGACACGGTAGGCGAATCCTTTTTGGCCACCTGCAGAAGCCGTTCCATGCGATCCTTGTCCATGCTGCGGATGGCCTCTGTTTCGCTGAGAGCTTCCATGAAATTGGCCTGATTCATGAAGGTTTCAGCCATATCCCCTGCCTTCAGGCGGGACAAATAGATGTTGTGCTGGTCGATCTGCTCCATGCGCTCGCCGTACATGGTGTTCATGGACAGAGCAGTGACGATGACAACAGGAACCAGTGCCAGCAGCAAAAAACTGATGGTCAGCTTTTTGGTAAGATTGAAATTTGAAAAAAGCCTTTGTAACATAATCCTATCCCCTTGTGTATCATTAAGATAAATTTATACATAATTTTCCTCCTATAGTTTAACACATCTGTGGGAAATTTGACTAGGATTTTTGGGATTTCAAGAATAATTTGCGAAAATATGCAAACTGTAGTAGAATTGGTATGTCGCGTTTTAATAACGCGAGGATTTATATTTGCAGGTGATATGTGTTGGCAAACAAGATGTTTGATTTGATTAAAAGTGATCTGGCTGAGCTGGAGGTTGCCTTGCAGGAGGCTGTCAGCGCGCCGGAAAAGATTATTACGGAGATTGGCACCCATCTGGTGGCTTCGGGCGGCAAGCGCCTCAGACCGGCGATTTATTTCTTGGCGGCGCGCTGTGGGGAGAACTTTTCCCTGCAGGAAGCAATGCCTCTGGGAGTAGCGCTGGAAATGATGCACATGGCGTCACTGGTGCATGATGATGTGATTGACAGTGCAGACACCCGCCGCGGCTCTGCTACCGCCAACGCCAAATGGGGCAACCAGATTTCCATTCTGGCCGGCGACTATCTTTTTGCCAAGGCATTTGCCCTGGTGGCGGAGAACAACTACAGCAAGCGGGTGGACAGGCAGCTGGCGCGGCTGATTTGCGATTTAAGCTCCGGGGAGCTCATTCAGAACAAGGAAATTTATCACGCCTCCTGCGATGTGGAGGAGTATTTTGAGCGCATCGCCAAGAAGACTGCCAATTTTATTGCTATCGCCTGCCAGCTGGGCGGCGATGTGGCGAAGCTGCCGGAGAGCCAGGTTCAGGCACTATACGATTTCGGCTACAATGTGGGCATGGCCTTCCAGCTTACCGATGATCTGCTGGATCTGACCAGCGACGATAAGACACTGGGCAAGCCTGCCGGAAATGATATCCTGCAGGGGATTGTCACCCTGCCGGCCATCCGTGCGCTGGAGGTCAGTCCAGACAGGGATGAGCTTCGCCGTATCGTGACGGACAGGAACATGACGCCGGAGATGGTGCAGAGGGCGCTGGAGATTGTCCGCGCCAGTGACGGCATAGAGTTCACCCGCAAAAAGGTGGAGGAGTTTCTGCATGGCGCCATAGCCGTACTGCCGGAGGAAATGCCGGAGGAAATCCGGGAATCCTACCGCATGGTGGTCAGCTTTGTGGGCGGCCGTAAATTCTGATTCGTACTTTATAATTTTTATCAGCGGTGATAGTCCTTCCAAGGTGGGAGGACTATTTTTGTTATTGAGTTTTTTCCGTGTTAAAGTTATAATGAATAGGTATGCTGTTTTATTTTTTAGATAATAGGGGGAAAGAAAATAGATGGCGTTTAAAGATTTACGGGAATATATAGCAGAGCTGGAACGTCGCGGCCTGCTGAAAAGAATACAGGCAGAGGTTGACTGCGAGCTGGAGATTACGGAGATTACGGACAGGGTTTCCAAGCTGGAAGGGAACAAGAATGTTGCCCTGCTGTTTGAGAATGTCAAAGGCTATGACATGCCGGTGCTGATGAATGCCTTTGGCAGCATGGAGCGCATGGCTATCGCCTTCGGCGTGGAAAAGCTGGATGATGTGGCGGACGAGATGAGGGAAATCCTGAAGCTGCCGTATATTTCCCTGTCCCACAAGACGGATTTGCTGTCGATTATTCCTATGGCAAAGAAGGCCATTAATTTCCCTAAATATGTCAAGAAGGCACCTTGTCAGGAGGTCGTGATCAAGGATAATCCGTCCCTGGACAAGTTCCCGATTTTGAAGTGCTGGCCCCAGGACGGAGGCAGGTTCATTACCCTGCCGCTGGTTTTTACGAAGAATCCTAAAACCGGCAAGCGCAACGTGGGCATGTACCGCCTGCAGAAATACGATAGCTGTACCACCGGTATGCACTGGCACATTCACAAGAACGGTGCTGACAACTGCCGTGATACCAAGGCCATGGGCGGTCAGCGCATGGAGGTGGCTGTAGCCATCGGCACTGATCCGGTCGTAACCTACGCGGCTACGGCGCCCCTGCCCCGTGATATAGATGAAATGGTGTTTGCAGGCTTCCTGCGCCACAAGTCCGTGGAAATGGTCAAGTGCAAGACTGTTGATGTGGAGGTGCCTGCCGATGCGGAGATTATTCTGGAGGGCTATGTGGATGTGGATGAACGCCGCTGGGAAGGGCCTTTTGGGGACCATACCGGGTATTATTCGCTGGCGGATTATTATCCTGTTTTCCACATTACCTGCATTACCCACAGAAAGAATCCGATTTATGCGGCCACGATTGTAGGCAAGCCGCCGATGGAGGACTGCTTCCTGGCAAAGGCCACGGAGAGGCTGTTCCTGCCGCTTTTGCAGCAGGCCATTCCGGAGATTGTGGATATCAACATGCCGCTGGAGGGTGTGTTCCATGACTGCATTTTTGTTTCCATCAAGAAAACTTATCCGATGCAGGCCAAGAAGGTCATGAATGCCCTGTGGGGCATGGGGCAGATGATGTTCATCAAGATGATTATCGTGGTGGATGCCCATGTGGATGTGCAGAACGAGAAGGAAGTCTGGTGGCGTGTGTTCAACAACATCGATGCCAAGCGTGACCTGGTGATGATGGAGGGGCCGCTGGATGTGCTGGATCATTCCTCGCCGATGGCGAAGTGGGGTACCAAGGTGGGCATAGATGCTACCAAGACCTGGCCGGAGGAAGGGCATACCCGCGAATGGCCGGACGAGATTGTGATGGATGAGGCTGTCAAGGCCATGGTGGACAGGAAATGGGAGGCGCTGGGCCTTGACTAGATTGAACCGTGATGAGGACGAGGTTTTTGAGAAGATTGATGTGAACAATATGACGTTTTGGCAAAAAATAGATGCCCATCTCAGCAATATCGCTTTTTACCAGATTGTGTTTTCCCTGCCCTTTGCCTATATGGCTGTGCTTCTGGCAAACAAGCTGCACGGGCTGGCAGCTGACTGGTGGACGGTGCTGTGGGTGACTACGACTATTGTGGCGGCCCGCAGTGCGGCACTGGCACTGGACAACATGATTGACCTGAAGTATGACAAGGATCAGCCGAGATTTAATGAAAGGCCTATGGTTGCAGGGCTGATTACCCACAGGGATGTTTATCTCCTGCTGGCCATTTGCTTTGCTGTGCTGATTTTTTCCGTGCTGCAGCTGAATCCGGTCTGTATAAAGCTTTTGCCGGTGGCGGCTCTGCCCTTTGTCGTCTACCCTTATATGAAGCGGCTCACCTGCCTGTGCCACTATATCTGCGGCGTGGCGGTGGCCATGGCTCCTGCCGGTGCCTGGGTGGCTGTGACAGGAGAGGTGGAGTATGCCATGGTGGTGCTGTTTCTGGCAGTGGTGCTGTGGATTGGCGGCTTTGATGTGGTGTATGGCGCCCAGGATGAGGAGTTTGATAAGCGGCATGGGCTTCACTCCATGGCTACTCTTTTGGGGGCGAAAAAGGCCCTGCTTCTGGCAAAGCTTACCCATGTGGTGACCCTGGCGGTGTTCTTTTATCTGGGACAGCTTTTGGGACTGGGGGATTTTTACTATATAGGTGTGGGGATTGCAGGGGGAACCCTGTACTATCAGCACAGGATTATTGATGTAAGGGGCTTTCGGGCTTTTACACGCCGTTATTATGTACACAACGGCATCGTGTCAGTGGCGATTTTTATCTGTACGCTGCTGGATGTGCTTTTGTAATTTATATTTTTCTCCGTGGAAAGGAGCGTTTTTTGTATGACTGCAAGATTATTAGAGGGCAAGGTTTTTGCCGCGAAGCTGCGTGAGGAAGCGGGGCAGAAGGCCGCCGAGCTGAAGGAAAAGTATGGGATTACTCCGGGTTTGGCGGTTATTATCGTAGGCGAAAATCCTGCTTCTCAGGTATATGTCCGCAACAAGCATAAGGCATGCACGGAGCTTGGGTTTTATTCCGAGGGAGTTGAGATGCCTGAAACTACTACCCGTGAGGAACTGCTGGCGGAAATCGACCGGCTGAACAAGGACGAGAAGATTCACGGCATTCTGGTGCAGCTGCCGCTGCCGAAGGCCTTGCAGCCATACGAGTCAGAGGTGCTGGAGGCAATCAGCCCGCTGAAGGATGTGGACGGCTTCCATCCGGTGAATGTGGGCAGGCTGGTAACAGGCCAGAAGGCGCTGGTGCCGTGTACGCCTCATGGCTGTCTCCGGATGCTGGAGCTGGCCGGTATTCCTATCGAGGGTGCCAATGCGGTGGTCATCGGCAGGAGCAACATAGTGGGCAAGCCGATGCTGCATCTGCTGCTGGGCAAAAACGCTACGGTGACCATCTGCCATTCCAGAACAAAAAATCTCGCCGAGGTGACAAGGCAGGCTGATATTCTGGTGGCAGCCGTGGGCAGGCCGAATTTTGTCACTGCCGACATGGTAAAACCGGGTGCGGCCGTTATCGATGTGGGTATCAACCGTATCGCTCCGAAGAAGCTGGTGGGGGATGTGGACTTTGAGGCTGTCAAGGAGGTTGCTGGTGCCATTACGCCTGTGCCGGGCGGCGTGGGACTTCTGACTATCGCCATGCTGATGCAGAATACCGTGGAGGCGGCACGTCTGCAGCTGGAAGATTAATTTGCCGTACCGACACCGCCGGCGCCTGCTGATTCTGATCAGCCTGCCGGTGTTACCGGTGCTTCTTAATGCCTGCTGATGCTGATAATGGGCAGATGGCATTGTTTGGGGCAAGCCATACTGCTGTTATAAAATAAGATTTATGTTTAGTATATTTAGGGGGAATTGTATTTATGAAAACTGATGTTGAAATCGCCCAGGAAGCTCAGATGCAGCATATCCGCGAGATTGCTGCAAAACTCGACATTTGCGAGGACGATTTGGAAATGTACGGCAAGTACAAGGCCAAGATTTCCCTTGATGCCTGGAACAAGGTAAAGAATGACAAGGATGGTAAGCTGGTACTGGTAACCGCTATCAATCCGACGCCTGCCGGTGAGGGCAAGACTACTACCAGTGTCGGCCTGGCTGATGCACTGAACAAGCAGGGC
The DNA here is from genome assembly GCF_051866355.1 of Anaerovibrio sp. Lineage (GTDB taxonomy): Bacteria > Bacillota > Negativicutes > Selenomonadales > Selenomonadaceae > Anaerovibrio. Next base: position 8,938 of record NZ_JBJDWZ010000063.1, on the reverse strand, counting down.
AAAAAGGTGGCCGTGGCTCTCCGTGAGCCATCCCTGGGGCCATGCTTTGGATTGAAGGGCGGTGCCGCTGGCGGCGGCTATGCCCAGGTGGTGCCCATGGAGGACATCAACCTGCATTTTACCGGTGATTTCCACGCTATTACCACTGCCCACAACCTGCTGGCAGCAGTGATTGATAACCATATCCAGCAGGGCAACGCGCTGGATATTGATGTGCGCCGGGTGGCCTGGAAGCGTGTGCTGGATCTGAATGACCGCGCCCTCAGACATGTGGTTATCGGCATGGGTGGCAAGGCTCATGGCGTGCCGCGGGAAACCGGCTTTGACATTACCGTGGCCTCCGAGATGATGGCCATTCTCTGCCTGTCCTCTGACCTGGAGGATATGAAGAAGCGCCTGGGACAGATTGTGGTGGCCTATACCCGTGACGGCCGTGCCGTCCGCGCTGACGAGCTGAATGTGACAGGTGCCCTGACCCTGCTCTTTAAGGATGCCATCAAGCCAAATCTGGTGCAGACACTGGAAGGCACGCCTGCCCTTATCCACGGCGGCCCGTTTGCCAATATCGCCCACGGCTGTAACTCCGTCATGGCTACCAAGTTTGCCTTGAAGTTTGCTGACGTGGTGGTAACCGAGGCCGGCTTTGGTGCTGACCTGGGTGCGGAGAAGTTCCTGGACATCAAATGCCGCTTTGCCGGTATTCACCCTGATGCGGTGGTTATCGTGGCTACCGTCCGCGCTCTGAAGATGCACGGCGGTCTGCCGAAGACGGAGCTGGGCAAGGTTGATATGGAAGCATTGGAGAAGGGGCTTGCCAACCTGACCAAGCACATTGAGAATGTGCAGAAGTTCGGCCTGCCTGCTGTGGTGGCTATCAACGCCTTCCCGACGGATACCAAGGAAGAGCTGGACTTCGTGGAGGAAAAGTGTGTGGCTATGGGTGCTTCCGTGGCTCTGTCCGAGGTATGGGCAAAGGGCGGCGAAGGTGGCCTGGAGCTGGCTGACAAGGTTATGGAAGCCATGGAGAAGCCGAGCAATTTCCGCTTTATGTACGAGGTGGAGCAGTCCATTCCTGAGAAGATTGAGGCCGTTGCTAAAGAGATTTACGGTGCTGACGGCGTGGACTTCACCGGCCCTGCCAAAAAGCAGCTGGCTGAGATTGAGGCGCTGGGCCTCGACAAGATGCCTGTCTGCATGGCAAAGACCCAGTATTCCCTGTCGGATGATCCGACCAGGCTGGGGCGCCCGGAGGGCTTCCGCATCACTGTCAAAGAACTGCGGATTTCTGCCGGTGCCGGGTTTATCGTGGCACTGACAGGCGATATTCTCACCATGCCGGGTCTGCCGAAGAAACCGGCTGCTGAGAACATGGATATTGATGTGCAGGGCAAGATTACAGGCCTGTTCTAAAAATTTATTAGGGGATGTGATGTTTTAGTGGGGAGGATTTCGGTTGAGCTGGTTCCGCGCAGTCCTGAGGGACTGCGCGAGGATTTGCAGATGATAAAGGACAATATTCATGGGGTGGATTTAATCAATATTCCTGATTTGCTGCGGTTTGAAACCCGCAGCTGGCAGGGGGCGGCCATTGCCCAGGATTTTTATCCGGCGGTGATGCCCCATATCAGGGCCATTGACGTTGATTTGACACAGCCTCTTGCCATGCGGCCGGAGCTACGGCAGAGCGGCATTACGGAGGTGCTGGTCATCGAGGGGGATCCGCCGCAGGATATGAGCCATAAATTCTATCCTACTGTGACGACTGATGTTATCCAGAAATTTCATCAGGAAATGCCGGAGGTAAAGGTGTATGCCGGCATAGACCAGTACCGCGGCAGCATGCGTCAGGAGCTGTACCGCATCCAGCGCAAGCTGCAGGCAGGTGCGGTGGGATTTTTCACCCAGCCTTTCTTTGATATGCGGATGCTGGAAATGTATGCTGACATGATGCAGGGGCAAAACGTGTATTGGGGTATTACGCCGGTTACCTCTGAGCGTTCCAAGAGCTATTGGGAATTGAAGAACAATGTTATTTTCCCAAAGGATTTTGAGCCAACTCTGGAATGGAGCATTTACTTTGGCAGAAAGGTAAAGGGCTTCATCGAAACTACAGGCGACAATCTCTATCTTATGCCGATTAAGGGGAATTTGCAGGCATATCTGGAGGGGATTCTCGGCAACAAGCCGGAGTAGTTCAGCCGCCGCTTTTATGTAAAAGGAGAGTATGAAGATGTTCAAGATTTTGAAGAAGCAGGAGCTTTCGCCCGGAATTTTTCATTATGACATTGAGGCGCCGAGGGTGGCGAAAAAGGCGAGGGCAGGGCAGTTCATCGTGTTGCGCGTCAACGAAGAGGGGGAGCGCATTCCGCTGACCATTGCGGATTTTGACCGGGAGGCAGGCACCATTACCCTGATTTTTCAGGTAGTGGGAGCCTCTACCCAGCTTTTGGCAGGCAAGAATGAGGGGGAGTATATTCTTGATTTTGTCGGGCCTCTGGGTCAGCCTTCGGAAATCAGCGGCGATATGGGCACTATTGTCTGCATCGGCGGAGGCATCGGCGTGGCACCTGTTTATCCTATTGCCCGCGCCATGCACGAGGCAGGCAACAAGGTGATTTCCATTCTGGGAGCCAAGACCAAGGACATCCTGATTTTTGAGGATAAGATGCGCGCCATTTCCGACGAGGTGCTGATTGCCACCGATGACGGTTCCTATGGCGTAAAGGGCTTTGTTACCACCGCCCTGCAGCAGCTGGTGGACAGGGGCGAGAAAATCGACCAGGTTACTGCCATCGGCCCGGGCGTCATGATGCGCAGCGTGGCAGAGGCTACCCGCCCTCTTGGTATAAAGACCATTGTTTCCTTGAACCCTGTCATGGTTGACGGTACCGGCATGTGCGGCGGCTGCCGCGTGCAGGTGGGTGACGAAATGAAATTTGCCTGCGTGGACGGCCCTGAGTTTGACGGACATCTGGTTGATTTTGACAGCCTGATGGCCCGCAGCCGCATGTTCCGTCCGCAGGAAGCACAGGCAAAAGAGCATATCTGCAATATCGGGCTGGGGAGGTAAGGAAAATGGCATTAGTAATGGAAAAGCACAAGATGCCGGAGCAGGACCCTCAGGTTCGTGCCCGCAATTTTCAGGAGGTAGCCCTGGGCTATGATGAGGAAACAGCTGTGGCTGAGGCCAACCGCTGTCTTGGCTGCAAGGTGCCGAAGTGCCGTGAGGGCTGCCCGGTGCAGGTGGATATTCCTGCCTTTATCGGCAAAATCAAGGAGCGTGACTTTGACAAGGCCATCGAGATTGTCAAGGAGTCCAACTCCCTGCCTGCAGTCTGCGGACGCGTCTGCCCGCAGGAAAATCAGTGTGAGAAGCACTGCGTCATGGGCATCAAGGGTGAGCCGGTAGCTATCGGGCGTTTGGAGCGTTTTGTGGCTGACTATCAGCTGGCAAAGAATGAGGAAATCCAGCCAATCCAGTTTGCGGAGGATGCTCAGAGGGTGGCAGTGATTGGTGCTGGCCCTTCCGGCCTGTCCTGTGCCGGTGACCTGGCAAAGCTGGGCTATAAGGTGACGATTTTTGAGGCTCTGCATGTAGCTGGCGGCGTGCTGTCCTACGGCATCCCGGAGTTTCGCCTGCCGAAGGAAAAAATCGTGAAGCGCGAGGTGGAAAATCTCCAGAAGCTGGGGGTTACCATCGAGGTAAACGCCATTGCAGGACGCCTTTTCACTGTTGACGAGCTGCTGGGGGAGATGGGCTTTGATGCCGTGTATGTGGGTACAGGAGCCGGACTGCCGCATTTTATGCACATTCCGGGGGAAAACCTCAACGGCGTGTATTCTTCCAATGAATTCCTGACCCGCTGCAATCTGATGAAAGCCTACGATTTCCCGAACCATGCTACCCCGATTGCCATCGGCAAGAACGTGGCGGTAGTAGGTGGCGGCAACGTGGCTATGGATGCGGCACGTACCTCCCTGCGCCTGGGTGCTGAGAATGTGTACATCGTGTACCGTCGTTCCGAGGCGGAGCTGCCTGCCCGTGCCGAGGAAGTGCATCACGCCAAGGAAGAGGGGATTCAGTTCAAGCTGCTGAACAATCCTGTAGAAATCCTCGGTGATGAAAACGGCTGGGTAAAGGGGCTCAGGTGCATCCGCATGGAGCTGGGGGAGCCTGATGCTTCCGGGCGCCGCCGTCCTGTGGCTGTGGAAGGCTCTGAGTTTGAGCTGTCTGTGGATACCGTTATTATGGCTATCGGCAACGGCCCGAACCCTATTGTGGCTTCCACTACGCCGGGCATGGACACCAACAAGCGGGGCAATATTATTGCGGACGAGGAAACCTGTGCCACCACCAAGGAAGGCGTTTTTGCCGGTGGTGATATTGTCACCGGTGCGGCCACTGTTATACTGGCCATGGGAGCAGGCAAGAAGGCGGCTGCTGCCATTGACAAGTATCTCAAAGCGAAGAAATAGCAGTCGACACAGTTGTATATGCTATAGCGATATGATTTAGCATTTTGCAACGATTTTCTATCGAGTTGTACATTTATGGGCGCGGCCATGCAGGCCGTGCCTTTTTTATAATGTATGTGCGGAATGCCATTTATTGTGACGGCAAAAATTACATCGTTCCAATAGATAAAAATTGATGTTTTTGCCGATATTGTGATAAACTAATGAAAATGATAAAATGATTTGGT
>NZ_JBJDWZ010000063.1:0-4135 GCF_051866355.1 Anaerovibrio sp. | reverse complement strand
TTGATGTTTTTGCCGATATTGTGATAAACTAATGAAAATGATAAAATGATTTGGTGGGAGTTTCCAGAAAGTGCTTGTACAATAAATTTGTATTGTTTTTAGCTGTAATGATATTAGAAACGTAAGAAATATCACAGGATTTGATATTGGCTACGTTGAATGCACACAAGTAGATTCCAGGGTAGCATTTGGTAATTGTCGGAGCGTGATAAGAAAACTTCACTATGGTGATGAGCTTATAATGATGTTATAATGGACAAAGGCATGTTTCTTTGATAGAATATTGTCGAAGGGTGATTTGCCTTGACTAAAATGATTGGAAAAGGAAGTTGATTATGAGTACAGATAGGTACACTAGTCCTTTATCAGAGCGTTATGCCAGCAAGGAAATGCAGTATATTTTTTCTCAGGACAAGAAGTTTACGACCTGGAGAAAATTGTGGATTGCTTTGGCTGAAACAGAAATGGAGCTTGGTCTTTCCGAAAATGGCAAGCCTGTAATTTGCCAGGAGCAGATTGACGAGATGAAGGCTCATGTGAACGAAATCAATTATGATGTGGCAAAGGCCAGGGAGAAGCTGGTTCGCCATGATGTTATGAGCCATGTTTATGCCTATGGACAGCTCTGCCCGAAGGCAGCCGGTATTATTCATCTTGGTGCTACTTCCTGCTATGTTGGTGACAACACCGATATTATCATCATGCGGGAGGCTTTGCAGCTGGTTCAGAAGAAACTGGTCAATGTGATTGCCGAGCTTGCCAAGTTTGCGGATAAATATAAGGATTTGCCTACCTTGGCATTTACTCATTTTCAGCCGGCCCAGCCTACTACTGTAGGCAAGCGTGCTACCCTGTGGGCGCAGGAGTTCATTATGGATCTGGAGGATCTGGAGTATGTAATGAACAGCCTGAAGCTGTTAGGCTCCAAGGGGACTACCGGCACACAGGCGAGCTTCCTCGAGCTTTTTAATGGTGATCAGGAAACTATTGACAAGATTGATCCTTCTATTGCGGCCAAGATGGGCTTCAAGGAGTGCTATGCTGTTTCCGGCCAGACCTATTCCAGAAAGGTTGACACCAGGGTTGCCAATATCCTGGCAGGCATAGCCGCCAGTGCCCACAAGCTGTCCAATGATATTCGCCTCCTTCAGCACCTGAAGGAAGTGGAGGAGCCGTTTGAAAAGAATCAGATTGGTTCTTCTGCAATGGCATACAAGAGAAATCCAATGCGCAGTGAGCGTATCGCATCTCTGTCCAGGTATGTGATGATTGATGCCTTGAATCCTGCCATTACTTCTGCTACCCAGTGGTTTGAGAGAACTTTGGATGATTCTGCCAACAAGCGCCTGTCCATTCCGGAGGGCTTCCTGGCTATTGATGGCATTTTGGATTTGTGCCTGAATGTTGTAGACGGTCTGGTAGTTTATGACAAGGTTATTACTAAGCACATGATGGCGGAGCTGCCTTTCATGGCTACCGAGAATATCATGATGGATGCTGTTAAGAACGGCGGCAATCGTCAGGAGCTTCATGAGAAGATTCGTACCCTTTCCATGGAAGCTGGCAAGAATGTCAAACAGCAGGGTAAGGACAATAATCTGCTGGAGCTTATTGCAGCTGATCCTGAGTTTAACCTTACCTTGGAGGAGCTTCAGAAGACAATGGACCCTTCCAGGTATGTTGGCCGTTCTCCTATTCAGGTTGAAAAGTTCATCAAGAACGTGGTTCAGCCTGTATTGGATGTCCATAAGGAAGAGCTGGGGATGACTGCTGAGATTAATGTATAAGTATGCATTAAGATTGCAAAGAGCGCATGAAGGCGTAATAATAGTGGTGCATAGCTAGTGTATTGTTTATGCAGAAATAGTGTATAAGCGGTGTTTTGTCATGGATGAGGGTGGAGTTTGTCTGCCCTCATTCTTTTATTGCTTAGCACGATAAAAAGAATTATGGGCTTATGTGCTTTGATATACTTTATGAATACATATAATGATGGCTTCAGGCCAAATCAAATTCAGCTATAATAATGTTAAATCAAGGGTTTGTGAGGGGTTAGAGAGAATGAAGAAAGTGCTTTTTATTTGCCACGGCAGCATATTAACACAGCCCCTTTAAAGCCTTGTGTGGCGGGCTTTCAGCATGTGGAAGAATAGTATTTACAACTTTTTTACAACTTTTGAAAATAACGATAAGGAAGAGCCTCAGCGATACTATTTATTTTGTAATTTCAGTGTTATGCAAAAACCCCTCGAAACCTTGAAATACATGGTTTTTGAGGGGTTCTTACATGTGATGTAAAATGTTCTTACTATGCAGGTGTGCTGAGAGGGGCTCAATAGAAAAACAGTACCAAAAAATTCAGCTCTGTTTTTAGAAATTTTTCAGCTCTATCAGGCCGTTTTCCTGCTCATATTTTTGAATACCTTTGATGACGAAGTATTCAATCTGGGAATTGAGTGAGCGCACTTCTTCCTCCGCCACAATTCTCAGCTTGGCATGAACTTTTTCGTCAAGTCGTACCTGTAGTGCTACTTTGTTAGTTGCCATAATATAACCTTCCCTTCTATATAGTAGAATATAATATAAGAAAAGAAAATTATAGATTTAAAATGAATGATATATTAAGGAATTTTATATTTTAGGTATATATTATTTTTATTTTAATATGTATATAGTATCTATTTAAAACTGAAATAGTATGTTTAGTATCTGTTGGTTGCAGTGCTATGGAATATGTTGTATTATGTAATCTAGTAAGTTATCTGGAGTTGATTTCTGATGCCAAAAACATGATAGCCATGTATTGGCACATATAAATCTGACGAAAGGCACAGTATACGAAAACAGTAGCGAACTAAGGGGGATGGTGTCTTGGTAATATTTGCTTTTACCAGTATAATAATGCCTGGGTATATTCTCAAGGAAACCTTTTCTGAGCTGGTTGTAGAGTTACTGCGAAAAAAGCATATAAAGGCTTCTGATATGTATCACAAGGCAGGACTAACCAAAGCTCATTTTTCAAAAATCAAGAATACCAAGGATTATCAGCCATCGAAGGCTACGGCATTAGCTTTGGCGTTGGCTATGAAACTAACTGCTGATGAGGCTGAGGATTTACTGGAACGTGCTGGTTATACATTCTCACCATCACAGCCGCGTGACTTGGTTGTAAAGTTCTTTATTGAGGAAGGAATTTATGATGTAGATGAGGTAAACATACAGCTTCATGAACGTGGTTTGCCCCCTCTAACCAGCAACAAAACTTCTCAATGACGGACTAATTTATCTTCATACATGTATCTTTTAAGACTTCGTAAAATGTATTGCGAGGTCTTTTTTTGATTTTAGCAGGATTTTCAGCTTCTTTGTAGAATATATTATAGTGTGATAATGATACTAAAATAGTTGAAAAATTTTTAAAAGGTAGCATGGCAGGCAACCTTTTGAGGACAGTTTTGTTGTACAATCAGCTTATGGACGACTTTAGTGTTAGGAAAGGCGGTAATAAGCATGGATGATTGGAAAAATGGTATGGCATACGCTTTAGGCGGTGCCGCAGTCTTTTTTGCAGGAACCCTGTTCAGGGAATTGCTGGAGGAAATGGAGCGGGAGGAAGAAGGTGTGCATAAGGAAGATGATGCACCAGAAAAGAAAAATAGTTTGGACGGCATTGCGGATATAGTCCGCCACGAAGCAGAAGCTGCCATGGCTGAGTGCCAAACTGATGAGGAACGGCAGGCGGTTGCACGGAAGATAGAAGCAGCCATTCAGGAGCTGCAGTCTATCTTAAAAAACAAGGGGGATGCCATTGCTGAGGCAGTAAAGGAACAGGATGAGGGATGTGAAATGCAGCAGGAAAGTTCAGATGGCATTGACCATGCAGCCAATATCTGCCGGGCCACTGCGGAGGTAAATAGTGCCTTGGATGATGTGCTGACTTACCTGAAACAGCGTTCTGCATGTCATACGGCATTGTAAATTGTGTTATGCAGTATTCTAGGATTGTGCTATATAGCAATGCAGGTTGTGTTGTAGTTTTTTAGGAGGATTGTGATGAGCGAATTTATCAATAAGCTGGAGAAATATATGGATGCAGGTATTCCGATGGTGTATGTGGATACCTGGGAGGATGACA
>NZ_JBJDWZ010000062.1:1393-17382 GCF_051866355.1 Anaerovibrio sp. | reverse complement strand
AGTGGTGTGATGGAGAAAAGCTATGGAATACAGGGATTGTGAGCTATTGGGGTTTTTGACTGCCTGCGGGACGCCTTACAGGATACTGGTGCTTGAGAGGCGGGAGTATCTGCCCCGGCTGCGTGAGATGTTTCCCCGGGCGGAGCTGTGGTGCGCCGTTGCCGACGGGGAGCTGGCGGCCGAGGGGGATGTGCAGGGGCTTGATGTCCGCTGGGTGTTTACGGATTATTTGTCCGAGCCTTTGCCTCTGGAGCGGGAGTTTTTTGATTACATTGTGGCGGAGGATGGGCTTGCCCAGGCGGCCAATCCTCAGGATATTGCCTCCGGGCTGGGGCTTTATCTGAAACCGACCGGCTACCTGCTGCTGAGTTTTGCCAACATCCGTTATTGGCGGATTATCCAAAACCTCATGGATGGGCATTTTTATCATGTGTGCAGCCGCGCCTTTACCCGTGACGAAATGACGAAGCTCATGGCGGCTTCCTTCTATAAAGACGTGCAGTTTCTGCCGGTCCATGGCAGAAAGCCGCCGGAGGGCTTTGTGGAAAAGCTGGAGGCCGATGGCTTTCAGAATATCGACAATGATTTGCTGGCGGAGGCGTGGCTGGTGCGGGCTGCCAAATCCACGCCGGAAATCATGGAGCTGAAGCGCATGTATACGCCGGAGCTGCGGCAGAGGCTGGCAGTGCTTTTGCGCCGCCTTGAGTACGGCATTGTGAAGGATGCAGAGGGCAGGAATAATCTGCCCGCCCTGTGGCGGCTGTGCAGTGAAGGGCTTGTTTTTCCTGCTTATCTGGCCGCTTTTATCAAGGAAATGGTGGTGCATACCAACAGCCTGCTGTGGCAGCTGTCCGTGTGGCAGAATTCCGCTGTGCCGGAGCAGCGGGATTTTTGGGCGGAGCTTTTGGAGGAAATGCAGGATGTGTACATGGACAGGCAGGATTTTCAGGTGGTTATGAGCTGGCGGCAGGGACAGCCGGAACCGCTGATTGCTGAGCAGGTGCCGGATATGGAGGTGCCGCCGGGGACGCGGATTGCCTTTATAACCTGCGTGAACAGGCCGGAGCTGTATGGGGAGGCCTTGCTGTACATGAAGCAGCTCAGGCTGCCGCGGGGCATGAGTGCCGAGTTCGTGCCTGTGGAGGGGGCGGCCTCTATGTGCAGCGGCTATAATCAGGCCATGAAAGAAACAAGTGCGGCCTACAAGGTGTACGTGCATCAGGATACATTGATAGTCAATAAAAATTTTGTCTTTGACCTGCTGGCGCTGTTTTCTGATAAGTCCATCGGCGCGGTGGGCATGATAGGGGCGCGGAAGCTGCCGGCATCAGGCGTGTGGTGGGATGCCATGCGCACCTGCGGCAGGGTGCTGCATGCCTGCGAGCCGGAGTGCGTGGTGGAAACCACCTGTATGGAGCTGGAGGGCACGTGGACGGATGTAGAGGCGGCAGACGGGCTCCTGCTGGCGACAGCGGTGGACGTGCCCTGGCGCGAGGACTTGTTCGACGGCTGGCATTTTTATGACATCAGCATGTGCAAGGAGCTGCAGAGGCGTGGCCGCAAGGTGGCCGTGCCGCGGCAGGAAAGCTTCTGGTGCATCCATTGTCCGAAGGAAAAGCCGTTGGACGTGTCATACAAGCTGTATCAAAGGCGTTTTTTGCGGGAGTACGGCAGTGAGCTGGCTCCTGAGATATAATAGTGGTGATAGAGGATGGAACTGGCAGTTGTAAATGAGTGGGTAAAATCAGCAGAGGGCTGTTTTGCCCGCGGTGATATGAACAGCATGCGGGCCTGCGGCCAGCAGCTTCTGGAAGAGGTGCCTGACAGTCCGGAAGGGCTGGCGCTGGTGGCAGAGGCTTCTGTTTATCTGCAGGATTTTGACAGGGCGGAGGAATACCTGCAAAGGTTCTGGGCACTGCCCAGCCAAAGGAGTGCCTCGGCGGCAAACCTGCGGGGGCTTTTGGCGGCGGCGGTGTTTTTTGGCGCCCGCTATGAGCTGGACAGGGCCATGCCTGCCTATGAGCAGCTTTTCAGCCGCTATCAGGACGGCATCAGGAAGGGGCTTTCCGCGAGGCATCGCTTCATTTCCGGCCAGCCGGGCTGGAATGAATTTGACAGGCGGCTGGTCATGCGCGGCTACAGCTTTTTTGCTGATACCTGCCTTCTGGCAGGAGAAACGGAAAAGGCGGCCGAGGCGGCCTTTATGGTCAGCAGCATGCTGGAGGACAGGGCGGCGGCAGCCAGTTATTTCAGCAAGGGGCTGTTCCTGAGCAATTACCGGGCGGCTGATTCCCAGAGCCTGGCGGCGAAGCATGCCCAATACGGCCTGATGTATCCGGAGCAGGCAGGCTTTCCCCATGATGTCAGCACCAGAAGAAAGCCCCATGCTCTGCGCATCGGCTACATTTCGCCGGATTTTCGTCTGCATGCGGCGGCGTATTTCTTTACGGCACTTTTGAAGGACGGCAATCATACGGATTTTACGGTGTACGGCTATTCCACAGGCAGGGAGGATCACATCACCCAGCGCTTCAAGAAAATGGCTGACCGCTGGCGGGATGTCCATGGGCGCACGCCGCAGGAGATTGCGAAGCTGATTCATGATGACCGCATCGATATACTGGTGGATCTGTCGGGACACAGCCAGAACAGCTGCCTGCCGGTGCTGGCCTGCCGTCCTGCGCCGGTACAGCTGTCAGGCATCGGCTACATCAACACCACGGGACTGGCGGCGGTGGACTATTTTTTGACGGATGAGTGCTGCATGCCGGCAGGAGAAAGGCGCGGCGGCTTTTCGGAGCTGCCGCTCCGCCTGCCGCACTGCCATCTGTGCTATCGCCCGGAAACCATGCGGGAGCTGCGCTCGCAGGGGCATAATGCACCCGGCATGGAGCGCGGCTACATTACCTTTGGCAGCTTTAACAGCTTCGCCAAGGTCACTGATGCCATGCTGGTGCAGTGGCGGAATATCCTGCAGGCGGTGCCTGATTCGCGCCTGGTCATCAAGTGCAAAATCTGCAGTGTGCCATCGGGGCAGGAGATTGTGCGCCAGCGTTTTTGCAGGCTGGGGGGCGATGCCGGACGGCTGGAGCTGCGTCCCTTTACGCCGGATTATCTCACCCAGTACAATGATATTGATATCGTTCTGGACACTGCGCCCTACAACGGCGGCCTGACCACCTGCGATGCCCTCTACATGGGGGTGCCGGTGATTACCCTGCGGGGCAGGACCCACGGCTCCCGCTACGGAGCCTCCATCCTGACTGCGGCCGGACTGCCGGAGCTGGTTGCCGGCAGTTCCAGGGATTATGTGGCAAAGGCTGTACAGCTTGCCAACAACGGCATCCTGCTGAACAAGCTGCACCGGGAGCTGCCTGACATGCTGCGCAATTCACGCCTGATGGACGGCAAGGCATATATGCAGGATGTGGAGGCCGCCTATAAAAAAATCTGGCAGCGCTATTGCAGCGGCGAGCTTCTGCCGATAAAATAAGTGATAGGTTTTGTAATTGGCAACAAAAAATTAGCATGTTGTGTCAGCAGGGATGTAAGCAGCAGGGCGTGTATCCCGAAAAACCTTTGTTGCACCTCGGTGCGCGGCGGTTGATATGCCGGTGGCATATCAACCGGTACAAGACAACTGCGATGCGTTGTCTTGTACTGCGACTGCGTGAGCCGAAGGTGACGCGTGAGCTTAGCATCCGCCAGGTGCAATGAGGAGCGCGAGCGTGTTTTTGAGGATACTTGCCCTGTGCGATACCTGGCATTAAAAAAGGAGGGACTTTTATGGATTACATGAGCATAGCGGCCATGTCCGTCGGCCTGCATCAGCAGGAGCTTGACATGCAGGTGGGGACATCGGTGCTGAAGATGGCCATGGATACCTCGGAAACGGCAATGCTGGATATGCTGGAAACAATCGACGTATCCGCGCTTACCGGCGTAGGGGGCAATATTGATATTCTGGCATGATTTTTCAGCGGACCGATGCCGTTGAGGTGAGCATAGGTGTGCCCGAAAGTCTCAAAAGAAGAGTTGTCAGAAAATTTTACTTGCTTTTTTTCACGCAGGCAAGTATACTAAGTCGTAGCAGGATGTCTCTTTGTCCACCTGGGATTAGGTAAAAGAAGTAAGCGCACATATGGGATATTCAAAAATAATAATGGGGGATTTTTTTCATGGCATTTGTAGACGAGACTTTAGTATGTAAGGACTGCGGTAAGGAATTCATCTTCAGCGCAGGCGAGCAGGAATTTTACGCAGAAAAGGGCTTTGAGAACAAGCCGGTTCGCTGCCGTGATTGCCGCGATAAGAGACGTCGCAATCGTGAGGGTGGAGAGAAGGAACAGCGCCAGATGTTCACCGTAGTATGCGCTGAGTGTGGCAAGGAGACCGAGGTTCCATTCGAGCCGAAGAACGATCGTCCGGTATATTGCCGCGACTGTTTCCAGGCTAAGAGAAACGGCTGATGTGATCCGGCTGTCTGACAGCGGGAAAATCGCATAATTTTATGTGGCAATGAAGCCCAGGATTCGTGAGTGTTTCTTGGGCTTTATTTTATGGCTGGTGATGTTTGAACCAGTAAAACTATTATTAATATCAGAAACAAGGGGGATTTTACATGGCAAAGAAATTATTGGTATTGTGCATGGCTGCCCTGATGGCTATGGCTGCCCTGGTAGCAGGCTGTGGCGGGGAACAGAAAGCCGCCGAGAGCGAGAAGGTTCTGAAGGTCGGCGTAAACGCTGATTTCGCTCCGTTTGAGTTCCAGGACGAGAACGGCAAGGAGTATCAGGGCTTTGATATGGACCTGATTCGCGCTATCGGTGAGGAAATGGGTTACAAGGTAGACATCAACAATTTGAACTTTGATGGCCTGATTCCTGCCCTGGAGGCCGGCAACATCGATGTCTGCATCTCCGGCATGACCATCAACGACGAGCGCAAGCAGAAGGTAAACTTCTCTGACCCTTACTACAAGTCCGGCCTGTCCATCATCGTGGCAAAGGACAACGATTCCATCACGAAGTTTGAGGACCTGAAGGGCAAGAAGGTTGCCGTGCAGATTGGCACCACCTCCGCTGCCGAGGTAAAGAAGATTGACGGCGTTGATGTGAAGGAGTTCAATTCCTCTGCTGATACCTTTATGGAGCTGCGCGCCAAGGGCGTTGATGCGGTAGTAAATGACCGTCCGGTAAACGACTACTACATCATGAAGAGCGGCGAGACCAACGTAAAGGCTCTGCCTGACCTCCTGACCTCCGAGGATTACGGTATTGCCGTGTCCAAGAAGAACGAGGAGCTCTTGAAGCAGGTTAACGACGCTCTGAGAAAGCTCCATGAGAATGGCAAGTATGATGAAATCTTCACCAAGTGGTTCGGCAGCACCAGCAAGTAATTGCTGATTTGCCTGCATGGCACAGGCTGCGGAACCGGTATGAATAAGGCATAAGCAATCAGAATGCACCGTTGCTTCGGCAATGGTGCATTTTTTTATTTTATTGACACTATGGCGCTGGTTTCATATAATATTTGGGTAATATTTTTTTAGAGGACGTGTATGAATATGAATTTGAATGTTGATCTGATGATCAATTCACTTCCCCTGCTGATTGCAGGTGCAGGAATTACCATACAGATTACGGCCATTTCCGTGGGGCTGGGTCTGATTATCGGCATGTTCGTGGGGATTGCCAGAATTTCCAACGTCAAGCTGCTGCGGGTGCTGTCGGCCATCTATATTGATTTTTTGCGGGGCACGCCGCTTCTGGTGCAGATTTTCCTGATTTATTTTGCCCTGCCGGTGATTCTGGGACAGAGGGTTGATCCCTTCCTGGCGGCCATTACCGCCTGCGGCATCAACAGCGGTGCCTATATTGCCGAGATTTTCCGCGCCGGCATTCAGGCCATTGACGAGGGACAGATGGAGGCAGGCAGGTCGCTGGGCATGACCTGGGTGCAGACCATGCGCTATATTATCGTGCCCCAGGCCTTCAAGAACATCGTGCCGCCTCTGGGCAACGAGTTTATCGCGCTTCTCAAGGATTCCTCGCTGGTGTCCGTTATCGGCTTTGAGGAGCTTACCCGCCGCGGCCAGCTGATTATTGCCCGCACCTACGGCTCGCTGGAAATCTGGATTAGCGTAGCGATTATCTATCTGGTGATGACGCTGACGATTTCCCGTCTGGTAGCATATCTGGAGAAAAGGTTGGATACGAAATGATTGATATAAAGAATTTGCATAAATCCTTCGGGGAGCATGAGGTGCTGAAGGGCATCGACCTGCACATCAATCCCCAGGAGGTAGTGGTTATTATCGGCCCGTCAGGCTCCGGCAAGAGCACTCTGCTTCGCTGCATGAATCTTCTGGAGGAGCCTACCAGCGGCAGCGTGGTGGTGGATGGCGTTGACCTGACCGGGGATTCGGACATCAACAAGGCCAGAGAGGAAATCGGCATGGTGTTCCAGCGGTTCAACCTGTTTCCGCACATGACCGTGCTGCAGAACATCACCTTGGCACCTATCAAGGTGCGTAGCATGGCGAAGGATGAGGCTGAGAAAATTGCCCGTGAGCTTTTGGAGCGCGTAGGGCTGGCCGACAAGGCAGACGCCTATCCGCCGCAGCTTTCCGGCGGCCAGCAGCAGCGCGTGGCGATTGCCAGAGCGCTGGCCATGCGTCCGAAGGTGATGCTTTTTGACGAGCCGACCTCGGCATTGGACCCGGAGATGGTAAACGAGGTGCTGGATGTAATGAAAAGCCTTGCCAATGAGGGCATGACCATGGCCGTGGTTACTCATGAGATGGGCTTTGCCCGCGAGGTGGGGGACAGGCTGCTGTTCGTGGATGGCGGCAATATCATCGAGCAGGGCGCGCCGAAGGATGTGTTTGAAAATCCGCAGGAGGACAGGACGAAGCTGTTTCTGTCCAAAGTCTTGTAATTAATGTATATCATAATCGGGCGGCACGGCAGTACCATTTCAGGCACGCTCGCGCTATGGACACGGGCCTCACGCTGCTAAGCTCATGCATCGCCTGTGGCTCGCATTCGCTAAGAAGCGAGGCTCGTATACATGCCTGTATGGTACATGCTGTGCCGCCTTGTTCGTGGTTATATTTATTGTATTTATCAGGTACGATTATAGACAGCATAAAAAGAGGCATCGGATAATCAGCATCCGGTGCCTCTGCTTTTTTTAGTTATATGCTACATATAGCATGCTGCGCATTAGTATTCGGACTCAATGAGGCCGTACCTGCCGTCACTGCGGCGGTATACCACGCTGACGGTCTCGGTGTCCGCATCGCGGAACACGAAGAAGTCATGATTGAGAAGGTTCATCTGCATGATGGCTTCCTGTACATCCATCGGGCGCACGTTGAACTTCTTCTTCTTGACAACAGGGAATTCCTCATCCTCGTCAGGAATTGCCGGTGCAAAAGGTGCAGCGGCAAAAGCCTCATCCAGCAGGGTGCCATCACGGAAACGTCGCTGCATCTTGGTCTTATGCTTGCGAATCTGACGGTCCAGCTTTTCAATAACCAGATCGATGGATGTGTACATATTGTTAGTCACTTCCTGGCCGCGGAGCAGAACTCCCTGCACAGGAACCGTCACCTCAACCTTCTGGCGCTCCTTCGACACGCTGAGCAGTACGGCGATGTCGCCTACGTCGTTGAAGTAGCGGGTAACCTTGCCGACGCGCTTCTCCACGTAATCCCTCAGGGCAGGAGTAACCTCTACATTTTTTCCTCTAATAGTGAATGTTGCCATAATAACATCCCCTTTCTAGTAGACTATGGTTGTTATATTCGCCGCAGGCATACAAAAACCCTCTTTTTCGGAGAAAAATATTTGTGAAATTTTGACTTATAGTTGATACTTTGATAAACTAATGTAGAGTTTTTGTATATTGTATCTTAATTATAGATGAAACCATAAAATAGGAGTGAGTTCATGCTTGGTATTTTTAAACGCTTTCTGGGCGACAACAACGATAAAGAAATTAAGCGCCTCCGGCAGATTGTGGAGAAGATTAATTCCTACGAGGACAGCCTCAATAATCTCAGCGATTCTTCCCTGACCCGTTATACGGAAAAGTTCAAGGACAGGCTGGCCGCCGGTGAGACTCTTGATGATATACTGCCGGAGGCCTTTGCGGTGGTGCGCGAGGCTTCAAAGCGTGTGCTGGGCATGCGTCATTTTGATGTTCAGATGATGGGCGGCATCTGCCTGCATGAAGGCAGGATTGCCGAGATGCGCACCGGTGAGGGCAAGACCCTGGTTGCGACCCTGCCTACCTATCTGAACGCACTGACCGGCAAGGGCGTTCACATTGTTACGGTCAACGACTATCTGGCAAAGCGCGACAGCATCGAGATGGGGCGCCTGTACAATTTCCTGGGGCTGACCGTGGGACTTATCCGTCATGACATGGATTTTCCGGAGCGCAAATTTGCCTACAATTGCGACATTACCTTTGGTACCAACAACGAGTACGGCTTTGATTACCTCCGTGACAATATGGTGGTAGACCTCAACCAGATGGTGCAGAGGGAGCTGAACTTTGCCATCGTGGATGAGGTGGACAGCATTCTCATCGATGAGGCCAGGACGCCGCTGATTATTTCCGGCCCAGGCTCCAAGTCCACCGACAGCTATGTGAAGATGGCCAAGGCTGTGGAATATTTGAAGGAAGGCACTGACTATACCGTCGACGAAAAGGCCAAGACCGTGGCTCCTGCCGACAGCGCCGTGCCGAAGATTGAAAAGCTGGTGGGGGTAAAGAACCTCTATGACCCGGAGAACATCGAGATGTCCCACTGCTTTACGGCGGCCCTGCGGGCCAAGGCGCTGATGAAGCGCGACCGCGACTACGTGGTGAAGGATGGCGAGATTGTTATCGTTGACGAGTTTACGGGCCGACTGATGGAGGGGCGCCGCTATTCTGACGGTCTGCATCAGGCCATTGAGGCCAAGGAGGGGCTGGAGGTGCGCCGGGAGTCCCAGACCCTGGCATCCATCACCTTCCAGAACTACTTCCGCATGTACAGCAAGCTGTCCGGCATGACCGGTACGGCCAAGACCGAGGAAGACGAGTTCCTGAAAATCTACAAGCTGCCGGTAATCGTGATTCCTACCAACAGGCCGATTGCCCGCATCGACCATCCTGATGTTATTTACAAGACAAAGCGTGCCAAGTACAAGGCGGTTGCCAACGATGTGGCAGAAATTCATGCTAAGGGACAGCCTGTGCTGATTGGCACTACATCTATAACCCAGTCCGAGGAGCTCAGCCATATCCTGAAGGAGCGCAATATTCCGCACAACGTGCTGAATGCCAAGTTCCATGAGCAGGAGGCGGAGATTATTGCTGATGCCGGACAGAAGGATGCCGTTACCATCGCTACCAACATGGCAGGCCGCGGTACTGATATCAAGCTGGGTGAGGGCGTGCCGGAGATGGGCGGCCTGTTCATCGTGGGTACGGAGCGCCATGAGTCACGCCGTATCGACAACCAGCTCAGGGGCCGTGCCGGCCGTCAGGGTGATCCGGGCGAGTCCCGCTTCTACCTGTCTTTGGAGGATGATCTGCTGCGCCTCTTCGGCTCTGACAATATCTCCAACATCATGGACAGGCTGGGCATGGGCGAGGATGACCCGATTGAGCACAAGCTGATAACACGTTCCATTGCCAATGCCCAGAAGAAGGTAGAGGGCAGGAACTTTGATATGCGCAAGCACGTCCTGCAGTATGACGATGTCATGAACCAGCAGCGCGAGGTTATTTATGCCGAGCGCAAGAAGGTCTTGAAGGGCGAGAACCTCCGCGAGCATATCCTGTCCATGATTGGCGGGATTATCGAGGCGGAGATGAACCAGTACGCCAACGAAAAGCTCTACCCGGAGGAATGGTCCCTGGATGAGCTTATCAAGGACGCAGAGAGCATCTATGCGCCGACAGGCAGGCTGAAGCTGGATGAGCTGGAGGAAATGAGCCGCGACGAGGTGCAGGAATTCCTGAACCGGATGGCGGAGGAATCCTATGCACAGCGGGAGCAGCTTTTTGGCGAGGCAAACATGCGGGAGCTGGAAAAGATTATTATGCTCCGCGTAGTGGATAACCGCTGGATGGAGCATCTCGACCGCATGGATATGCTTCGGGAGGGCATCGGCCTTCTGGCCTACGGCCAGCGCAATCCTTTGATTGAGTACAAAATCAAGGGCCACGAGATGTTCGGCCAGATGATAGATTCCATTCAGAACGATATCGCTTCCCTGATTTTCCGGGTGAACATCATCACCCAGGAGCAGCAGGAGGCTATGGAGCGCGAGGCGCAGCAGCGCATGGCAGCGGCAAGGCAGACCCACGGTGACGAGTCCGATGCGGCCGTCAGGAAGCAGCCGGTCAAAAACACCGGCAAGGTGGGCAGGAATGACCCTTGTCCATGCGGCAGCGGCAAAAAATACAAGAACTGCTGCGGCAGGAAAGAGTAAAATAAGGAGTGAATATAATGCTGGAGGATTTGAAGCCGGAAATCACGGCTCTCCAGGGGCGGCTGGCAGAGATGGAAAAGGCTCTGGATGTGGCCCGTAAAGAAGAAAAAATAGCAGAGCTGGAATATAAGATGGGCGAGCCTACCTTCTGGGACAATCCGGAGGAGGCACAGCGCATCAATCAGGAGCTGAACGACGTCAAAATCAGCGTGGACAAGTACAAGGCCATTCTGGGCAAGTACGACGATGTGCAGGTGATGTGGGAAATCGGCATGGACGACAAGGATGAGAGCGTAGAGGCTGATGTCCGCGCCGATATGGATGCCATCAACAAGGCACTGGAAGAGCTGCAGCTGGAGGTGTTGCTGTCCGGCAAGTACGATGCCAACAATGCCATCCTGACCCTTCATGCAGGCGCCGGCGGCACCGAGGCCCAGGACTGGACCAGCATGCTGCTGCGCATGTACGGCAGATACGCGGAGCGTCACGGCTTCACGGTAGAAACCGCTGACCTGCTGCCGGGTGATGAGGCCGGTGTCAAGTCGGCCACCCTTTTCATCAAGGGGCACAACGCCTATGGCTTCCTGAAGTCCGAAAAGGGCGTGCACAGGCTGGTGCGCATTTCGCCGTTTGATTCCGCGGCGCGGCGCCATACGTCCTTCTGTGCCTGCGATATCATGCCGGAGCTGGATGATACCGTGGAGGTGGAAATCAACATGGATGATGTGCGCGTGGACACCTACCGCGCCAGCGGTGCCGGTGGCCAGCACATCAACAAGACTTCCTCGGCAGTCCGCATGACCCATGAGCCTACCGGCATCGTGGTACAGTGCCAGAATGAGCGCTCCCAGATTCAGAACCGGGAGCAGTGCCTGAAGATGCTTCGCGCCAAGCTATTTGAGCTGGAGGAAGAAAAGAAGGAAAAGGAGATTGCCGCTCTGGAAGGCGACCAGCAGAAGATAGAGTGGGGCAGTCAGATTCGTTCCTACGTATTCCATCCTTACAACATGGTCAAGGATCACCGCACCAGTGCGGAAACCGGCAACACCCAGGCCGTGATGGACGGGGAGCTGGATATGTTTATTGAAGCGTTTTTGAGGGCAAAGGCTAATCATCAGCTCTAAGTGTACAGGAGGTTGTATGCGCAGATTTGGTGTTATTTTGGTGGCTGTGCTGGTTCTGCTGGCGGCTTTCAGCCAGCTGGTCCTGCCGGGGCTGATGGAAAGCAGGCTGTCCAGCCTGATACAGAAGGAGCTGCAGGCCGAGGCCGTAGAGGTGGAGCTGCAGTCCCTGCCGGGAGTGCGGCTTCTGGCAGGTCAGGCGGACAGAATCGATATTACTGCCGACGGGGCGCAGCTGGGCGATATCCGGGTGGAGAAGCTGACCCTGCAGGGGGAGAATGTGCAGGCGGATTTTTCGGCTCTGGACAAGCGTGACGGCTCGGCCATCAGGTCGGCAGGCAGGCTTGAGCTGACGGGAACCATTACCAGTCAGGCCCTGCAGGATATGCTGGAAAAAAAGCTGGACAAGGTGGAAAATCTCACTGCCTCCATGGACAGGGACAAGCTGACGGCTTCCGGACAGGTGAAGCTCATCGGGCGCATGGCCGATATCCATCTTGAGGGCAGGGTGCTGGCAAAGGACGGCGGCCTGTATTTCCACATGACGCAGCTGGACATAAAAAATGCTGTTTTCGGGCAGGCTGTGCTGGGCAATTTCTTTGGCGATATCCTGCTGTTTGATATGTACAATTCGCCGGTCAGGGCGGAGATTGACGACGTGGAGCAGCACGATGGCTATGTGGTCATCAGGGCTGTGGCAGGCAGATGATATGGCAGAGGACGGCATTGCAGGCGGGATGTCCCGCGATAAGGATTTGAAGAGATGAAGCAGTTCAAATATAACAAATTTTTAATATTGCTGATTGCAGTCGGCCTGCTGGCTTCGCTGGTGATTGACGTGGAGCGTTATCAGGTGGAGCGGCAGAATAAATCCATTGAGCTGATTATGGATTATGAGGATTTGGTAGAGCTGGCCGAGAAGGAGGGCGCCGCGCCGGAGGCCGTGCTGGCCAAGGCAAAGGAAGCTGGCGTTACCTCGCTGGCCGTCTATGAAACCACCTTCAAGAAGCTGAATGTCAACGGCAAGGCTACCGCGGTCAACGGCAGCACGATTTTGTCCAACTACCAGAATGGCGGCATCAGTGATGAGGGCTGGCGCCGGCTGGTGGAGACCGGACAGATCAAGGGAACCAACGTCTATGTGACGGGGCACCATCAGCAGACCTTTCAGGAGGTACACGAGGATTTGGTGCGCCGCCTGGGAGCTGACAGGGTAAAGGAAATGACCATCAGCGGCCAGCGGGTGCTGGAGGTCAGGGCCAACTACGAAGAGTTTGAAAAGATGGATTTGGGCATGCCGACAGATGAGATGCAGGCTGTCAATGATGCAGGCTTCTATGTGCTGGCGCGTCCTACCAATTACCGCCAGTGTACCCGCGATGACATTGACGCTTTTTATGACCGTCTGGATGGCTTCAGGGTGTCCGGCATAGTCTTCTCCGGTTCCCAGACCCTGGGTGCGCCGGATGAGTCCGAGTATATGGCGGAGCAGATGCTGCAGCGCGATCTGACGCTGGGCATGATTGAGGGGGTAACCCAGCTGCAGTTCTTCCATCAGGATGGCATGCTGGAGATTGCCAAAGCTATGGACTACAAGTCTGCCCGTCTGTATTCCATTCCGAAGGACGAGCAGAAGAAAATGAAGATTGATGAGGCGATTGACCGCTGGGGCACTACGGATGACGAGCGCAACATCCGCTTCAATCTGCTGAAGACCTTTGAAAAGCCGGCACCGGGCATGACCCTGCTGGAAACCAACATGACCTATGTAGCCGGTGTCAGGGACAAGCTGGAGGCACAGGGCTTCACCATGGGCAGGGCAGGCGTGTTTGAGCATTTCTACCCGTCAAGCCTGCTGCGTGCGCTGGTGATTCTGGGCGTCGTGGCCGGCGGTATTCTGTATCTTACGCTGGTGATACCGGGCATGCGGCCGAGGTATGTCTATGGCATGCTGCTGGTGCTGGGACTGGTGACGCTGGTGCCGGTGCTGATGGGTCATGGCAACAAAATCCGCGTGGTCGCCGCCCTGGCGGCAGCCAATGTCTTTCCTGCTATTTCCGTGCTCTGGATGCTGGACCGCATCCGGGGGCGCATCGTGCGGGAGAGGTGCGGCCTTTTGCGCATGATTGGCACGGGTATTGCCGCGCTGGCTGTTTGTGGTATAATGTCTTATGTGGGGGCGGCGTATCTGTCCGGCTCCCTGGCGGATACGGAGTATCTGCTGGAAGTGAATATTTTCCGCGGCATCAAGCTGACCTTTGTTCTGCCGATTGTGCTGGTGGCCATCGGCTTTTTGCAGAGATTTGACGTCTTTGACGGCAGGATGGATGATACGGAGGGCTTTTTGGAGCAGTTCAAAAAGATGCTGGACACCCCTGTCAAGGTGAAGACCCTGCTGGGACTGTTTCTGGTGCTGGTGGCAGGCGTGGTCTTTGTGGCCCGTTCCGGCCACACCATGGGGATGCCTGTGTCCTCCCTTGAGCTGAAGTTCAGGGCATTTCTGGAACAGGCTATGTATGCCCGTCCGCGCACCAAGGAATTCATGATAGGGCATCCTGCCTTTATGCTGGCGGCTATGGCCTGGTTCCGCAAGTGGCCGACGATGGTGCTGTTCGTGCTGGTGCTGGTGGCGACTATCGGCCAGGGCTCCATGGTGGAGACCTTCGCCCACATGCGCTCACCTGTGTTCATGTCCTTTGCCAGAGGCATTGGCGGCCTGATACTGGGTGCAGGCGTGGGAGCCATTTGCATGGTGCTGGTGGATTTGTGGATTAAGTATGTGGCTCCGAAGCTGGCGACGGAGAAAAAATAATATTTTGCTGTTGATTTTGCTGCAGAAGAAAATCTGTTGCAGCTCTATGGCCATAGCTTTTGCTGTGGACTTTGGAAGGTTTAGATGATTTAGAAGGAATGACAACAGAGCATGAGTAATGTTGTAATTTCCGGATATTACGGCTCCAGGAATGCCGGCGATGAAGCTATGCTGGCGGCTATGGTAGAGGTTTTATCGGATTTGAATCCAAAAGTGAATATAACTGTTATATCTGCCGATCCGGAGGATACAAGGCGGCGCCACAGCGTGAATGCTGTGGGCTGGCTGGATCTGCGGGGGATTTTTGCTGCCGTCAGGAGCGCTGACCTGCTGCTCAGCGGCGGCGGCAGCCTGCTTCAGAATGTTACCAGCCGCAGGAGCCTGTACTATTATCTGCTGATTATCTGGCTGGCGGAGCTGGTGGGGACGCCTGTAATGCTCTATGCCCAGGGGATAGGGCCAATTAATGGCAGTTTTGCCCGATGGTTTATGGGCTATATTGGCAACCGGGTCAGGATGATTACCGTGCGGGACAGGGGCTCACTGGCGGAGCTGAAGGCGCTGGGCATCACCCGGCCGCCTATCGAGCCGACAGCAGACCCTGTGCATGCCATCCATCAGGTGGACAGGGAAAAGGGGCGGCAGATTCTGCAGCGCTACGGCGTGACGGTGGGAGAAAAGCCGCTGGTGTGCATCTCTGTCCGCGAATGGTGCGGCATGAACCACTACAAAGAGGTGGTGGCCCGGGCGGCAGACAGGATTGTGGAGGAATTCGGGGCGCAGGTGGTATTTTTGCCGATGCAGTATCCGGAGGATGTGCGGACAGCGGAGCTGGTGGCGTCCATGGCAAAGAACGAGATGACGGTACTGCCGGAGGAATACATGACCAGCGAGCTTTTGTCTATCGTGGGCAATATGGAACTATTGATATCCATCCGTCTGCATGCCCTGATTTTTGCCGGGGTGATGGGGGTGCCGATGATTGGCATTTCTTATGACCCGAAGGTTGATCGCTTTTTAGAATCCGTAGGAGAACAGCCGGCAGGCACGCTGGAGGATGTGGAGTTTGAAAAGCTCATGGAGCAGATTCGCGGCAAATGGAACGGCAAGGCCGGGTTCAGCCAGCAGAATGAGCAGCTCTTCGACGATTTGCGCCGTCTGGCCATGCGCAATGCGGAGCTGGCCTACAGCGTGATTGGCAAGGCGTGAATGCTTGGTGCCTGGTGATTGATGAGCAATTATTAATTTATACGTTTATACAAAATCCCCGGATTCATGATTTGAATCCGGGGATTTTGCTGTGCTATGCGGGCTTACTTCATTGAAATGCGTTCCTGAGATAATTATGACTTCGTGCGTGTGCGTTTATGTGCCTGACGGCTATCTGCATATACTCACGCAGAAGGCAGCAGCTCATCCATCAGCTTTTTCTGGTAATCCGGGTCGGAGGTGGCACGTGTCAAATCGTCAAAACGGCCAGCCCGGATAAGGATGCTGTTCAGGGTGTTGATATTGTTGATGCCCTGACGCTCGCCTTCAAGCCTGCCCTCAAGCCTGCCC
>NZ_JBJDWZ010000062.1:0-1293 GCF_051866355.1 Anaerovibrio sp. | reverse complement strand
GTTGATATTGTTGATGCCCTGACGCTCGCCTTCAAGCCTGCCCTCAAGCCTGCCCTGGCGCTCGCCCTCAAGCCTGCCCTGACGCTCGCCTTCGATCCTGCCCTCGTAAAGGCCGAGTTCCTTGCTTTTTTCCAAAAGTTCATCCCAAATATTGCTCATGCTGCTCACTCCTTCCTTAGTTTCCTTGAATTGCCGGACGCGCTCTGCCAGTACGGGATAGTGCATATCCTCCGCCCGGGTGCAGAAAAAATCATGCATCAGCCTGCCCAGGGCATCATCACCGCGGTACGCACCGTTGACATATATGATGTGCGCACCATCATGCACGTTCTGGCCTGTTTCCATGATGCACCGCTCAATGTGATAGAGAGGCAGGCCGCACCTGAATTTGTCCTTTTCAGTAATAAAGATAACGTATGTCTCAGCAAGCTCTTCGCCGTATTGGCCGATATCCTCCTGACTGGCATCCATATAGCTGCTGTTGCGGCGTGCGCGTTTGATGCCTGCACCGCTGTCGGCGCGCTGAACTTCTATATTTACTATTTTACCATCAAATACTGCCCGAATGTCAAGCCGTATTTCCTGCCCCTGCAGGCTGGTTATGGTGTACTCCACCTGGCTGGAAATAACCTTCAGCTCCGGCTTGTCCAGCACAATCTGCAGCACAAGCTCCACGCATTCGTCATGCCCCTCGAACACCTTGCGCATGAAAGCATCGTCTATCAGGCGCAGCTTGTATTTGATGGCGTATATCGCCTGCGCCTTGAGCTCTTCCATAGTGACCAAGTCAATCCCTCCCCGTAAAATAGAAAATAAAAATGGTACATACATATTATAACATGTTAAAGAAAATAAGGGAATATATTTTTTGAAAATAAGTTTATAATACAAGACCGTTGCGGCAAATATCTGTTATTGCCCATGAGGGGCGGAGGTCAATTGAGAAAATGTTTTATTTATGACGGATTTGGTGTATAATGAAAAAGATTGTATAGGGAAATGAGGTTTTACTCGTATGATACACATGAAGGATGTTATGAAGGTCTATGAAAATGGCGCAGTGGCCCTGAACAATATCAACGTGGATATTCGCAAGGGTGAATTTGTGTTTCTGGTAGGCCCCAGCGGTGCAGGCAAATCCACCTTTATCAAGATGCTGTTTCGTGAGGTACTGCCTACTTCCGGTATTCTGACCGTGAACGGCAGGGATGTTATACGCATGGCGAGCCGTGACGTGCCGTATCTCCGGCGCAGCCTGGGGGTAATCTTTCAGGATTACCGCCTGCTGCCGGA
>NZ_JBJDWZ010000061.1:3076-17591 GCF_051866355.1 Anaerovibrio sp. | reverse complement strand
GCCGCAGAGCTGGTAACATTGGTGAGAATAATATTGGAGCCGTTCACCATGTAGAGTACCGTGGCCGACCCCTCCTGCGCCCATCGCCGGGAAAAATCCGCCGGTATCTCTATGGCCACATAGGCCTCCTTTTCCAGCACGGCCTGCCGCATTTCCTCCTGACTTGCGGCATAGGAAGTGATGCGGAAGCTGTCGCTGTCCGCAAAGGCCTGCACGATTTCCCGGCTTTTGGCGGTCTGGGCGGCATCATAAATCACCGCAGGCACATACTGCACGATATTGGGCATGTACAGCATGCCGAACACAACGAGATAAGCCATGGCGGCGCCAAAGAGAAAGACCAGCCTGCGCATATCTCCCCTTGTCTGCCGCCACTCCCGGCGCAACAGATAACAAAGCTCATTTGCCTGCTCACCCATGAACGGCCTCACCTCCCTGCAGCTTCCGCTGGCGCAGTGCCATGACAAGGACAGCTATGGCAAAGCAGCCGCTGCCAAACAGCAGCATCCTCAGCACATTGTCCCACAGCTCCGGCGCATACCCCATCAGCATAATGTCCCGCAGGCAGTCACCTGCATAGCTGATAGGCAGCAGCAGGGAAAAAATGCCCACCGCGCCCTCCATTTCAAAGGAAGGCCAGGACAGACCGCTGTACAGAAGCCCCGGCATGATGTAGAGCATAGGGCTCTGCAGGGCCATAGGACGATTCGGGGCGCAGGCGGAAAATATGGAGATTGCCCCCATGACGAAAAATATATACGCTCCCCCCAGAAGGCAGGCATCAGCCACATTTCCCGCCATAGGAATGGCGAAGCCGTAAACCGCCAGAAGCAGGGAAAGGAGATAACCAAGCATGGCGAAGCAGCCATAGGGAACCGCCCTGCCCAGCGTCAGGAGAAGCCCCCTCGCAGAGCGGCGCCTTCCCCTGGCCAGCTCATCATAAAGGTACGTTCCCAGAGTAATCATAATGCCAATCTGCAAGCCGTTCAGCATCAGGCCCGTCAGCATAAACTGCGAATAGCCATTGACGGGATTGCCCAATATGCGCACTCCCAGCCGCAGAGGATATACTGCCGCCATGGCCGCTCCCGGCAAAAGGCCTGCCGCCTCCAGCATTTTCTGGCCTACGGCCACGGAAAAGCTGCGGTTGATTTCCTGTGCCGAGCTCATGGCTCCGTTGGCAAACATGTTATTGGCCGAATTGACCGTCAGCAGGATTTTGCTGCCCTGACCGCTTTTTATATCCCCGGAAAAGCTCTCCGGTATCATCAGGGCCACCCTGGCACGTCCCGTATATATTTCCTCGCGCAGCTTTTCCTCGGAATCCACGTAGGATACCAGATGAAATCTTTCCGAGTCATCATACATCTGAATCAGGGTGCGGCTAAGGCTGCTCTGGGACTGGTCGTATACCACGGTATCAATATTGTTGACCACATTTTCATCGTATACCAGCCCGAAAAGCAGGGTAAAAAGCAACGGCAGGCCTGCCAGAATCATGGCCCGTGAAATACGCCCCCGCAATAGGAGCCGCGTTTCACGCAGGATTATCCTCCACAGGCTCATAGGCTTCCCCCCAGCAGCTTGAAGCGCATGCCCGGACGCAGTGCACTGTCATTGACCTGAATCTTTACGTTGAAGCTGATGATATCCGTAGCGTCGCCCCGCTCACTGGTGGCGCGCTGGGTGGCAAACTCTGACTTGCGGCTGATATCCACAATCGTGCCTGTAACCTCCGTCTTTCCGTCACGGGCCTGCAGGCGCACCTCCTGATGGAGGGCAAAATTCCCCAGCTCCGTTTCCGGCACCTTCACATCCACCCAGTTATCATCAGGGTCCTGTACTGCCACCAGCGGCGTGCCGGTGGATATCATGGAGCCCTCCTCCACATATTTGGCGGTAATCACCCCGGCAAAAGGCGCACGGATTTCCGTTTCATCCAGAGAAACCAGCAGCTGCTTCAGAGCGGCCTCGGCCTGCGCCAGCTTACTGGCAGTGACTGCCTCGTTTGCCCTGCTCACATCAGTCTGCAGGGTAGCAGCTGCGGCCTGTGCCGCCGCGGCCTGTGCCTGGCTGTAGGCCGCCTGTGCCACCTGATACTGGGTTCTGTATTTCTCAAAGGCCTGCCGTGATACCGCACCGCTTTCCACCAGGGCGGCATAACGCTCATAATCTGCCCTTGCCATTTCCAAATCAGCACCGGCACGCTCCAGCGCCGCGCTGGCGGAGCTTGTTCCGGCACTGGTAGAGCCCTGCTGAAAAACCGTTGAAATGGCCGCCTGGCCCTGCTGGGCCCTGATGGCTTCAATGTTGGCCACCATCTGCTCCTTCTGGGCGATCAGGTCACGCTTGTCAATGCGGGCGATAACCTGCCCTGCCTCAACCCTGTCACCCTCCTTCACCAGAAGCTCCACTACCCGGCCCGGAATCTTGGAGCTGACATCTATCTCCTTGGCGTCTGCCCTGCCCCATTTGCCGTCCTCAGCTGCCGTATTGCCGCCACAGCCGCCCAGAACCACCAGCAGTACCAGCAGCAGGAAAGCTGCGGAAAAACCTTTCCTCATTACCATCATATTCCCCTCCAATAAGCGATTAAACGCGTTCAAGCATCCCTTTATTCTTATATTATTGCATTAACCTGAAAATTTGTCTAGTCTTATTTTTACAAAAAAAACAGGACTGCCACAGGGATGTCCAAAACATCACCGCAGCAGTCCACAGGTATTTTGAATATTTATTGCAGTCATCCCCACGCACGGCCGATGCCTGAAACATAAAAAAACAAAATACCGCCTGAATATCTCCCTGTCAAAAAAAGAAACCCGCAGCAATTGCCGCAGGCTTCCCGTTACCGTCTGATTGTGCAGGAATACAATCCCCTGCACAACCAGCACATGTCATTTCTCATTAAAACATGTCTTTTTCAATCATATACTCGGCAATCTGCAGGGCATTCAGGGCAGCACCCTTCCTGATCTGATCGCCGCATACCCAGAAGTTCAGGCCGTTGTCGATGGAATAATCCTTGCGGATACGGCCAACCTCCACATCGTCCTTGCCGGAGGTCTCCAGCGGCATAGGATAAACCTGCTCATCAGGATTATCCGTCAGGGTAACGCCAGGGAAGGCGGCCAGAACCTCACGCGCCTTCTCCACGGAAATCTCATCCTCGAACTCGACGTTGACAGACTCTGCATGGCTTCTGTAAACAGGCACGCGGACGGTAGTAGCAGTAATGCGCAGGGAATCATCACCCATAATCTTCTTGGTTTCATCAATCATCTTCATCTCTTCCTTGGTGTAGAGATTTTCCTTGAAGACGTCAATCTGCGGAATCAGGTTGAAGGCAATCTGATAGTGCTTGGCCAGGGATGCGCCCGGCAGGATGTTGGCAACAACCTCCCTGCCCTCGTTGATGGCCTTTACCTGCTCTTCCAGCTCGGCCATAGCTTCCTTGCCGCCGCCGGAAACCGCCTGATAGGTGGAAACCACGATGCGCTTAATCTTGGACACATCATACAGAGGCTTCAAAGCCATAACCATGATGATGGTGGAGCAGTTCGGGTTGGCAATAATGCCCTTGTGCCCGGCAATAGCCTCCGGATTTACCTCCGGCACTACCAGCGGCACCTCCGGATCCATGCGGAAGGCACTGGAATTATCAATAACAACAGCACCGGCCTTTACAGCGGCAGGAGCAAAGGTCTTGCTGGCGGCACCGCCGGCAAAGAGAGCGATATCAACGCCCTCGAAGGAAGCATCAGTAGCCTCCTCAACGGTGTACTCCTTGCCCATGAACTGAATCTTCTTACCTGCGGAGCGCTTGGAAGCCAGCAGCTTCAGCTCTGCAAAAGGAAAATTGCGCTCCTCAATCAGATTCAAAAATTCCTGACCTACCGCACCGGTAGCGCCCAGAATAGCAACATTGTACTTCTTCATATTCTTAACATCCTTTCAATGGTTAATAGCATCAGCTCAGCCCTGCGGCCGGCACACAAATAAATCATTCCATAACCTTGTCAAGGCCGATTACCAGTCCGCTAAGGCCGCGTACCTTCCTGCAGGCAAGGCACACACCCGGCATGAAGGATTCACGGTTCAGGGAATCATGACGGATGGTCAGGGTCTGTCCCAGTCCGCCGAAGATAACCTCCTGATGGGCTACGTAGCCAGGCAGGCGCACACTGTGAATGTGCATGCCGTCCACGTTGGCGCCACGGGCACCGGCAACCTTCTCGGTTTCCTCCGGATTGCCCTGCTGATGGGCAGCGCGCACCTCGGAAATCATGGCCGCAGTCTGCAGGGCCGTACCGGACGGAGCATCCAGCTTCTTGTCGTGATGCAGCTCAATAATCTCCACCTCCGGCATATATCTGGCAGCCTGCTTCGCCATCAGCATCATCAGCACGGCACCGATGGCAAAGTTCGGGGCAATAAACACAGGCGTATTGTTTTCCTTTGCCAAAGCCTCCAGCTCCGCCTTTGCCTCGTCGGAGAGGCCGGTGGTACCGATTACAGGGGATACACCCTTTTTCACAGCCAGAACTGCATTGCCATATACGACATCCGGACGGGTAAAGTCAACCATTACCTCCGGTTTGGTTTCATCAATGGCTTTTGCCAGGTCATCAGCAACAATCACGCCGCTTTTGCCCATGCCGACCATCTCACCGGCATCTGCACCGGCCACAATATCCACTGCACCTACCAGCTGCAGCTCGGAATCCTCCATGACAGCCTTGACAACTGCCTGTCCCATCCTGCCGCAGGCACCGCTAACCAGAACTTTAATCAAAGTCAACGCCTCCAAACAACATTTTTAGTCAAAATTCAGATACTCTAATATAATAAAGGAAAAAACCTCTCTATGCAAGCCTTTTTGTAAAAAAATCCACCAGAAAATTACAAAAGTATTTACCTGGGCAACGTGCAAAGTTGATTTCCACCGCTGGTTTCCGCCAATAAAAATCCCCCGCCGAACAGGTCAGGATATACAGATATCCCGCCTGCCCGGCAGGGGCTTCCCGCCAATGGCTGTTAAAATTTTCTATGGAGCTGCCACATCAGAATAAAATTCCCTGCGGAAGGCCACAGCCTGACGGCAGTTCAAAAATGCTTATACAGCAGCCTGCTTCTTGAAGCTTCCATCAGCTATGCTGAAGCTGCCGTTGCTGAACTCCACATTTTCAATGTGATCGCCGGAAGCGTACCAGTCGGACAAAACCAGAGTATGCTCGGTGCTCATGCCGGTCTGCTGATAGGAGATAACCAGGTCGTTATTATTCTGGCTGATGGAATACTCCTGAGCGTTGAACGCATTGGTAAACTGGATTACATCCTCCGAGGTGCCGCCTGCGATAATATCGTTGCCAAAGCTGTTGCCGAATACAAAAGTATCAGCTCCGTCACCGCCAAACATCAGGTCATCACCCTTGCCGGAATAGAGCTTGTCGTCTCCGGCAGAGCCAACCATGATTGTTCCCTTGTACTTATCCAGATCAGAAGCGGCATGCACCTCGCCTGCACCGGCCTGAACATTGTACATAACATCATCTACATACAGGCTGCCATTGGTAAACTGCATGTCTATGGCACCGCTATTCTGCGCCATGGTGGTGAAGGCATCCTTGAAGGTGACAGAAGCAGGGGCATCGCCCAGATTATCCGTCATGACGATATCATTGCCATTGACGGACCAGCGCATATCCTGAAAACGGATTTCATCGGCAAAATTCATGAGAATGCTGCTTCCCTCTGCCATTTCTCCCTCAAAAATCACGTTGTCGTTGCCAAAATTGCTGTAATTGCGCTCCCATTTTATCTGGCCCTGTCCCTG
Source organism: Anaerovibrio sp. (assembly GCF_051866355.1). Classification (GTDB taxonomy): domain Bacteria; phylum Bacillota; class Negativicutes; order Selenomonadales; family Selenomonadaceae; genus Anaerovibrio. The sequence goes on along the minus strand of NZ_JBJDWZ010000061.1, from coordinate 11,755 downwards.
AACGCCCTCGCGTATAATGAAGGTGTCATTCCCCTCATTGCCGCAGAGGATGTCGTTGCCGGCAGACCATACCAGGGTATCATCCCCGGCGCCGCCAAACAGCAAATCACTGCCTGCACCGCCGTCAAGGTAATCGTTGCCTGCACCGCCATAGAGAATATCATTGCCTTCCATGCCAAGGAGAATATCGTCACCCTCGCCGCCGGCCAGATAATCATCACCTGCACCGCCAAAAAGGATGTCGTCGCCGAGGCCGCCATCCAGAATATTGCCGCCATCGCCGCCGACTACGATATCATTGCCGTTTCCTGCATAAACCTGGGTTGGCTTGTCGCCGGTTTCGATGTAATCATCACCGGCTGTACCAAACATAGTTACCTCCGGCAGGCTCAGCTCCGAGCCTTCCCACACCTGCCTCGGGTCAAGATACTGGCGGTACAGGGCACTTCCCGCACCTACCACACTCGGGTCCTTAAAGCCTACTGCCGTACCTGACCACAGGGCAATTGACTGATCCGGCTCATGCCTGTCAAATCTGGTTGCCCAGATATTGCCAAGCCCCAGTTCATCCGTCAGCTCAGGCGTCACGATGTGCATGGCATTGGCATCATCCAGAACCGCAAACTCCAGATCCTGCAAATCCTCTCTGGCCGTCAGCAGATACGGCACGATGATGGAAACGCCTACATGCCCGTCCTTCTCCGGGTCTGCATCATAATTCACGGCGCCTACAGGGTCCCCCTCTGTAATCATATTGGTAACAAAGCTGAAATCCTGTGCCTTGAAGGACTCTACTATTGCCTTTGCCTCCGATGCCTGCTCCACCAGGCTACCGCTTCCAAGGCTCACAATATTGCCATCAGGCGTATGAATTTCCTTGCCGGCCAGAAGCTGCTCCTGAGCGTACAGCTTCAGCTGGGCCAGCATGCCAGGACCGGCCTCTGCCAGCGTCGGCAGTGCCACACCGGTATCAATGTAATACATGCCGGCCATCATCTGGGCCAGTCCGCCGCCAAGGGAATGCCCTGCCACAGAAATGCTGTAGCCCTGGCTGACATACGCGTTCATGGCATCCGCCACAATAGTCTTGAACTCCTCATAGCCTTCGCGCATCTGCGGCGGAATAACTCCCAGACCAATCTCCAGATCGGCCAGCCCGTCCTTGCTGAGCCACAGCATGCTCAAATCGCTATTAGGCTGGGTGCCCTCAAGGGTAATCACCACCTGCTTGTCAGCGCTGTTGACGTAGGTACAGCTGTTGAAGCCGTGGCTGGTTTCAACCTCCTTGTACTGCTGCCACTTGTCCTGCATTTCCTGATTGGAATTCAGCCTGCCCTTGTAGATGAGCCAGGACATGTCACCTATCGAGGCCCCTGTATTAAACTTGCTCTCAATGACAGCTCCCTCCGCCTGGCTGACCGCATTTTCCTGCCGCTCCATCTGTACAGGCGTTACATCACCTGCCAGCACATTAAATGTCCGCAGCAGATTGTCACCGGTAATGCTGGCAATCCCCTTGATAAAGTTGACGGCATCCGTTACAGGGTGCGGCCCGTTATGTCCCCAGATGGCCACCTTTGCATCCTCGGCCACTTCCTCCAGTGTTCCCTGCGGATCGCTCAGCAGCCTTCCACCCACGGCAGCCACGGTATTCGCGGCCTGCTCCAGGGCAGACTGCAGTTTGGCAGCCTTCAGGCTTTCCTGCGCCTGAGCTGTAGCGGCATCTGTATCCGTACCGGAGTCACGCTCCAGCAGGCCTTCCAGATCATCCAGCAGATTTCCAATTAACGACATAAAAAAATCCCCCTCTAAAAATAAATTTATAATGTAACAGCCCTTACCTGCTGCTGCATCCAAAGTGAATGATATATCCCCTGTCTTGCCAAAAGCTCCTCATGCTTCCCCTCTTCTGCCAGCTCACCCCCGGCTATGACATATATCTTATCGCACTGCATTACAGTTGGCAGTCTGTGGGCTATCATGATGACCGTGCGGCCTTTGGCAAATAAATGCAGATTCTGCATGATGCTTCGCTCTGACTTGTAATCAAGGGCACTGGTAGCCTCATCCAAAATCAGGATGCGCGGCCTGGTTATCAGGGCCCTGGCGATAGCCACCCGCTGCCTCTGCCCGCCGGACAGGCTGCTGCCGCGCTCTCCCACGTTGGTTTCAAGCCCCTTGGGCATTTCCTGAATAAAATCCCATGCCCCGCTCAGCCTTGCCGCCTCCACAATTTCCTCCATCCCGGCCTCCGGCCTGGCTATGGCAATATTTTCAGCTATCGTGCCATTAAAGAGAAAGCTGTCCTGCAGAACCACGCCAATCTGCTGGCGGAGCCAGGAAGGCTCCATCTGCGCCATATCGACGCCGTCTACAAGTATCCTGCCAGCCTCCGGTGCGTACATCATCTGCAGCAATCTCGTAATAGTGCTTTTTCCGGAACCGGACGGGCCTACGATGCCTATGCAGCTGCCCGCCCTTATGTCCATCGAAAGGTGCCCCAGCACCAGCCGCCCTTCCGTGCCATAGCGGAAGGACACATTTTCCAGGCACAAATGCCCCTGCAGCTTCGGCAGTACAGTACGGTTCGGGTTAAACGAAGCCTCCGCCCGGCTGCCCATAATGTCCCCCAGCTTTTCCAGTGAAACCTTCGCCTGCTGAAATCCCTGCCAGGTGCTGAAAAGGCGCATAATCGGGGAAACCACCATGCCTGCCAGCATCTGAAAGGCAACCAGCTGGCCGACGCTGAGCCTGTTCTCCATGACCAGATATGCCCCATACCAGAGAATAGCCAGCGTAAACAGCTGCTGATACAATCCCCCCAGACTGCCTGCAACGTTGACCAGATTGGCAATGGCGGCATTTGACCGCACGTATTTTGCCAGCAGAGTTCCCCAGCGCTTCTCCAGAACGCCTTCTGCCGCCGCATGCTTAACGGCCTCAATCCCTGTAATGCTCTCTATTATGTAAGCCTGATTGGCCGCATTGGCCTCAAAATTCTCATTCAGGCGCTTTCTGTATATAGGCACCACAATCAGGTTAAGCACGGTATAGACAGGCACCGCCAGCAGTACAATCAGGCTCAGCTCAGCACTGTAGTGAAACATCACCGCCATGTAGATAACGGTGAACACCACATCCAGCACCACCGTCATGGCTGTTCCGGTAATAAACTGACGTATCTGTTCCACTTCCCTCAGCCTTGCAACGATTTCACCGGATGACCACCTGCCGAAAAAAGCTGCCGGCAGATATATCAGATGATGAAACAAGCCCGAGCTCAGCCTCGCATCCGCCCTGCTGGCCACGCTGGTAAAAATATAGCTGCGGAAGCCCTCAAGGAGCAGCCGGAACAGCATGACCAGCCCCATGCCGCCCACCATGATATCCAGTGTCGATACACTGTTGTGAACCAATACGTCGTCGATTATCACCTGCGTAAAAAACGGGCTCACCAGACCAAGCAGCTGAAGCAAAAGGGATAAAAACAGCACCTTGGCAAATTGGGGCACGTATCCGCGCAGTATCCTGACAATCCATCCGGCACCTTCCCCCTGCGCTTCGGCCAGCTCCGGCCTGTCAGCAAAGAGAACACAGCTGCCGCCCCATAGCTGCCGCAGCTGCTCTATTTCCACCCTTTCAGCCTGCCTGACGGCAGGATTGTACACCTGCGCCACGCCTTCGTGACAGCCCAGCACTGCCACATACCTCATGTCCTGCAGAACAGCGATAAATGGCATGGGCAAGAATTCCAGCTTATCCGCCGATACCTGCATTTCCCTGGCCAGCAGGCCAATTCCCTTCGCGGCCTGCAAAAGCTCCAGCATATTCATGCCGCCGGCATGGGCTGCGTATGTCCTCCTTATCTGCTGCTCCTGCACCGCCTTTCCGTGCAGTCTGGCAACAGCCAGCAGGCATCTTAGCAGGGAATCTGCATTATTGCTATTATTACTATTGCTATTATTCACATCAGGCTTCTCTTCATGCAGCATTTCCGTCCCTCCTATCGTTCACGCAGTGCTTCACTGCGATATTGACGGAATGGATCCAGGAAAAACTCGATAATCCTCTTCTGCCTGATTTTTATCTCCGCGCTGGCAGTCATGCCGGAGGCAATGTCAGCCGTGCGGTCACGAAGCTGGAACTGTGGTTCCTCCAGCTCTATTACCACCCTGTAACGGCGTCCCTTATCCTTGTCCTCCATGGCATCGGGGCTGATGCTCTCCACACTGCCGTGGAGCGTGCCATATTTTTGGAAGCTGAACGCCTCTATCTTCACCTCGGCAGGCTGGCCCACCTGCACAAAGCCTATATCGCGGTTCTGCACCCAGGCCTCAACCTCCAGCTTTGCAGACTCCGGCACCACCTCCATCAAGGCCTGGGCCGGCGTCACCACGCCGCCAACCGTATGCACTCCCAGATGGGCAATCCTGCCATCTATAGGCGCACACAGCATGGACAGGCGCTTCTTTTCCTCAGCCTTTTTCAATTCCTCCTGACAGGATGCCAGCTGCCTCCTGCTTTCCACCAGCATAGCCGTGATTTCCTTGTCATGCTCTGCCCGAAGCTCTTCCAGCTGCTGCCGTGCCTGCCTTGCCGACCACGCCGCCTTCTCAATCTTATGTGCCTGTCCCCGTAAATCCTCTTCCAGCTCCACGGCCTTTGCCTGATATTCCAAGACCGTAAAGGTCGAAATTGCATTTTCATCGGCCAGCTTCATTACCCTGTCATTTTTTTCCCTGGCGATCACATACAGCCTCGACAGCTTTTCATAGCCGGAACGCTCCGCATCCAGAGCCGCCTCCTGCTGCCTGAGATTGTATGTCGCCTCTGCCAGCCTCGACCGGTAATGAGCCATCCTGCTGCTGTACAGATTTTGCTGAAAAAGCCTGTCCTGCCCCTCAAGAAAGCTATCCTCAGCCAGCTCAAAGCCGCTTCCGGACTGCTCTGCCAGCAAACGCTTTATATCTGCCTCATAATATGCTGCCCTGTGCCGCAGGTTGTCCAAATCAGCCTGCGTCATGGTCGTGTCCAGCTCCACCAGCAAATCGCCCTTGTGGACATACTGCCCCTCAACAACCAGAATATTCCTGATGACGCCCTTGTCCTCTGCCTGTACCACCTTCGCCTCGCCGCTGGGAATGACCTTTCCTTCAGCGACTGCAACCTCATCCACATGGCCGAAGCAGAGCCACAAAACAGCAGCAATCAGAAGGGCAATCAGCACCCAGAGCAGCTTTCTGGCCGCCGGTGCCGGAGGCTTTGCCATCATTTCCAGCACGGGCGGGAAAAATTCCCTTTCCTGCGCCGTCAATTCACCTTTTTTGCCAGCCCTTGCATTGGCAGTCCACCTGTCCAGATACAGGCGCAGCCTTTCCCACATATCTACCCCTCCTGCTGTTTAAGCATGTTATAATATAGCCCCTGCTTTGCCATGAGCTGTTGATGATTGCCGAACTCCACCATACGGCCCTTTTCCATTACCAGTATGCAGTCGCAATCCCTGACCGATGACAGCCTGTGGGCTACCATCAGCAGCGTGCGCCCTCTGGCGATGCGCTTCAGGTTGTCCATGACAATGCGCTCTGACTGATAATCCAGGGCACTGGTGGCCTCATCAAAAATAATTATTTCCGGATCAGCTAAAAGCGCCCTGGCGATAGCCACCCGCTGGCGCTGCCCGCCGGACAGCCTGCTGCCCTGTTCCCCTACCTGCGTATCATAGCCGTCAGGAAGCTCCAGAATGAACTCATGGGCGCCTGCCAGCTCAGCGGCTCGCATGACCTGCTCCGTACCTGCCCCCGGCCGGGCAAAGGCAATATTATCCCTTATACTGCCACGGAACAGGACGCTTTCCTGCTGCACAACCCCGATTCTGCTCCTGAGCCAGCGCTTATCAAGCTTTCTGGCGGGAATACCGTCAATCAGCACCTCTCCCGCAAAAGGCAGATACAGCTGCTCCACCAGCTTGGCAATGGTGCTTTTGCCGGAGCCTGACGGCCCCACAATTCCTACCTTCTGCCCGGCCTCAATCCTGAAGCTGACATTGTCGGCGGCGGGAGCGGCCTCCGCATCGTAATAAAAAGAAACATTGCTGAACTCAATCGACCCCTGCAGTTTTTTTCTTCTTTCCCCGGCCATAACCTCACAGCGGGTATTCATAATATCCCCCAGCCTCTGCACGGAAAGCAGGGCCTGCTGTACCTGCTGCCAGATGCCGGACAAGCGATGGAGAGGCTCACTTCCCTGACGCGCCAGCATCTGAAAAGCTATCAGCTGGCCAATCGTCAGCGTCCCGTCCATGACCTGATGGCCGCCTGCCAGCAATATCAAAAGCGTGGAAAAATTCTGTATTCCGGAAGCCGACGTATTGATGAACAGCCCCAGCTTGAAGCTGTTAAAGCCGGAGCTGACGCTGCGCGCCAGCAGATGCTCCCAGCGCCGGATAAAGCACGGCTCCACAGCCATAGCCTTCACAGTCTGAACACCTGTAACTGACTCTACCAAAAATGCGTTGCTGACAGCGCCTGCCTGCCAGTATTCCTCCAGCCTTTTCCTGAAAACAGGCGCGGCGCCGATATTCTGCACCAGATAGAGAGGCAGTGGCAAAAGCGCCAGCAGGGTGAGGCTTACGCTGTAATATGCCATGACAATAAAAAATGTCACCGAAAAAAATGCATCAAGAAATGCTGTCAGTGATACCCTGGTAAAAAAATCCCTGATGCCCGTCAGGGCAGATACCCTCGTCAGCGTGTCCCCTACACGCCTGACTTCAAAGTACCTGAGCGGCAATGACAGCAGATGATGCATGACGTAGCTTCCCAGTGTCACATCCATCTTGTTGACAACTGATACTTCTATGAACTTTCTCGCCATATTCATGCCGCAGGTAAAGCAGGCGGCGAAGGCAAGCCCTGCCCCCAGCACGGTCAAGGTTGCAATCCCCTGCTGGCCTATGACCTTGTCGATGATGACCTGCGTGCAAATCGGCGTTACAATCCCCAGGCATTGCAGAAAAAATGAAGCGGCAAGCACCTCTGCCAGATATCGCCTGTACTTGTTCAAAAAAGGCAGGAACCACAGCACACCGAACTTCTTCCTCGCCCTGTGCAGGGAAAACCGCTCCCGCAGCAGCAGGCATTCCCCCGTCCATACTGCGGTCAGCTCCTCCAGCCCCATATTGCTGCTCCTGCCACTGGCAACATCCAGCGTCATCACCTGATTTTCATTGCTTTTGCCCAGAATCAGGTATCTGCCATCTTTTATCCTGACCATTACAGGCTCCCGGCAGGAAGACAGGTCAGCCACTGACATGGAGCGTATGCTGATGGACATGCCCCACCGCTTGCCCCACGACGGCAGCTCCCGCCAGCTTTCAGGCAGAGCCTCCTTTGCTTTTGCCATTGTGCCCTTTTCCAGCTCTATCTCCTGCAGCTGCATCAGGCAGCAAATCCCCGACCACAGAAGCCCTGCTTCTTCTATCTGCATAATTTACCCTCACATTGTAGTTGAGAAAAGAATTTTTGAGTATGCTCAATCATGAAATTATTCTACATTCAAGCTGAACATCTGTCAATAGGATTAAAATATTTAAATCACGAATAAATTGTCCTGCATGACGATATTCTTTTGTATTGTTTATTCATTCAAGTAAATTTCACTGCAAAATTGCCAAAATATTTGCCAAAATAAAAAAGGAGCAATCGCCCTGCTCCTTTTTTATTACTAACTACAATGCGTTATTCCTCATCACGCATCAAAAAACGTATTCTATACCGCTGACCGCTCCCCGTCCAAAATAGCAAAAAATCCTGCTATATATGGAAATACTGCTGAAACCGGCACCTGCATAGCCTAGTCGTCACCCATATTCTGCTTGCCGTACATATACTCATAATACTGCTTTTTCATTTCCTTACGGGTTTTCACCGGAGGCCACAGCTCCCCCAGGGCATCCTCCCGCATGGCCGCCCCCAGATGAGGATACAGCTGGGGATTTTCCACGCTCATGACCCGTATCAAATCCTTTACCTTCTGGCGCACCGTATGCCCGTCATGAGGGCAGGGCGAAGGCACCGGCTGGAAGCCGTGGTACTGAACCGCCTCCCTGATTTCCTGCTCACGAAAATACACCAGCGGCCGGATAACCGTCAAATCGGTCTTATCCAGATAGGTTTTCGGGGTAAAGGTATGCAGTTGCCCGGAATACAAAAGGCTCATAAAAAAGGTTTCCACCGCATCATCGTGATGATGGGCGTAGGCCACCTTGTTGCAGCCCTGCTCCACCGCATAGCGGTTCACCGCCCCCCGGCGGAAAAAGGCACAGGTATAGCACGGGTCCTTGCCCTGCTGTGCCTCAATGGTTCCTGCAATATCCACCTCGAAGCTGTCAAAGGGAATTTCCAGCTCCGCCATAAACGCCCCGATGCGTTTTGTATCAAAATCCTGGGAAAACATGGGATTGATGGTCAGCGCCATCAGCTCAAAATTCTTTTTCAGCCGCTGGCGCATCATGGCCATGGCGTAGGCAAGGAAAATGCTGTCCTTGCCGCCAGACACGCCAATCAAAATTCTGTCCCCGTCCTCAATTAACTCAAACTCCGTAATCGCCCGCATCAGCTTGCTAAAATAAAGCTGTGGCAACTGAAACTTCATCCTGTGTACACATCCTGTCCTGCA
>NZ_JBJDWZ010000061.1:0-2976 GCF_051866355.1 Anaerovibrio sp. | reverse complement strand
ACGCCGTGCATGGCAGACGCCCGATGCCCTGTCTTCCGCCATTGATTTTCCTTACAGCTTAAAGCCGCCCACACCTGCCAGCACATGGGCACAGTCACAGCTGTCCTCGTCAGCATCCAGCTCCGCCAGCAGGGTCATAATCAGCCTGCGGAAATTGTCGCTGTTGGCCGCCATGGCATCCATGACCTCCTGATGGGTCAGCTTGGTTTCGGAAATACCGGCGGCCATATTAGTAACCATGGAGATGGTGGCATAGCACATCTCCGCCTCCTGGGCCAGCGTCACCTCCGGCACATTGGTCATGCCCACTAAATCGCCGCCCAGCATTGAGAACATCCTGATTTCCGCAGGGGTTTCATAGCGAGGGCCATCAGTGCAGACATAGATGCCCCCATTGATGACGTGAATCCCCAGCCGCTTGCCAATATCCGTGATTTTTCTGCGCAGGTCAGGACAGTAAGGGTCCGTCACATCCACATGAACTACGCCACGCTGGCCTCCCTCATAAAAGGTACATACCCGGTTCTTGGTAAAATCAAGGAACTGATTCGGCAGTACAAAATCCCCCAGCTGCATGGCCTTGTTCAGTGAGCCTACCGCCGTAGTGGAAATAATCTTCCGCACACCCAGCTTTTTCAGGGCATAAATATTGGCACGGTAGTTAATCTTGTGAGGGGCAATAGAATGCTTGCTGCCATGCCGCGCCAAAAACGCCACTTCCTTGCCTGCATAGGTGCCAACCTGCAGCTCCACCTCGCCATAAGGGGTTTCCACCTTTTCCTTGCGTACATTTTCCAGCATGTCAGGGTCATAAACCCCGGAACCGCCAATAACCGCTATCTTTACCATAAAATCTCCTCCTATTCCTTATTCAAACTACTTCCCCTAAGAAATGAATGAAATACCTTTCACAATAATGCAGATGCAAGGATGGGGAAGCATATATCCAAAGCCCCCTTGTAACGCGAGGCACAATTGGGTTTTCGTGGATATATGCGCCCTCATCCCGTATGTTCATGACTAAATGTCATTTCATTTATTTCTCGCCAACGACATGCCAATACCGATAAAGCTCAGCAGGCAGAACACCCTGAATGTCACCTGAATAGCAGACTGCAGATGAACATTGTCGCCGCCGGTCAGGGACTGCACGCCGCACCATGCCAGCAGCATAGTCACCAATGCCATGGAAATGGACTGCCCAAAGAGCCGCATGGTGGACACCAGCGAGGAGGTAGTGCCGTAGTATTTGGGCGGCACCGCCCCCATAATGGCATTGTTGTTTGGCGAGGAAAACAGGGCAAAGCCCAGCCCCACCAGCATGAGAATCAGCCCCGTATGCCAGATAGGCGTTTCAGCATCCAGAAATGACATCAGCAAAAGCCCCAGGCAGGTAATCGCCATGCCCACGGAAGCCACCTTGCCCGGATGTATCCTGTCCGACAGCGCCCCCGCCTTGGGCGAAAGCAGCGCCATCACCACAGGCTGCAGCAGGATAATCCCCCCTGCCGCGGAAGCGGAAAAGCCCAAAATAATCTGCAGATACAAAGACATCAGAAAGCTGATGGCAAAGGTGGCACTGTAATGGAGCATGGCCGCCAGATTGCTGAAAGTGAACACCCTGTTGCCCTGAAAAATCCTGATATCCAGGCAGGGATGCCCGCTCCTGTACTCAATCAGGGCAAAAAGCAGCATGCCCAGCACGCCCAGCGCCAGCATAACCTTGCCAATATCACTGGTATTAATCTCCGCCAGCCCGTACAAAAGCAGCGGTGCAGCCACCGTATAGCACAGGCTGCCCTTGAAATCGAATTTCGCGCCCTTGTCGCCGTACCATTCCTGATGGATGCCGCTGACCAGCCAGACGCTGATGAGCACCACCGCCGCAGTTGCCAAAAAAATACTGCGCCAGCCGATAAGCTCACAGAGAAAACCGCTGATAACAGGCCCCAGCGACAAGCCGCTGTAGGTGGAGGCGGCTGAATAGCCGATGACCTTCCCCCGCTCCGTAGGCGGATGGGAGGATACCAGAAGCGCCATGCCCGGCCCGAAAATAAGAGACATGACACTGCCCTCAATAAAGCGGATAACATTCAGCATCTCTATGGAGGTGGCAAAAGCTCCTGCCAGAAAGGTCAGGGAAAACAGCCATTGCCCGATGTAATACACCCTGCGCCTGCCAAAGATATCCGCCAGCTTGCCCGTAGGCAGAATAAACATGGCAGAGCCCAGCAAAAAGCCGAACACCACCCAGCTGAGGGCGTTGGCCGTGGCGCCAAATTCCTGTCCGATGGCCGGCACTGCCACATTCATGCCGGAGGTTCCAAAGGGCCCGATAAAGGACGTTATCATAACAGCCAGAAAAAGGCGTCTGGCCGTTCCAGGCTCCAAAATCTCCCCGGCAGACGGATTGTTATCTTCACGCAAAAAAATCACTCCCCTCGGTATACCAATATTGTACACCATCAAGGAGTGATTTTCTACACCTTTAAGGATTATTTGCTACGGACAACATGCCAACAGCGCAAATAACTCCAATGGCTTAAACAGCGAGAATAACGCAACTGGCGCAAATAACCCAAGTAACGCAAAGCCTGCCAATCACGTAAACCGTGCTGTCAGAAGATTATTTGCTCTGGGAAGCCAAAATCTCCACAGCCTTGGCAAGGGCATCAGCCACACCGGCAGGATTCTTGCCGCCGGCCTGGGCCATATCAGGACGGCCGCCGCCGCCGCCGCCAACCAGCTTGGCAGCTTCCTTGATTACCTTGCCAGCATGGGCACCGGCAGCCACAGCCGCCTTGGAAGCCTTCACTACAAGGCTTACCTTGCCCTCTGCCTCATTGACAGCCGCCAGCACAACCACGCCGGTATCCAGCTTGTCACAGGTCATATCTGCCATGCTGCGCAGATCATCCATATCATTGGCAGCTACCTGGGCGGCAATCACGCTGAAAGCGCCCACGGACTGTACCT
>NZ_JBJDWZ010000060.1:0-17740 GCF_051866355.1 Anaerovibrio sp. | reverse complement strand
CCTGGGGACTGGATTTTGCGGCGGCAGGTGCCAGCCTGGGCGCCTTTGCCGGTGCAGTGGCGGGTCTTCTTGTGCTGGTGTATTTTCACTGGAGGCTGGAAAAGGACATCAGGAGCGAGTACGGCAGGGATATAAAGCCTCTGCCGGACGCGGAGCGTTCCTCTACCTGGAAGATTATCAAGCGTATCTTCGCTCTCTCTCTGCCTGTGTCTGCCGCCAGTATCATGCTGCCGGTGGTATCCAATCTGGATCTGGCTATCGTGCCACAGCGGCTGGAGGTTGCCGGCTACAGTGTCAATGAAGCAACGGAGCTGTTCGGCTATCTGACGGGCATGGCGGTGCCGCTGGTGAATCTGGCCACCATCCTGACCGCCTCGCTGGCTGTCAGCCTGGTACCGGCCATTTCCAAGGCGAGGGCGCTAAAGGATGACAAGCTGGTATTCAGCCAGACTGCCTCCGGCGTGCGCATTTCCAACTTTGTGTGCTTTCCGGCCTTCGTGATTGTGTTTGTGCTGGCTACGCCGATTTCCACCCTGATTTACAATGCGCCGGGAGCGGGGCCGGCTGTGCTGGTGTCCTCCTTCAGCATCGTGCTTTTGGGGCTGCATCAGGTTTCCACGGCGGTACTGCAGGGACTGGGACATCCTTCCATCCCTATGATTAACATGATCGTTGCGGCCTTTTTCAAGGTAGTGCTGAACTGGGTGCTGACTGCCCAGCCATCACTTGGCATCATGGGCGCGGCCTGGGCTACGGCGGCTGACATGGGCGTGGCCGCTGTCATCAATATGTACTTTATTCACCGCTATATTGGCTATCGGATTGAGCTGCCGCAGTTTATCAAGACGGTTGCGGCCGCGGCTGTCATGGCGGTTTCCGTTTATTTCTTCTATGACTTTACCATGGGCTGGTGGGGCAGCAACGTATTTTCCACCTTTGCTGCCGTTCCTGTTGGCTGTGTGGTTTATCTGGCTGTGCTGCTGCTTATCGGGGGCATGCTGGAGGAGGATATTGTCCGGATTCCGATGATTGGTGCGTATAGTATCAGGGCCTTGCGCCGTATTGGCGTATTCAAGGCTTCTGCGGACAAGGAGGCGGCCTGACATTATGAAAAAAATTGTGCTTGTATACAATCCGGTGTCCGGCAAGGCGAAGTTCAAGCGCAGCCTGGACAATATTATTGGCAAGCTGCAGCGGCGCGGCTGTATGGTGATTCCCTATCGCACCACTCCGGAAAACGAGAATCTGGCAGAGTTCATCCGTCAGGCGGCGCCGGAGGGGATAATCGCGGCAGGTGGCGACGGCACTGTTCACGAGGTGGTGAATCTGGTCATGCATGAGGGGCTGGATTTGCCTGTGGGCATCATCGGCAGTGGCACTTCCAACGATTTTGCCACCTATCTGCGTCTGGATACGGAGGATTATTTTGACAGGATAGCTGCAGGGAAGATTATGGAGGTGGACCTGGGCAAGGTCGGTGATGAGTATTTTATCAACGTGGCCAGTGCCGGAATGGTTACCTCCATCGCCCATGAGGTTGATGTCAAGCTGAAGAATACCTTTGGCAAGCTGGCTTATTATGTGCAGGGCCTGAAAACCCTGCCCCAGTTCAAGGCACTGGATATGGTTATCAGGACGGAGGATGAGGAAATACGCGAGAAGGCGTTTCTGTTCCTGGTTGTCAACAGCAGCGTGGTGGCCAGCTTCAAGAATGCGGCCAAGCAGGCCAGCGTGCAGGATGGCAAGCTGGATCTGCTGCTGGTGAAGCAGTGCGGCATCGGGGAGCTGATGACGCTGACGGCGGAGCTTTTGGCCGGCAAGGATGTATCAGGCCGCAAGGAGGTTGTCTATCGTCAGGCCGCCAGCTTTGAGGTGTCCTGTGATACGGAGCTGGTCAGCGATCTGGACGGAGAGCTGGGGCCGAGACTGCCGCTCCAAATCAGGACCATCCCCAAGGCATTGAAGCTGTTCTACTGAGTGCTTCGGAAGCAGGACAGGCGGAAAGCAAAAATAGAAAAAGGAAAAAGGGACTGTCCCCTTGCGTGAGAGTTCAGCTGTTTTCAGGCCGGCGGCCTGATAGCAGGCTATCTCACGGGGACAGTCCCTTTTTGGTGCGGTGCTGATGTGCCGCAGCTTTTTGGATGCGTTTTGGCTGTGCACCGGTATTACTGGATAGGTGGCAGATCCTTTACCCAGCCCTTAAAAGCGCGGATGATGCCGCCGGCAGGCATGGCGTCGAGCTGCTCGTCAGTCAGGTTGGCAGGAATCATCGGTGCCAGTGTGGCCGCGGCGGCCAGAAATTCCTCCAGGCTCATGCCGGCCAGGGCAGGCTTGGCAATCTCATAGGCCTCCTGTGGACTTTTGGCGGCGGCAAGCTTCTGGAGCATTTCCGGATTCTGCATAATCATCGCGCCAATCTGCATAAATTTCTCAGGTATCATTAAAATCACATTCCTTCATAAAATATTCCTAATACAGTGCTATTATAGCAAATATATCGGTTTTTGAAAACATTTTTAGAATTCGGAAAAAATTTTAGTGCAGTAAAGCGAAAAGTAGACTATACTATATATTGTCGATGGTTTTGCAGGCGGGGGGCATATCCTGACTGCAGGGCTCGCTACACGAGGAGGTAAGAGAATGAATGAACGGCTGGGTGGTCTTTTAAAGGCTATAACTCATGAACATGTATATATTCAGACCCACGATTTTCCCGACCCGGATGCCATAGCGTCTGCTTACGGGCTGCAGCAGCTTTTGAAATATTGCGGCGTGGAGGCGACGGTGTGCTATCAGGGCAGGATTGAGCGGTTCAACACAAACTACATCATGGAAAAACTGGGCATCAGCTTTAGCAAGCTGGTGGACATTAATGATGTACTGCGTGAGGATGATGAGGTTATTCTGGTTGACTCCCAGAAGTTTAATTCTAATGTGGAGGATATAAAAGGTGTGGAAATCGCCAGCATAGACCATCATCCGACCTTTTTTCAGGCAGAGTACCGCTTTGCGGACATTCGTCCGGAGGTGGGCTCCTGTGCCGCCATTATCGCCAGCTATTTTTTTGAGAATGATATTCCCATGGATGAAAGGACGGCGCTGGTGCTGACCTTTGGCATACGCAGCGATACGGCCAAGCTGTCAAGGGGGGTAAGCCAGCTGGATCTGGACATGCTTTCCAGACTGTTTGCCTTCTGTGATGGTGATACCATCTATTATCTGGAGAATTCCGAGCTGGACTTTGAGGATTTGGGGGCTTATGCCAAGGCCATAGAGAGCATTGAGATGTATGAGGGGGATACGGCCTTTGCCTTCGCCGGGGAGAACTGCCCTGAGGCGCTGGTGGCATCCGTTTCTGATTTCATCCTGAGCATCGTCAAGGTGACTTTTTCCGTGGTGTATTCCCGCAAGGCGCTGGGCTTGAAGCTGTCCGTCAGGTGCAGCAGCGGCCTGAATGCAGGCGCGATTACGGCCAAGGCCCTGCGGGGGTTCGGCGACGGGGGCGGCCATCAGGTGATGGCCGGCGGCTTTGTGCCTTTTTCCGGCACGGACAGCCAGATGGCAAAGCTGATTGAGGATATCAAGGAGGCCTTTATTAAGCAGATCAGGCGGGCCAAGGCGGCCAGAAGCCGTCTTGCTGGTTTGGACAGATAGGGTATATAATGGTATAGGCAGCATGGGCATTACCTGCTATGGTACTGCCTGTGCTGCTTTTTTTGCGTTTGGAAGGGAGTGAGGCTGGATGAAGCTGCTGCATTTGGGTGATTTGCACATTGGCAGGTCGCTGGGGGATTTTGACATTCTGGCTGACCAGAGATATATACTGGATGAAATACTGGGCGCGGTCAGGGAGCACCAGGTGGATGCGGTGCTGCTGGCGGGGGATATTTATGACAGGCCGGTTCCCAGTGAGGGGGCGGTGCGCCTGCTGGATTATTTTTTGAGCAGCCTGTCGGAGCTGGCTGTGAAGGTTTTTATGATCAGCGGCAATCATGATTCGGATGAGCGGTTGAACTTTGGCAGCAGATTTTTTGAGGCCAGGGGCATCTTTATTGCTGCCAGGTATCAGGGAGAACTGTACCACAGGTGTATTGACGGGGTGAATTTTTATCTTCTGCCCTTTGTCAAGGCCTCCCAGGTAAAGCACTTTTTCCCGGAGGAGAAAATCGAGAGCTATGATCAGGCTGTGAAGGTGATTCTGCGCCACGGGGGGATTGAGCCGGATGCCTGCAACGTGCTGGTTGCCCATCAGTTTGTGGCGGGCGGCGGGCTAGTGCCGGAGCTGGCCGGTTCCGAAAGCGCCGCCGTGCAGAATGTGGGGCTGGTGGAGCAGATAGGGGCGGATAATTTTGACGCATTTTCCTATGTGGCGCTGGGCCATATTCACAGGCCCCAGCAGGCAGGCAGGAAAACCGTGCGCTATGCAGGCTCGCCGCTGAAATATTCCCTGGGGGAATGCCATGATGCCAAAAGCATGCCGCTGGTTACTATAGGCAGTGACGGCAGTGCTGAGGTGGAGCTGCTTCCGTTGAAGCCAAGGCGGGAGCTGCGCCATCTGACCGGCAGGCTGGAACAGCTTCTGGACAGGGAAAATCTGCAGGATACTGATGACTATATCTATGTGACGCTGACGGATGAGGAGCCGCGGGATAACGCCATGGGGATTATTCAGAGCTATTATCCCCATACTGTAAAGCTGGATTACAGGAATTCCCGCACGCTGGCCCTGGAGCGGGAGGATATCCTTCCGGCGTCGGAGCTTCGCTCCTTTGAAGAGCTGGCAGGGGATTTTTACCGGCTGGTCTACGGGCAGGAGATTAGTGACGAGGAAATGGCAGTGCTGAAGGAGATTGGTGCAAAGGCAGGTGTGACGGATGAAGCCGATTAAGCTGATAATCAGCGGCATCGGACCCTATGGGGACAGGATGCCGGAAATAAATTTTCAGGAATTTGAGCTGAACAGGCCGATTCTGATTGCGGGGGAGACAGGTGCCGGCAAGACCATGATTTTTGATGCCATCTGCTTCGCTCTTTTTGATGCAGTCAGCGGCAGCTACCGCGGCACGGACAGCCTGCGCAGCGAGTATGCCGGGCCGGGCACGGAAAGCTATGTGGATTTTTATTTTTCCCATCAGGGCAGGGAATATCGGATTTACCGCCAGCCTTCGTATATGCGCCCTTTGAAGCGGGGCAGCGGTTTCAGGCAGGAAAAGGAGAAGGCGGTGCTGTACCCCGGCGACGATGCACCTATTGAGGGGATAAAGGCCGTCAATCAGGCTGTCAGGGAGCTTCTGCATGTGGATGAAAAGCAGTTCAAGCAGCTGGCTATGATCGCCCAGGGGGAATTCTGGGGACTGCTGAATGCCAGGACGGAGGAACGTACCGGCATCCTGCGCCACATCTTCATGACCGAGGGCTACAAGTCCATGGAGCTGCAGCTGCGTGAGAAGAGGAACAGGGCGGCCAAGGCTGTGGATGTGCTGGAAAGAAGCATGATTCAGTATTTTTGTGAAGCGGAGGCAGAGCCGGAAAGTCCCCTGGCAGGGGAGCTGGAACAGCTGCAAGCAAGGCTTGCAGGCAGTGGCGGCATCTGCGGCGTGGAGGAAATGCTGTCCCTGCTGGACAGGGCAGCGGCGGAAGATGAGCCCGCCCTGCGGAGCCTGCAGGAACAGATGGAAAAGCTGCAGCAGTCGGGGCAGGAGCTCCAGAAGGATTTTGCCCTGGCAGAAAATCATGAACACAACATCAAAAAGCATGTGGGGCTGCAAAAACAGCTGGCAGAGCTTCAGGAACGGCTGAAGGGATACGAAAGGCAGGAGCAGGAGCTGACGGAGGCGGAAAAGAGCCTGCAGGAAAAGCTGGGGCAGCTGCAGGGGGAGCAGGAAAAGCTGAAGGAGGCTCCTGAGCAGCTGGCTGTCTGCCAGCAGGAGATCAGTTCGCTGGGAGAACTGCTGGAAAGGCTTGATAATTTGCAGAAGCAGCAGATACCCAGATATGGCAGGGTGAAAAAGAAGCTGGGCGGATTGCAGGCAGGACTGGTGGAAGCGCAGGTAGCCCACGCCGCCGCGTCAGGGGCGCGGCAGGAAGGGGAAATGTGCCTGGAGAGGAACAGGGCGGGAATCCTGGCCCTGGGGCTTCAGGAGGGGCGTCCCTGTCCTGTGTGCGGCTCTGTAAGCCATCCCAGCCCGGCCGGACTGCCGGAGAAGGCCGTCACGGAGGCGGAGGTAAAGACGCTGCAGCAGAAGGAAAAGAAAGCGGCGGAGGCCAGGGAGGCGGCGGCATCAGCGGCAGCGGCGGCCAGCGCGGAGCTGGCCGTACTGGATGAGCAGATAGGAGGCTATATGCTGGAATGCCTGCAGAGCGGTATCTGGCTGGAGGCTGTTGCCAGAGGCGAGGCTTTTGCCATGGAGGTTCCGGACAAGGCCGGACTGCGGCAGCTCTACGAGCTGATACAGCTCCAGCAGGGACGGCTGGCAGGCATTCTGGCCGGCAAGCAGAAAAAGGCAGATGGACTGCAGGAAATGGTCAGGATGCTGCGCCGGGTTGAAAGGGAGCTGGCCGCGGCAGGCGGCAGGGAGATGGACGAACTGCGCCGGAAAAGGCAGCTTTTGCAGAAGGAGCGGGAAAGCATCGGAACAGCCATAGCTGACAGGGAAGGCCAGCTGCAGCTTCTGGGACAGCTGACGGGCAGCGGCGGCCGCAGTGAGGCCGAGCTGGCGGAGTACAGGCAGGGCCTGCAGATAAGATTGCAGGAGAACAAGGCACGGCAGGAAAAATGCCAGCAGGAACAAGGCCGCATCAGCCGCCGCAGGGAAAACAATCTCAGCCGCCGGGAGAAGATAGCAGGACAGCAGGCGGACTTTGACAAGGCGAAGCACGAAGCGGCCATTCTGGGGCGGCTTTACAATCTGGTCAGCGGCCAGACCGGCAACGGCAAGCTGACGCTGGAGCAGTATGTTCAGGCGGCCGGTTTTGACAGCATCATCAGGGCGGCCAACAGGCGCCTGGGGCCTATGAGCGACGGCCAGTACGAGCTGTACCGTCAGGAGAAGGAGCTGGGCAATAAGAGCCATACCTACCTTGATTTGGAAGTTCTGGACAATTATACGGGCAAACGCCGCCCGGTCAGAAGCCTTTCCGGGGGAGAGAGCTTCAAGGCTTCCCTCAGCCTGGCGCTGGGGCTTTCGGACAAGGTGTCTTCCGAGCTGGGGGGAATCTGCATGGATGCGCTGTTCATTGATGAAGGTTTTGGCACGTTGGACAGAAAATCCATTGAACGGGCCATGGAGATTCTGCTGAAGCTGTCGGACAGCAGCAAGCTGGTGGCGATTATCAGCCACAGGGAGGAGCTGATAGAGGCGGTGCCGCAGCAGATTCAGGTAACAAAGACCCGCACCGGCAGTTCCCTGCGGATAGAAACAGGAAAATAAAATTTTTTGCTCAAAAAGAAGGAATTTTCTGGTATATATTGAAATTATACAGTGGCAATGTATTATTTTGGGCAAGAGGTACTACAACGGCATGGATTTTTGATGTATAATGAACAAGTGGGATATTATTAATTTTTTAGGATTGGGGATGATTGTGTGGCAGAACCTATGGTAGAAGTATTCATTTACGAAACGCGTCAGTTTCTGGAGCAGCTGGAGCAGATTGCCCTGGGCAGTGAGGAAAGCGGCGGCTTCAGCGTCGACGACGTAAATGAAATTTTCCGCGCCATGCATACGATAAAAGGCTCCGCGGCCATGATGATGTTCGATGAGGTGTCGACCCTGGCACACTCGGTAGAGGACATTTTTTACTATATCAGGGAGCTTCACCCGCAGAAGGTGGATACGACGGCCATTACGGATATCGTGCTGAATGCGGTGGATTTTATCCGCATTGAAATGGACAAGCTGGACGGCGGCGGACAGCCTGATATGAGCAGCCAGGAGCTGAGGGAGTACACGAAGAATTTCCTCCGTGAAATGAAGATAGCCAACGGCGATGACCCTGATATAGATTTGCGCAAGGCCAAGAATGCCAATGCCGCCAAGAAGGAAAAACCGAAGCAGTATTACATCGGAGCTGCCAAGGCCCCTGCAGCCGCCGAGGCGGCCGCAGGCGAGGGCGGCAGGGAGGACGGTGTCCACGTCTTTGCCGCTACCATCTTTTTCCAGGAAGGCTGTGAGATGGAGGAGGTTCGTGCCTTTGGCGTATTGAACAACCTCAAGGAAAAGGTGATTGAGATTCACAACCTGCCGGAGAAGATTCTGGAGGACGATACGGCTGTAGATACCATCAGATCGCTGGGCTTCCGCATTTTCTTCACCGCCAAGATGAATTACGACGAGGTGAAGAAGGAGCTGGACCAGACCATCTTCATGGAAAAGCTGGAGCTGAAGGAGCTGGCCAGCACGGCGGAGTGCGAATACTGGCCGACACCTGAAACGGTGGCGATTAACGCCATGGAAAACACGGAACCGATAAAGCCGGAGCTGCCGCCGGAGTCTCCGCGGCCGGAGCCTGTGGCGCCGCCACCGCCTGCCGCTTCCGGCAGCAGGACGCCTGTACACCACGGGGAGGGCGCCCAGATGATCAGCGTCCGGGTGGACAAGCTGGACAAGCTGATGGATCTGGTGGGCGAGCTGGTGATTGCCGAGGCCATGGTTACCCAGAATCCCGATCTGGCGGGCATGGAGCTGGACAATTTCCAGAAGGCGGCCCGGCAGCTGCACAAGATTAACGGGGAGCTGCAGGACAGCGTGATGGCGCTCCGCATGGTTCCGCTGGAGGGCACCTTCAAGAAGATGAACAGAATTGTCCGCGACATGACCAAGAAGCTGGGCAAGAAGGCGCGCCTGGTGCTGGTAGGTGAGGACACCGAGGTGGACAAGAACATTAACGAGCATATTTCTGACCCGCTGATGCACATTGTCAGGAACTCCATTGACCACGGCATCGAGATGCCGGAGGTGCGGCTGGATGCCGGAAAGGCGGAGATGGGCACAGTCACCCTGTCGGCGGAGAATGCCGGCGGTGAAGTTGTCATCAAAATCAAGGATGACGGCGGCGGGCTGAATAAGGAAAAAATCATGGAAAGAGCCAGAAGGAACGGCCTTCTGGCCAAGCCGGAAGCGGAGTATACGGACAGGGAGATTTATTCCTTCATCTTCGCGCCGGGCTTTTCCACCAAGGAAAAGGTAACGGAGTTTTCCGGCCGCGGCGTGGGTATGGATGTGGTGGTATCCAACATCAAGACCCTGGGCGGCAATGTAATCGTGGACAGCGACCCGGGCATGGGCAGCACGACCACCATCAGGATTCCGCTGACGCTGGCGATTATTGACGGCATGTCCGTCAGTGTGGGCGGTTCCAGCTTTACGATTCCGATTACCAGCATCAGCCGCTCCTTCCGTCCGGAGGAAGGGCAGATTTTCAAGGATCCTGATGGTCAGGAGATGATTATGGTGCAGGGCAGGTGCTGCCCTGTGGTGCGCCTGTATGACATGTACAGGATTGATGAGGCCGTTACGGAGCCGTCAGAGGGGATTGTCCTGCTTTTAGAGGCGGGGGAAAAGACCTTCGGCGTGCTGGCGGACAGGCTTCTGGGGGTGCAGGAGATTGTGGTCAAGCCTGTGCCGCAGTACATCAGCAGGTTGATGAATACAACAGGCATCAGCGGCTGTACGCTTTTGGGGGATGGCAGTATCAGCCTGATATTGGACCCGCAGATGCTGCATAATATGATTTATTCGTAATGGGAGGGATTGACGTGGAGGAAGAGAAGAATCTCATGGAAGAGGAGGACACCCAGAAGGACAAGTACCTGACCTTTTCCCTGGGAGATGAGGTTTATGGCATTGATATCAGGGTGGTTATTGAGATTATAGGCATCCAGAAGATTACCACCGTGCCGGAGGTGCCGGACTATGTACGGGGCATCATCAACCTGCGTGGCAAGATTATTCCGGTGGTGGATATGCGTCTGAGGTTCAGGCGTGAGTACCGCGAATACACTGACAGGACCTGCGTGATCGTAGTGGAAATAAACGGCGTGCTCATCGGCCTGATTGTGGATGGTGTTTCCGAGGTGCTGGATATTGCGGAGAAAAACGTAGTGCCGCCGCCTGATTTGAAGGCTTCCCAGAACAAGTACATCAGGGGGATTGGCAAGCTGGAGTCCAGCGTTGTGCTGCTTCTGGACTGGGAAAAGCTGTTTTCGGAGGACGATCAGGAGCTGATGGGCAGTGCTGCCGGGGAGGATTCTGCAAAGAATGCCGGCGATAGTGCATCAGGGGAAAATAAATCCGAATAGGGTATGGATGGAGTAATTGTCCGGCATTTTGAGATAGAGGTGTAGATATGATGTTATTCAAGAATATGAAAATCGGTACGAAGCTGATGATTTTTATGGTCATCATGGAGCTTTTGATTATCGGCGTTGCCTATCATGGGATTACGGTATCAAGGGATACTGATGAAACCTACCGGGATATCATGGCAAATGATGTGCATGCCAGTGCGAATGCATACGAGATGGGCATGCATTTCCAGCATGCCAGGGCCAACATGCTGCTGGCTCTGCGCAGTGAGGATTCTGCCAAGAAGCAGGAATACACTGCCGCTATGGAGAAGAATCTGGCAGAGGCAGATGAGTGCCTCAAGGTATTGCAGCAGACAGCCAAAAGCGACCGGGCCAAGACTGAGATTGCGGCCCTGACCACTGCATACAACAATTTCCGCCAGAGTTCGGCCGGCTATCTCAAGCAGCAGTCAACTCCCCAGGCTCTGGAGGCCGGGGCCAGGACAGCCGTGGTTGCCGAATATGTAAAGAGTGACGAAGTTATTGCCGAAAAGCTGCATGAAATTGCCGATATGGGTTATGCCTCGGCCCAGAAGCGTGATCTGGCCATCAGCGAGGAGCTGGACAGCGATGTTACCGCTATCATGGTGGTGGCCCTGCTGATGATTCTCTGCTCGTCTGCGGCCGGAATCCTCTTTAACAGCGATGTAAAGAAGCGCCTTATGCAGCTCAGCGAGTCTGCTGACAGGATTGCTGACGGCGATCTGGCAACCGAGGTGGTTACCAGCACCGGTGACGAGCTGGGAGATGCTGCGGCCAGCTTTGAGATTATGCGCCAGCGTGTCCGGGAGGTCATGGTGGAGATTAACCATGAGGCGGATCAGGTGGCTGCCGGTGCGCAGAATGTATCTGATGCCAGCGTAGCCCTGTCCCAGGGCGCTTCCGAGCAGGCGGCTTCCGTACAGCAGCTGTCGGCTTCCATTTCCCAGATTGCCTCCCAGACAGCCAGCAATGCCCAGAATGCGGAAAAGGCCAACGAGCTGACTGTAGGCACCAGAAACAGGGCGGAGATTGGCAATCAGGAAATGCAGGAAATGCTGTCCGCTATGGAGGAAATCAACGTATCCTCCGTCAATATTTCCAAGATTATCAAGGTCATTGATGAAATTGCCTTCCAGACCAATATCCTGGCCCTGAATGCGGCCGTGGAGGCTGCCCGTGCCGGACAGCACGGCAAGGGCTTTGCCGTAGTGGCGGAAGAGGTGCGCAATCTGGCCGCCCGCAGCGCCAAGGCTGCCAAGGAAACTACCGATATGATTGAGGGCTCCATGGAGAAGGTGGAGGCAGGCCGTGGCATCGCCCACAAGACGGCAGAGGCCTTGAACGAAATCGTGGGAGATGTGGCTGCGGTGGCTGATATTGTAGCCAGCATTGCCAAGGCATCCAATGAGCAGAAGCTGGCCCTTGAGCAGATTAATCAGGGCGTTCAGCAGGTATCCCAGGTCGTGCAGTCCAATTCCTCCACATCCGAGGAAGCCGCTACTGCCAGCCAGCACCTCAGCACGCAGGCTGACAACATGAAGGCCAGCGTAGGCAGGTTCAAGCTGGGGCATAGCGGCAGCAGCTTCTATCAGCCGTCTGCCAAGGCGCCTGCTGTCCGTGCCGAGGCACAGGCAGGGAGCGCACAGAGAATGCAGGGGGGCGCAGTGAAGCCTGCCGCACCTGGCGTTAAGCCAAAGACCATTGCCCTGACTGACGAGGAAGGCTTTGGCAAATACTGAAGCTGACAGATTGCAGGGAGAGAGGCTGTGCAGATATGCAGCCCTATGTGTTGACAGGGCGGCTTATGGTGTGTCAGGCAGTATAAGCCGCCCGGGAGAATGAGGGAGAGGACTTTATGCAGGAATCTTTATTCCAGCAGTATGCCCAGCTGGTTCAGCAGCATTTTGGCATACAGCTGCCATTAGAAAAAAAAGCGCTGCTGGAGTCGCGTTTGTTCAAGCTGCTCAACGACAGGGCCGGGCAGCCTGGCTTTGGAGATGAGCGGGAATTTCTGGAGTATGTGCTGGAGGATGCGTCAGGGAAGGCCCTGACGCTGCTTTCCGAGGCCATTACCACTCATCATACGTTTTTTATGCGGGAAGCTGATCATTTTGATTTCTTTGGCAAGCAGGTTCTGCCTTATCTGGAGAGCAGCATCAGGGACGGCGATGTGCGTACCTGGTGTGCCGCCTGTTCCAGCGGTGAAGAGTCCTATACGCTGGCCATGATTATGGCGGATTTTTTTGCCCTGCGGGGGCCTGAATGGGAAACCACCCTGCTGGCTACGGATTTGTCCCAGGACATTCTCGATGTGGCCAGGGCCGGAATTTATGCGGGGGAATCCGTGCGTACCCTGCCTGCCCAGTGGCAGGCAGAGTTTTTTCACCGCCTTTCTGATGGTACATATCAGGTTTCTGACAGGCTCAAGCAGAAGGTTCTCTATCGCAAGTTTAACCTGATGACGCCTGTTTTCCCTTTTAGAAGGCCGTTTCATGTGATTTTCTGCCGCAATGTGATGATATATTTTGATACTCCTACCAGGGATGCGCTGGTACGGAAGTTTTATGACTTTTTAGAGCCGGGAGGCTTTTTGTTTGTGGGCCACTCCGAAGTAATTGACAGGCAGTCGGCACCATTTGAATATGTGATGCCGTCCGTTTATCGAAAGAAGTGATCCTGATATGGAACCAGTGAAAGTTTTAATAGTTGATGATTCAATGTTTTTTCGGGAGGTTCTGGCACGGGGATTAAAGAACCGGCTGCCCGGTGGCAGTGTTATTGAAAAGGCTGGTGATGCCTTTGCTGCCAGGGACAGGATTTTGTCCTTTGATCCGGATGTGATGATTCTGGATGTGGAGATGCCGAACATGAACGGCATTGAATTTCTGCGCAGGCTGATTGTGCAGTACAATCTGCCCACCATCGTGTCCAGCTCAAGGCCGGCGTACAAAAACCTGGCCTTGGAGGCAGGGGCTTTTTCCTTCTTGGAAAAGCCCTCCAGTACCTTGAGCAGCAGCGGTTATATGGATGATATGGCCGAGGAAATAGGACTGGCTCGTGAGCATGGCAGGAGGATGGCGGCAGAAGCCGGCCGGGCTGCCGAAGCGGAAGAAGCTCAGCTGGCAAGGGTGGAGGAGCTGGTCAGGCAGGCTGACGCTGATCCGCCAAAGCCGCGGGCTTCCTATGAGCTGATGTCCGGGCGTCCGCCTTCGCCTGCCGGGAGGGTATCCGTCAGGGAGGCCATAACGGCGGCAGCGGCGACGGTTGCTTCCACTACGGATGCGGCCAGTACCGTATCCGCCCTGAGCGGCGGGTATGCAGGCCGGGCAGGAAAGGATGCGCCGGGCAGTTCCTACAAGGACGCCATGACTGCCAACATGAACAGGATTGTGGACAGCATGAAGCAGATGTCGGCCCTGCGCGGTGAGGACAGGGAACCGCCCCGCTCTGTGCCCATGAGCCAGATAAAGGTGCCCGTGCCCGGCAAGACAGTACAGCTGATAGCAATCGGGGCATCCACAGGCGGCACGGAGGCGCTGTCAGCGATTTTGAAGGCACTTCAGCCACCCCTGCCGCCGATTGTGATTGTTCAGCATATACCACCTATGTTTTCCAAGCTGTTTGCAGACAGGCTGAACAATGAATGCCATATTTCCGTCAAGGAAGCGGAAAACGGGGACAAGCTGGAAGATAACTGTGCGTATGTGGCACCGGGTGACAAGCAGATGATGGTAAAGAGATTTGGCGACATGATGCAGCTGGACGTGAACTACGGCCCGAAGGTGAACGGGCATTGCCCATCTGTGGATGTGCTTTTTAACTCTGTTGCCGAAAGGATAGGCGACAGGGCGATGGGGGTAATCCTGACAGGCATGGGTGAGGACGGAGCGAGGGGGCTTCTGAAAATGCGGGAGGCAGGCTCTGTCACCCTGGGGCAGGATGAGGCCAGCTGTGTAGTGTATGGTATGCCGCGGGCTGCCTACGAGAGAGGGGCTGTTGTACAGCAGCTGCCTTTGTCGGGGATGGCCAGCATGATTACCAACGTGGCCAGATATCAGGGGAGGCGTTAGTAATGCATGTAGATACAGGAACGCCCTTTTCGTATGGAGATTTGGAAAGTGTACTTGGAGGGCTGGGGGATGGCTTTGTTCTGACCAATGTACAGGGTGTTGTTACCTACATGAACAAAGCTGCGGAACAGATATTTGAGTGCAGGTATGAACCGGAAACGGAGATTTTGTTTGCAGACATCTGCAGGCTGATTAACCTGGAGACGAAGGAGCGGTATTTTTGCCCGGTGGCAAAGGCCATCCGGGAAAACAGGACGGTGGGCCTGAGCAAAAATATCGGGATTATGCACGGCGAGCTGCCTGTATACCTGTCTGCGACCTGTTCGCCGCGCTATAACAGGGAGGGCAGCATCATCGGCAGTACCTCCGTGTTCAGGGATATAACCCGCCTGCACGGACTGGCACGCAAGATGGAAAGCGACCAGTATTATATGCGTTCCGTGTTCGAGGCGGCAAAGATTGGCATCTGCAGCCTTGGCATCCGCGGCGAGATTGTAGAGGTCAATGAGGCGGCGCTGGAAACGCTGGGGGGAACCTACAATGATGCCCTGGGTCAGCAGCTGGGTGATGTGTTTAAATGCGTAAACTGCATGCCTTACGGCTGCGGCAGGAGCGACAAGTGCAAGTTCTGCATTATCCGCAACAATATTGAGGCGGCCGTGCTGGATGATGGATTTTCGGCCGAGTTTGTGGCAGCGGTGATTTCGAGGGTTACAGAAGAGCCTATCTGGCTGCAGTTCTTCCTGACGCAGGTCTGGAAGGAAAATGAGAAGCAGATTGTGCTCACAATGATAGATATTTCAAAGCGTAAACAGAGGGAGAAGGAGCTGACTGAGGCACGCCGCATGGCGGAGGCCGCCAACAATACCAAGACGCAGTTTCTGGCTAATATGAGCCATGAAATCAGGACGCCGATAAACGGCATGACAGGCATGATAAATCTGACGCTGCGTTCGCCGCTCAACGAAGAGCAGCGCTCAAACCTGCAGGCGGCAAAGCAGTGTTCCGAGGATTTGCTGAAAATAATCAATGACATTCTTGACTATGCCAAGCTGGAAAGTGGCAAGATGGTAATTGAAAAGATAGATTTGGATCTGCATGTGCTTTTGAAGCGCGTCAGCGCCCTGCACGGCCAGGTGGCGGCGGGAAAGGGATTGGAATTCGTCTATCCTGACTGCAGCAACCTGCCGCAGTTTATTCAGGGGGATCCGCTGAGGCTTCGGCAGATACTGCATAACCTTTTGAACAATGCCCTGAAATTTACAGCCAAGGGCTCAATTATGCTGGGGTCCAGGACGTTTAAGCGGGGCATCAAGAGCCTGCTGGAGTTTTACGTGGAGGATACCGGCATCGGCATGACCACGGAGGCACAGGAAAAGCTGTTCAAGCCTTTCAGCCAGGTGGATGGCTCCACGACGAGGCGCTTTGGCGGCACGGGCCTGGGGCTGATGATTGTCAAGGAGCTGGTAACGGCTATGGATGGCGAGATACATGTGGTATCAAAGCCGGGGGCAGGCAGCAGGTTTACCTTCTCGATACCACTCGTGCTGGCGGATAAGGCTGATACGGAGCTGAAGGATCAGTCCGTGTTTGTAAATCCTTACTGGGAACGAAGGAGGAAGCCTGACGAGGAGCATGAGGCAGGAGATATGTGGCCGAAAACGCTGCAGGCGGCAGCAGATGGTGATGAGAATGACGATAAGCCGCCTGATGACGATATTCTTGATTTACTGAAATATTGTGAGGATAAGCTGAATAGCTAGGAGGGGGAAACAATGAAAATTTTGATTGCAGAGGATGACCGCATTAGCCGCAATTTTTTGCAGAAGTTCATGCAGGCCTACGGCGAGGTGGATGTGGCTGTTGACGGCATGGAAGCAGTTGACCTGTATATGGATTCCATCAAGAATAAGAACCGCTATGATTTGCTGTGCCTTGATATCATGATGCCGAAGGTAGACGGACTGAAGGTGCTGAAGGTTATCCGTCAGCTGGAAAAACAGCAGAATGTGCCGGAGGAGGAGCATCTGAAGATTATCATGATGACTGCGCTGGCAGATGTAGGCTATGTGGATGAGGCCTTCCGTCAGGGGTGTGATGCCTATGCGTCCAAGCCTGTGGATACGGACAAGGTGGAAAACGTCATGAGGAATCTCGGCCTGATAGAATAGGCTGGCCGGGCAGTCTGTGCGGACGCTGTATTTGGCGGTGCCGTCGGAGTGAGTGTAGTTTTTGAATAGAAAGATGGTTGTTGCATGCGTATAGTACCTGTAGAGCTGGGGAAGGATAGTTACAATATTTATATAGGCAATGGTCTGGAACAGGAGATAGCAGGCTTTTGCGAGCAGGGCGGTTTTTCCGGCAGGGGGCTGGTGATTACGGATACCAATGTGGGCCCTCTGTATGGCAAATGGCTGCTGCGGCTGCTGCAGCAGGGCGGCCTTGAGGCGGAGATATACGAGATTCCGGCAGGTGAAAGCTCCAAATCGCTGGCTGTGGCGGAAGAGCTGTTCACAAGATGCATTGAGCTGGGGATGGACAGGAAATCTCCGATTTTTGCCCTGGGCGGCGGTGTTGTCGGTGATCTGGCAGGCTTTGTGGCGGCCGCCTATATGCGTGGCGTGCCTTTTGTGCAGGTGCCTACCAGCCTTTTGGCGCAGGTTGATTCCAGCGTGGGTGGCAAGGTAGCGGTAAATCATCGGCTGGGCAAGAACCTGATAGGCGCCTTTTACCAGCCAAAGGCGGTATTCATGGATTTAAATACGCTGAAAACCCTGCCAAAGCGGGAGATTTACACGGGGCTGGGCGAGATTATCAAATACGGTATTATTTACGATAATGATTTTTTTAGATATCTTGAGGATAATCCGGAGCCGGTGCTGTCCCTTGATAATGAGGCGGCCATGCACATGACGGCGCGTTCCTGTGAAATCAAGGCAGAGGTGGTAAGTCAGGATGAGAAGGAGCTGGGACTGCGGGCGATTCTGAACTTCGGTCACACTGCGGCACATGCCATTGAGAAAAATACCGGCTACACCCGGTATAACCACGGTGAGGCTGTAGGTATCGGCATGGTGTGCGCGGCACATATCAGCCAGTCCCTGGGCATGATAGACAGCTCTTCCGTGGAGCGCGTCATCAGGCTGATTGAGGCCCTGCATCTGCCAATCAGGGCAGAAGGCTGTACCGTTGACCAGCTGTATGAGGATATTTTCCACGACAAAAAGACTGTAGGCGGCAAGGTAAAGTGGATTTTGATGGATGGCGGCATTGGCACTGTCACCGGCAGGAATGACGTGCCGGAGGCCGTGGTGCGGGAAGCCATGGGAAAAATTGTATA
>NZ_JBJDWZ010000059.1:0-3119 GCF_051866355.1 Anaerovibrio sp. | reverse complement strand
TGGCATGGCCGCAGGGTGTGCCGGGCGCGCAGGCCTCTGTGCAGTGAATGTCCGCTGGGGGATGTGTGTCCAAGCATGGGCAAGGCATAATAGATTGAGATTTTAGAGGTGGGCACATAATGATTTTTAGGAAGGCTCGCTTTAGCGATACAGAAACGATTTTTAATTTGATAGCGGTGTATGCCAAAAATGGCGAAATGCTGGCCCGCTCCCGCAACACCATCTATGAGAATCTGCGTGATTTAGTGGTGGCAGAGGACGAGGATGGCGAGGTTGTAGGTGTCGGCGGACTGCATATTACGTGGGACGCCATGGCTGAAATTTGCGCTATGGCTGTGGCACCGGAGATGATACGTCACGGCATCGGCAGTGGCATCGTGAAAATGCTGATTGAAGAGGGCAGGGAGCTGGGGGTAAAGACAATATTTACCCTGACCTACAAGCCAAAGTTCTTTGAGGCTCTCGGCTTCCAGATTGTATCGAGGGACGATTTGCCTCACAAGATATGGAAGGACTGCATTGATTGTCCAAAGTTTCCAGACTGTGACGAGATTGCCCTGATACTCAGGGAGCAGTAAACAGTAATAAATAATAATTTTTTTATATTGTTCTTGACAAATCGCATTTTATTGAGTAGAATAAGGATGCAGGTTGAGTTGTTGTACAAATGTCCGATATTTATTCGGAGCAGGACAGCTTGACGCAAGGGTTATGTCAGTTGATGTAGTTGAATAGTTTAATGGCTATGAGCGAGAGAAATCCAGTGGGTGCTTTACAGAGAGCTGTGGGTTGCTGAAACACAGCAGAGGAAGCTGGGAATATACACTCGTGAGCCGCAGGCTGAAGTCGCCTGGCAAAAAGTCGGCGTGTGGTGCGTGATGCATCGTACAGGTGCGTTTTTTGCGGGATGTGATGGTAGGTCGTGCCGGATTGCTTCCGTTATCATGGGCTAGGATATGTTAGTATCTGAAAAGAGTGCTTGCGAAAGCGAGCAGGGTGGTACCGCGGTGAACAGCCGTCCCTGTATTTGGGGACGGTTTTTTTGTATTCAGATTTAGCTGTCCCGGCGGTTTTGACGGTTTCAGTGCCGCCTGCGGGAAAGTGGGGCAGGCCGGGTTCAGCTGATGGATTTAAATGATATGCTGACAAATTAAAATTCAACATAGTTTTATTTACACAGGAGGAATTGTTATGATTATTGTAATGGCACCAAACTCAACTCAGGCAGAGCTGGACAATGTTATCAGCAAGGTAAAGTCCCAGGGGCTGGATGTCCATCTTTCCAAGGGTACAAGCCGTACCATCGTGGGCGTTATCGGCGACAAGGCCGCTATCGGCCAGCTGGAGATGCAGCATCTCAGCGGCGTGGAAAAAACTGTCCGCATCACTGAAAAATACAAGCTGGTAAGCCGTGAATTCAAGCGGAACAACACCATCATCAACGTTGGCGGCGTGGAAATCGGCGGCGGCAAGCCTATTGTCATGGCCGGTCCTTGTGCTGTCGAGAGCATGGAGCAGCTCATGGAGTCCGCTACTGCCGTAGCAAAGGCAGGCGCCCAGTTCCTGCGCGGCGGTGCTTTCAAGCCGCGTACTTCCCCGTATGATTTTCAGGGTCTGGCAGAAGAGGGCCTGCAGATGCTGAGGGAGGCCGCTGACAAAAACGGCCTGAAGGTTGTTACCGAGGTTGTGGATCAGCGTTCCATCGAAACCGTGGCCAGATATGCTGACATACTGCAGATTGGCGCCCGCAACATGCAGAATTTCCAGCTCTTGAAGGAAGTTGGCCGTGCCGGCAGGCCGGTTATGCTGAAGCGCGGCCTTTGCGCTACCATCAAGGAATGGCTCAACGCTGCCGAGTACATCATGAGCGAGGGCTGTGATGATGTGATTTTCTGCGAGCGCGGCATCCGCACCTATGAGACTTACACCAGAAATACGCTGGATTTGAGCGCGGTAGCGGCCATCAAGGAGCTTTCCCATCTGCCAATCGTGGTTGACCCAAGCCACGGCACCGGCCGCCGCAGCATGGTGCGCCCGATGGCTATTGCCGCTATTGCCGCCGGGGCAGACGGCCTGATTATTGAGGTGCACCCGCATCCGGAGGTGGCCCTCTCCGACGGTGAGCAGTCGCTGACCCCTTCTGACTTTGAGGAAGTTATGGCAGATATCAAGCGTGTTGCTTCTCTTCTAAGAGGTGAGAACTGATGGCGGAGTTGAGACTTGCCATAATCGGGGTGGGACTGATTGGCGGCTCCCTGGGGCTGTGCCTCAAGGACAAGCTGGGAGATGCAGTATATATAACAGGTATGTGCCGCACCCAAAAATCCATGGAGAGGTCTGTGGAGCTGGGGGCTGTGGATTTTGCTTCGGATGACCCGGCAGAGGTGGTCAGGGATGCGGATATTATTTTTCTCAGTACGCCGGTACTGCAGATGGTGCCGATGGTACAGCGGCTGCTGCCCTTCATGAAGCCGGGAGCGATTATAACTGATGCCGGCAGTACCAAGCAGTACGTATGGAACGGTCTGAGGGAAATCCTGCCGCCTGATATCTACTACGTGCCGGGGCATCCTATGACGGGCAGGGAAAAGAGCGGTGTCGATGCTGCCCAGAAGGATTTGTTTGTCAACAAATGCTATGTTATCGTGGAAAATGAGGGCGTGCCAAAGGAGGCCTATGAGCAGGTGTGCAGTCTGGTCAGGCTGACGGGAGCGAATCTCACCACGCTGGATATAGCCAAGCATGACCGCTGTGCTTCCGTTATCAGCCACATTCCCCATGTGACGGCGGCGGCGCTGGTAACTCTGCTGAACAGGAGCCACGGTGACCAGGAGGCCTGCCTGAAGCTGGCAGGCGGCGGCTTCAAGGATACGACGCGCATCGCTTCCTCCAACGCGGATATGTGGGCCGATATCTGCATGACCAACAGTGAGGCGATAGTCAACCATATCAGGATTCTGCAGGGCATTCTCGGCGAGGTGGCGGAGGCCATCGAAAACAGGGACAGGGATGCTCTGTATGAATACTTTGCCGAATCGAAAAAAAGCCGTGACAGCATTCTGGAGCAGACCAGAAACATGTACGAGCTGATTTAAAATTGGGTATAGTAAAGGCTCTGC
>NZ_JBJDWZ010000058.1:1503-3224 GCF_051866355.1 Anaerovibrio sp. | reverse complement strand
CGGGCCGCCCTCATGGCGACCCATACGGAGGACGAACTGCGGCATGCCGCAAAAAGCATTGCCGCAACCATAAAGGAGCTGAAATAGCCAAATAAAGCCAGGCCGCAGGACGCCTGGCCTTGCTATAAAGATAAACTGTAGCTTTTGGTTCTTCAAGTATTTGCCGCAGGACGCATAATTTTGATATAGAGATAAACGACAAGTATAAACTACAGCAAACAGCAAAATCGCCGTCAGCCGGGCAGACACCGGCGCGGCGATTTTTTTGCAGGAATTTATACCATGACGATTTTTTGCAAAAATTTTATAGCATCAGGCCGAAAAATAATCCCTCAGAGCCTGTACGCCCCTAATAATATCCTCATCAGACAAGTGGGCGTAGCCCATAATAATCTCGTGCCTGCCTGACCCGTTCCCGTCCAGATAGAATTGCTCCAGCCTGTGGATGCCCACACCCCTTTGCCGCAATGCCATTTCCGTATTGCTATCAAAAGTGATTGCGTGGAATTTAATTACCACATGCAGGCCGGTGGCATGTCCCAGCACCGAAAAACCGTCAGGAAAGCTGGCTGATAATTCCCTGAGCAATAATTTTCTTTTGCGGCTATACAGCTTTTTCATTTTCCAGATATGCCGGGCAAATCCACCGCGCCTGATAAACAGATTAAGCACATATTGCCCCAGCACATCAGTATTCACGTCGGAATACATTTTTATTTTTGCACACCTGTCCATCAACTGCTGTGGCAGCATCATAAAGCCAAGGCGCAGGGCAGGGGCCAGAATTTTGCTGAAGGAACCAAGATATATGACGCGCTCCGGCTTCAGCTCATAAAGGGAGCTGACCGGCTGCCCCTCGTAGCGGAACTCGCCATCATAATCATCCTCCACAATGTAGCAGTCATGCCGCTCCGCGTAGCGAATAAGCTCCAGACGCCTGGCAATGGACATCACACTTCCCAAGGGATACTGATGGGATGGCGTCACATAAATAAATGCAATCTCCCAACCATCCGGCAGTCTGCCGGTGCACATGCCATGGCCATCCACCGTTATCCCCTCTACCTGACAGCCAGTCATGCGGATTACCTCACGCAAGCCCTTATGGGTGGGTTCCTCCAGCAAAACCTTTTTCCCATCACTGCCCAATGCCCCTGAAATAAGGGAAAGCCCCTGTGTTGCCCCTGTCGTAATCATGATGCGTTCAGCAGGGCAGTCTATCCCCCTCAGCCTGTACATGTACTCTGCAATACTTTCTCTCAGCTCGCCCACACCGAAGGTTTCACCATAGCCATACGCCGCCGCGGGAATTGTATCACATACCTCCCGATACAGCCTGCCCCATTCCCTGCCGGGAAAATATTCCAGCGCCGGTATCCCGGTACAAAAATCAATTATTTTTTCTGCCTGCATGTCAGCAACAGAAGCCGCGGTATTTTTTGCCTCCGCCTGTCCCCGGCTACACACAGCCGCGGTATTTTTTGTCTCCGCCTGTCCCCGACTATATACAGCCGCGGTATTTTTTGCCTCCGCCTGCCCCCGGCTGTACACGGCCGCATTTTTTTGCCTGCCGGAAGCATGACGGGAAATTTCCTCTGCAATTTCCTCATTGCAAAGTCCCTCTGCCACCATTGTCCCTGAACCATGGAGGGACTGCAGATAGCCCTCAGCTATCAGCTGGCTATATGCCCCGATGACAGTATTTCTGGACACCGCCAGCT
>NZ_JBJDWZ010000058.1:0-1403 GCF_051866355.1 Anaerovibrio sp. | reverse complement strand
TCAGCTATCAGCTGGCTATATGCCCCGATGACAGTATTTCTGGACACCGCCAGCTCTGCCGACAGCCTCCGCGTGGAGGGAAGCTTCTCCCCCTCTGCCAGCCTGCCGCCAAGTATCATCCGGCGTATCTCCTGATAAATCTGCCGCTCCAAAGCGATTTCACTATTCCTATCCAATGCAATCCACACAAAAACTCCCCCGTCTGCCGCAAAGTGGTTCCAAAAAAGCTGTCGAAAAGTGGAGCTTATCACACCACATTCTTCATGCTACAATCATAGCACAGGCAGGAGATAAAATAAAATTCTCCGCAGATAATTATTCAAATATTATTTTCAGGAGGAACCAATGGATACTTACACATTTATCATCACATCAATCATCATTGTGCTTTTGCCCGGCACCGGCGTCATATACACTTTATCCGTAGCCATGACCGAAGGGCGCTGGAAAAGCATTTATGCCGTTATCGGCTGTACCGCCGGCATACTGCCCCACCTGTGCGCCAGCATTGCCCTGACCTCATTGCTTTTGCAGATGAACAGCACGCTTTTTGCCATCATAAAATACGCCGGTGTCCTATATCTCATTTATATAGGCTGGGGCATGCTGACCGATACAGGAGCAGGCACTTTTGCTGAAATGAAAACCTCCCGCCTGGCCGGGGCAATTATTCGCAGGGGCATTCTCATCAACCTGCTCAACCCCAAGCTGACCCTGTTTTTCTTTTCCTTCCTGCCTCAGTATATCAGCGCGGACAGCACTCATTACACCGCCAGCAGTGCCATGCTGGGCTTGCTTTTTATGCTGCTGACATTTATTATTTTTTCCCTTTACGGCATTCTGGCAGGCTCGGCAAAATCATGGCTCTGCCAGTCAGCCAGCCGCCTTGCCCGCATACAAAAATGCTTCGGCACCATATTTATGCTGTTTGCCATCAGGCTGGCATTGTAAGGAAATTAAATGCCTATATATTATTATATTATATTATTTTATTTACATGGTTTTACGTAGCGCGTGGACTTGCCCTTCCCCACGCGCTTTAGCATGCCCTTTTCGCTCAAGGCTTTCAGCAGACTGATAGCACCGTCCTGACTTATGCCAAGCTCCTGCTCAACCTAGCTACGGACAATAGCACTTCTGGCATCCAGCAGGCTCATAACGGCTTTTTCCGGCACAGCCCCGGCGGCATAAAGCGTATTTTCACAATTTTTATATCTAAAAATGCAGCCTGCAAAAAAGCATGGCTGCATTTTCTAAATTATTTGCTATTTTCGGATGTGTTGTAACCCCTCAGACAGATTCAGACAGCTATTATCTGGCATGCCTGTAAAACGCATCATCATAAACTTCCATGTAATCGCCATGGTTTCCATTACGCCACTTGTGCGCGCCATAGAACTTCA
>NZ_JBJDWZ010000057.1:0-18933 GCF_051866355.1 Anaerovibrio sp. | reverse complement strand
AAAAAAGCTGTACAGCCAAAACTGTACAGCTTTTTCTCTGCCCTGCCGCCTGTGCAGACAGCGGGAAAACGCAATCAGGTCAACAAATTAATAAGCGTTGTTGCAGCCCAGTACGTTCTTAATCTTGTGCTCAACGATAGCCTTGATGTTAGCACGGGCCGGGGTCAGATACTGACGTGGGTCGAAATGCTCCGGATGCTCCATGAAGTGCTGACGGATACCGGCAGTCAGAGCCAGACGCAGATCGGAGTCAACGTTAATCTTGCAGACTGCACTGCGGGCAGCCTTGCGGAGCTGATCCTCCGGGATGCCGATAGCATCATCCAGCTTGCCGCCGTTAGCGTTGATGATCTTTACATACTCAGGTACTACGGAAGAAGCACCGTGGAGAACGATTGGGAAGTTTGGCAGCTTCTTGGTAATCTCCTCCAGAATGTCGAAACGCAGCTCAGGCGGAACCAGAACGCCTTCCTCGTTCAAGGTGCACTGTGCAGGAGTGAACTTGAAAGCGCCATGGCTGGTGCCGATAGCGATAGCCAGGGAGTCAACACCG
This sequence comes from Anaerovibrio sp., assembly GCF_051866355.1. Lineage (GTDB taxonomy): Bacteria > Bacillota > Negativicutes > Selenomonadales > Selenomonadaceae > Anaerovibrio. Next base: position 18,380 of record NZ_JBJDWZ010000057.1, on the reverse strand, counting down.
GTACGGGATACGAACTCCTCAACCTCCTCCGGATGGGTGTACTTTGCATCCTCTGCGGATACGTTTACATCATCCTCTACGCCTGCCAGCTGGCCAAGCTCGCCCTCTACTACTACGCCGTGGGCATGAGCATACTCTACTACCTTCTTGGTAACCGCGATATTGTCCTCAAAGGAATGATGGGAACCATCAATCATAACGGAAGTGAAGCCGCCGTCAATGCAGGACTTGCAGGTCTCAAAATCTGCACCGTGATCCAGATGGAGAGCAACCGGCAGATCAGGATGAACCTCGAGAGCAGCCTTTACCAGATGTACCAGGTACTGATGGTTGGCATACTTGCGAGCACCGGCAGAGCACTGCAGGATTACAGGAGAACGCAGCTCAGCTGCAGCATCAGTGATGCCCTGCACAATCTCCATGTTGTTTACGTTGAATGCACCGATAGCGTAGCCGCCCTCGTATGCTTTCTTGAACATTTCTTTAGTTCCTACTAATGGCATAAAAAAACCCCCTATCAAAATATGTAATCATTATAGCACAGTTTCCTGATAATTAACAGCAATAAAATAAGATTTTTCTTAATTGTAGAGAATTTTGCTTCAAATGTACAAAATAATTTGCACATTTTTTCAACAACCGATAATCATCCTTTATCCGCTATCCGCCAAAAACCGCCATCATGTCCTGCGGCACGTCTGCATAAAGGGAAACCTCCTCACCGGTCAGAGGATTTGCCACCTCAAGATGCAGGGCGTGCAATGCCTGCCGCTGAATCAGTGACGTATCGCCTCCGTATAAGTCATCCCCCAGCAGGGGATGCCCCATTGCCGCCAGATGCACCCGTATCTGATGGGTACGTCCCGTTTCCAGCTGCAGGCGGAGCAGGGACATGCCGCCCCGCCTGGCCAGCGTCCGGTAATGGGTCACTGCCGGCTGTCCGTCACTGCTGCAAATCCTCTGAATAATGCTTTCGGGATGGCGGGAAATCGGCAGGTCTATCGTTCCCTGCAGCTTCGGCATCTCCCCCTTTATCAGGGCGATATAGCTGCGATGAAAAAACTTTCCGGCACTGCCCTGGGTCAGGGCATTCTGCAGCTGCGGCTGCTTTGCCACCAGCACAAGCCCCGTGGTATTGCGGTCAAGGCGGTGCACAGGATGAAAGTCAATCTCCTGCCCCGTCTGCTGATAATAATACAGCAGGCCGTTGCCCAGGGTATTCGCATAATCACCGCCCGTAGGGTGTACCAGCATACCGGCAGGCTTGTTCAGGACAATCATATATTCATCCTCATAGCGTATATCCAGCTGCATGGGCGTCACCGCCAGACGGGTATTCTCAGGAATCCGGCAGGTCAGCACGTCACCGTTTTGCACCATGGCCGTAACGGCCCGTTCCTCCCTGCCGTTGACCAAAAGGGTGCCGTTCCACTTCAGCCGCCGCCACAGCCCATGGGAAAAACCGCATTTCTGACGAAGAAAAGCCCTGACCGGTACAGGGTGCAGAGCTTTTTCATCCTCCATCGAGACAATATATGTTACATCCATGGCTTAGTTCCCACCGCGGAGCCTTTTCACCAGATTAAAGCATACGCTCAGCACAATGGCTGCCACGGTTGCCAAAGACATGCCGCTCAGGGTTACAGTGCCAATGGTAATGCTGGCGGTGCTTACGCCAATGCCCAGCACCACGGCAGTCAGCATCAGATTGATAGGATCATTGTAATCCACCTTGCTCTCCACCAGCACGCGGATACCGGAGGCTGCGATAACGCCGAAGAGCAGCATGGAAACGCCGCCCATAACCGGGGCCGGAATGCTCTGTATAGCAGCGGCCAGCTTGCCGAAGCAGGACAGCAGAATCGCAAAAACAGCCGCACCGCCGATAACCCAGGTACTGAAAACCTTTGTCATGGCCAGAACGCCGATATTCTCACCGTAGGTAGTGTTCGGCGTGGAACCAAAGAAGCCGGAAAGGATGGTGGACAGGCCGTTGCCGATAATCGAGCGATCCAGGCCCGGATCCTTCGTCAGGTCAGCTCCTACAATATTACCTGTCACAATGAGGTGCCCCACATGCTCGGCCACCACCACCAGCGCCGCCGGCAGGATGATGCAGATGGCGTTGAAGTTAAACTCAGGTGTGTAGATGGTCGGCAGGGAAAACCACGGCGCCTTTTCGATTATGCTCAAATCCACAATGCCAAAGGCCAGGGAAACCACATAACCGGATACGATGCCAATAAGAATCGGGATTATCTGCAGAAAACCACGGAAGGCCACCTGGGCAAAAAGCGTAATAGCCAGCGTCATCACGGAAACAACGATAGCGTTCGTGTCCGGCTCCTTGGCGGTCAGGCCTGCCATTCCGGCAGCCACCGGCATCAGCTCAAGGCCGATTACCGCCACGATAGCGCCCATGGCCGCCGGTGGAAAGATAAAATTTATCCAGTCGGTGCCCATGGCCCTTATCAAAAGCCCCACCAGCACAAACACAACGCCGACAGCAATGAATCCGCCCAGTGCCGCCTCGTAGCTGTACTGCGACAGCACCGCAAAGACCGGCGAGATAAAGGCAAAGCTGGAACCAAGGTATGCCGGTATTCTGCCCTTGCACAAAAACAGGTACAAAAGAGTACCTATACCATTAAACAGCAGTACCGTAGCCGGGTTTACATTGAACAGAATCGGCACCAGCACCGTGGAACCGAACATGGCAAAAAGATGCTGCAGGCTCAGAGGAATCGTCTTTTGAATAGGCGGCCTCTGATCCACACGAATTACACCATTATTCTCCAACATACAGATATACACTTCCTTTTTCGCAAAATTTATACTCTAAAAATCTATCATATACTGCAAAAAATGTCCAGTTATATACATTATACAATCCGGCTTTCCCTTCATCACGCCTTTATCTGCTCAAGAATCTGCCTGGCCACAAAAACGCCGCTGGCTGAAGCATGGGACAGGGAGTGGGTCACGCCACTGCCATCACCGATGATATACAGCCCCTTGTACCTGCTCTCCAGATTTTCATCCAGCTCCACCTCCATGTTGTAGAACTTGACCTCCACGCCGTAGAGCAGTGTATCATCATTGGCTGTGCCGGGAGCAATCTTGTCCAGGGCATAAATCATCTCCACAATGCCATCCAGAATCCTCTTTGGCAGTACCAGGCTCAGATCCCCCGGCGACGCCGCCAGCGTCGGTGTCACGAACCCCTCTGCCATGCGCTTCTGCGTGGTGCGGCGCCCCCTCACCAGATCGCCGAAGCGCTGTACCAGAACGCCGCCTCCCAGCATGTTGGACAGGCGGGCAATGCTCTCCCCGTAGCCGTTGCTGTCCTTGAATGGCTCCGAAAAATGCTTGGATACCAGCAGGGCAAAGTTGGTATTGCTGGTCTGCAGTGACTTATCCTCATAGCTGTGACCGTTGACTGTAATAATGCCGTTGGTGTTTTCGCTTACCACGCTGCCATAGGGATTCATGCAGAATGTACGCACTTTGTCCTCAAACTTCTCCGTCCGATAGACAATCTTGCTTTCGTACAGCTCATCCGTCAGATGGGAAAAAATCTCCGCCGGCAGCTCTACCCTGACGCCAATATCCACACGGTTCGACATGGTAGGAATCTCCAGCTCCCTGCAGGTGCGTTCCATCCATTTGCTGCCGCTGCGCCCTACTGACACGATGCACCTGTCGCACTCGTAGCTTTTCTCCGCCGTGCGCACCCGGTAGCCTTCCGCCAGCACATCAATCCCCTCCACCGGCGTCATGAAGAAGAAGTCTACCCTGTCTCTAAGCTCGCTGAAAATATTTTCCAGCACGACGTAGTTTTTATCCGTGCCAAGATGGCGCACGGAAGCATCCAGCAGTTTCAGCTTGTTCTGCATGCAGGTCTTTTTCAGGCCCGTTCCCGCCGTAGAATACATTTTGGTGTCACTGCCGCCATGGCTTGTGTTGATGCCGTCCACGTAGTACATCAGCTCCAGCGCGGTTTCCTTGCCGATGTGCTCATACAGGGTACCGCCGAAATCGTTGGTAATGTTGTACTTTCCATCGGAAAAGGCGCCTGCGCCGCCAAAGCCGTTCATGATGGCGCAGGGACGGCAGTTTATGCAGCTTTTTACCTTTTTGCCATCAATGGGGCATTTGCGCTGTTCCAGTGACCTGCCCGCCTCAAATACCGCCACCTTCAACTCCTTGTTTCCCTGCACCAGCTCATAGGCGGAGAAAATGCCCCCCGGCCCGGCCCCGATAATAATCACATCATACTTCATGTCAATCTCCCTCGCTTCCCGAAAACTATCACAAAAAAACTGCCGCAAAATAGTGTACAAAAACCAACCTGCAGCAGGAACTGCACAATTGGTTATAGACAACTATTTTCGGCAGTTGGTAGAAACATCCTTCCATATCAAAGACCTATATAACCTCGAAGATGTTATCAGAAAAACAGCTATTTGTCAAGCTTTAAGAGCTCCAGAACCTCCTCCTTCGGCTTGACGCCTATGGACCTCCGGGCAATCTTGCCGCCCTTGAACACCATCAGCGTTGGAATGCTCATGACCTCAAAGCGGGTGGCCAGGGCTTCCTGCTCATCCACATTCACCTTGCCTACCTTGATATCGCCGCATTCCCCTGCAATCTCATCCACAACAGGCCCCATCATCCGGCACGGCCCGCACCACTCTGCCCAGAAATCCAGCAGTACCGGCTTGTCCGACTGCAGCACCTCTGCCGCAAAGTTTTCCTCTGTAATTTCAATAACCGCCATTTCAAGCTCCTCCTTACTACATCTGCACAATATCGGCATATCCCTGTCACAACCAGTACACAAGACCCTGCCACAGTCAATATGCAAATCCTTGTCACAGCCAAAACACGAATCAAATCAAAACATGAGGGCACATCATCCCAGAGCCACATCCAGAACCATCATCACGCTGAACCCCACGGCAAACATCAGCGTGCCGATGTTGGAATGATGTCCCACAGACATCTCAGGTATCAGCTCTTCCACCACCACATAAATCATGGCCCCGGCCGCAAAGCTCAGGAGATAGGGCAGTACAGGTATAACCAGGCTGGCAAAAACAATCGTCAGCACCGCCGCCACCGGCTCCACCGCACCGGAAAACACCCCCATGCCGAAGGCCTTCAAAGTGCCTGCGCCCTCTGCCCTGAGAGGCAGTGACACGATCGCCCCCTCCGGGAAATTCTGGATGGCGATGCCTATGGACAGGGCCATGGCCGCAGCAAAGGTTATTTCAGACAGCCCCGACTGCCAGCTGGCGTACACCACACCTACAGCCATGCCCTCCGGAATATTGTGCAGCACCACCGCCAGCACCAGCATGATTCTTTTGGAAAGGCTGCAATGAGGGCCTTCCTGCTCGTCGCTGTTCATATGCAGATGGGGAATGATATGATCCAGCAGCAGCAGGAACAAAATCCCTGCCCACAGGCCGGTTACTGCCGGAATAAACGCCAGCTGCCCCATATCCTCCGACTGCTCCATCGCCGGTATCAAAAGGCTCCAGATGGAGGCAGCCGTCATGACCCCCGCAGCAAAGCCCGTCAGGCTCCTCTGCACCATGTCATTCAGCTGTCCCCGCAGGAAAAACACCATGGCCGCTCCCAGGGATGTACCCAGAAAGGGAATTGCCAGTCCCTGTATCACTTCATTGTTCATAATACGACGTCACCACCTGAGTGAATTATTACTTGATTACATTCTACCACAGAATCAGGATATTTTGTCTGAAAAGCAGAAAAAAATCTACATATTAGCTAAATTTCAATTATTGGTTACTTTATAAAATTAACCGTTATTTTTTTACGAATTTTTTGACTTTTATAGCGCGTAGTGTTAGTATATAGGCGTAATAAGTATTATTTATAATCATTTAGGGGAGTATTGTGATTATAAGCTATTTAAGGGGGTATCTCGTATGTATTCTTTTCTCGCGTGTCTTGCTTTGCTGGTGATAGGATTTTTTATCTACAGCAAGATTGTAGACAATGTTTTCAAACCTACTGATGAGCCAACACCTGCCGTCCGCATCAACGACGGCGTTGACTACATCCCGCTTCCTACCTGGAAGGTGTTTATGATTCAGCTTCTGAATATCGCCGGCCTCGGCCCTATCTTTGGCGCGCTGGGCGGCGCACTCTGGGGGCCGAGCGTATACCTGTGGATCGTCTTCGGTACTATTTTCGCCGGCGGCGTGCACGACTACATGTCCGGCATGATTTCCCTCCGGGAAAACGGCAGGAGCATCTCCGAGGTGGTAGGCAAATACCTGGGCAGCCTGATGCTGCACATCATGCGCCTTTTCTCCGTAGTGCTGCTGGTTCTGGTAGGTACCGTATTCATGACCGGCCCGGCCAACCTGCTGGCCATGCTCACAGGCATGGACCCTACCATGTGGCTGCTGATTGTCCTGGCCTACTACTTTTTGGCAACCCTGCTGCCGATTGACACCCTGATAGCACGCTTCTACCCGCTGTTCGGCGCCTGCCTGCTCGTCATGGCCTTCGGCATCATGTTCGCCATGTTTGCCGGTGTAGGCGGGCATACAATGCCTGAGCTGACCCTCCAGAACCTGCACCCTAAGGATCTGCCAATCTGGCCTCTGATGTTCATCACCGTAGCCTGCGGTGCTGTTTCCGGCTTCCACTCCACCCAGTCCCCTCTCATGGCCCGCTGCCTGAAGAGTGAGCGCATGGCCCGCCCTGTATTCTACGGAGCTATGGTGGCCGAGGGTGTTATTGCCCTTGTATGGGCAGCAGCCGGTGTTACCTTCTACGACAGCACCGGCGGTCTGGCTGCAGCCATGGCCGGTGTAGGCCAGAACAAGGCCGTGTACGAAATCTGCGTAGGCTTCATGGGCTATGTCGGCTCCGTTCTGGCTATGCTGGGCGTTATTGCCTGCCCGATTACCTCCGGCGATACCGCATTCCGCTCCGCCCGCCTGACCCTTGCTGACTGGGTAGGCCTTGAGCAGAGCAACAAGGTTAAGCGTCTGTATCTGGCCGTGCCTCTTCTGGCTATCGGCGGCTTCCTGTCCCAGATTGACTTCACCATCATCTGGCGTTATTTTGCCTGGACAAACCAGACCCTCGCCATGATCGTCCTCTGGACCGGTGCTGTCTACATGTACAGGAAGTTCAAGGGCAGCAAGGCCTATCTGATAGCCGTCATTCCTGCCACCTTCATGTCCGTGGTAACTACCACCTACATTCTTCAGGCCAAGGAAGGCTTGCAGCTTTCTACCGCTATCAGCTACCCGGCCGGCTTCGTGTTCGCGGCGCTGTTCCTGTTCCTCTTCCTGCGGGTGACTGTACTGCAGAAGGAAAGCTGACGATATGCCATTCCTTATCCATGCCGTGCCGACGCAAGGCGGGGCGTACATGAAAATATTTTAACGGTATAAAAAACTAACGGCTGTTGAAACAAAAATACTGTTGCGACAGCCGTTTTTTTATTTACTTTTTTCTGTATACCCTTTATAATATTATTAGAAGAGGTGATTTTATGTATAAATTAGATAAGATAGATAAGGCTCTCCTGAAGCTGCTGCAGGAAAACGGCCGCGCTACAATATCCAGCCTTAGCAATGCAGTTTCCCTGTCCATGCCGGCTGTCAGCGAGCGGGTCAAGCGCCTGGAGTCCTCCGGCGTCATCCAGAAATTCACCACCCTGCTGAACCCTTCCCTTGTGGACAAGCAGCTTATGGCACTGGTGCAGATCGGCTTCGACATGCAGAAGCATGCTGACAGATTCGTCGATTTCGTCGAAACCGAAAGGGACATCAAGGAATGTTACCGCATCACCGGAAACTACGAGTATACGCTGAAGGTACAGACCAACAACACAAGCACCCTGGCAGAGCTTCTGAACCGTATCAAGGCACAGCCGGGCGTCAACAAGACCCACTCCATCGTTGTGCTTTCCTCCATCATTGACAGGCCGTCCGTCACCATAACCTGACAAGGCAACGGGACGCAACGGATAAGAAAAGGCTGAAGAGCGGCATATCACCGCGCTTCAGCCTTTTTGCTGCGCTTATAAAATCGCCCTCTGCCTGTTTGCCTCGTACAGCACAATGGCTGCTGCCGAGGCCACGTTCAAGGACTCCGCCTTGCCGGACATAGGAATGTATACCTTGCTGGCGGCGGCCTCCATAATCTCCGGCGAGATGCCACCACCCTCATTGCCAAACACAATGGCCGTAGGGCTGTTATACTCCGCCAGATAATGCTTCAAAGCCAGCTTGTCCAGAGCCGTGGCAATCATGTTCAGCTCATTGTCATGGCAGGCGTCTATGAAAGCTCCCCGCGTCACATTATCCAAAAACGGGATGTTAAAGATGGAGCCCATCGAGGAGCGTACCACCTTGTCACTAAACAAGTCCACCGTTCCCTCCAGACAGACCACACCGGTACACCCCAGGGCATCTGCCGTCCTGATAATCGTGCCTGCATTGCCGGGATCCTGAATCCCATCCAGAACGGCCAGCAGGGGAGCATCCCCCCGCGGACAGCTCAGCACCTCCCGCCAGGTGAAAAGCCTCTGCCCCATCACCAGCAGTATCCCCTGGCCATTTACCGTATCGGATGCCTTGTTGTACAGCTCCCTTTCCATCTGATATACTGGACAATCCCTTGCCTGCAGCCGCTCCACAATCTGCACTACCCTCGGATTGTCGATGGCGCTGTCACTGACAAAGGCAAACCTCAGCGGCCACTCTGCCTGAACGGCCATTTCAGCCAGGCGCACACCCTCTGCCACAAAAAGGCTTTCCTCCTTGCGGTACTTGTGGGCATGCAGCTTCGATACCAGCTTTATCTTTGCGTTAGCATTGCTCTCTATACGCTCCAGCTTTTTCAATATGCGCTCCTCTCATCAACCAAACCAACAAAATCGACCAACATCATGCAAAAACAGGGCATCGGCGTGCTTCCCCCGGCCCCGCCGCTATTTCAGCATGTTGCTGTAGGCCTCGGCCAGCTTCTTTATATCCATGCCGGTGGTATTGATGCAGACGTTGTAATTCTGACGCGCTCCCCACTTCTGGCCCGTATAAAAATCGTAATACTTGGCACGGCTCTCATCAACATTGGTGATGCGCTTCTTCATTTCCTTCTCCGTCAGCTTTTCCTCCGGGGTGCTGCGCTCCATACAGCGCTTGATGCGGGACGGCATATCGGCATAGATAAATATCTTGAAAGGATTGTAGGAGCGCAGGATATAATCAGCGCACCGCCCCACAATCACGCAGTCAGACTGCTCCGCCAGCTCCTGCAGCACCTCGGTCTGGGCAGTGTACACCGACTCCTCCACCATCAATGGATAATAGACCCCCACCGCCGCAAAGGTGGCACCTATGGTCATAGGAAACAGCGGCATAGGACGCTTCTCCACCACTTCCTTGACATAGCCCTCGGACAAATCCGCCTTGGCGGCAATCTTGCTGATAATCTCCTTGTCATAATACTTGATGCCCAGATTCTCTGCCAGCCTGCAGCCAAATTCACGGCCGCCGCTGCCAAATTCACGGCTGATAGTAATAATTTTGTTCATAAAAATCACTGCCTTTCAAAATGGACTACCATTACCCTGCTTTCTCCATTTCTCTTTATCTTTTCATATATAATTCAACAAAAACAGTGAAAATCCTTCTTTTGAGCGTGAAAAAAGGCGCCAAAACCTTAAAAAAGTCTTAACGCCTCATAATCTTTACGTTCAGGCAGTCTGCCTGCCATTCTTGCCGCCTGCTTTCCTGGAAACCACAAAGCCAATCAGCACGCCCAGAAGGGCAGGAACCAGCCAGCCCAGGCTGACGGAGTACAGCGGCAGGTACATGGACAAAATCTCCTGCAGTCCGCTCAGGTGGATGTCAGCCGCCTGCAGTCCATCCAGAACACTGAATGGCAGTGTCAGGCCGATGCTCCAGCGGTACACGCCCCTGCTGGAACCCAGCTGGCTGTCAAACAGGGAAACCAGAACCAGCACGATAAAAATCGGATACAGGGCCACCAGAAACGGCACCGATATGCGGATAAGCTCCGTAAGCCCCACATTGGAGGCCAGAAAGCTGAAAAACACGGCAATCCGCAGCAGCGCCTTGTAGCTGACCCTGCCATCGAACACGTACTGATAATAGCTGGCAAAGGCCGAGCTGACACCGATGCTGGTAGTCAGGCAGGCAAAGCCGATAATGAAGGCCAGCACTATCTTGCCGGTATCACCAAAAAACACATAGGTGGCAGTGGACAGGATAATGCCGCCGTTGGCCGAATACCCCAGCACCGACGGGCAGGTTGCTCCGAGATAAGCCAGGGACACATAGACGAGGCCCATCAGGACCACCGCCACCACACAGGCCTTGATACAGGCCCGGCAGATAGCAGAGTTCTCCGTCAGCCCCTTCTGCCTGATGGCCGTAATGGCCAGCGTGGCAAAAGGCAGGGCCGCCAGCATGTCCATGGTCAGGTAGCCATTGATAAAGCCGGAGGCAAAAGGAGAAACGGCATATTCCTCTATGGGCGCCAGAATCCTGCCGATAGGCTCATAATACGTACGCGCAAAAAGCAGGCACAGGAAAAAGAGCAGCAGCGGGCTCAGCACCTTGCCCACGCGATCCACAATCATGCTCGGATTGGCCGCCAGCCAATAAGTGACCAGAAAGAACACCGCCGTGTATATCAGCTCACCTGTATTCACCGCATCAACGGCCAGAAACGGCTTGATGCCAATCTCAAAGGACACCGCTCCCGTCCGCGGCACCGCAAACAGCGGTCCGATAGTCAGATACAGCAACCCGAAGGAAACTGCCCTGAACACGGGATGCACCCTGTCGTCTATCAGCTGCGTATAACGTCCGCCATGCCTGGCCGTAGCAATCAGCCCCAGCAGGGGCAGGCCGATGCCGGTAGCCAGGAAGCCGGCCATGGCGATAGGAAAGCTGGTGCCCGCATTCTGGGCCAGATAAGGCGGAAAAATCAGGTTGCCGGCACCAAAGAAAATGGAAAACACCATAAAGCCTACGGACAACAGCTCCATCTTGGATAAATTCTGCATCAAAAGCACCTCTATTACATTGCGTCAGCAGGTGTTGCTGCACCGCAAAACCCATTGCACTTGCAAATTTTTATTACATTGCAAAAAAGAGCTGCGCAAGCAGCTCTTTTATCGTCATAACAGCTCACAATGCTGTGTATTACAGGTTCTCCTTGGCAACAGCTACCATCTGGGCAAATGCGTTTGCATCATTGATTGCCAGATCAGCCAGCATCTTGCGGTTTACCTCAACACCGGCCTTGGTCAGGCCTGCAACCAGACGGCTGTAGGAAATGCCATTAGCACGAGCTGCAGCATTGATACGGGCAATCCAGAGACGACGGAATACGCCCTTCTTGGCACGACGGTCGCGGCGTGCATAGTAGAGAGCCTTCATAACGGTCTCATTTGCCTTCTTAAACTGCTTGCTCTTGGCACCCTTGTAGCCCTTTGCTAACTTCAAAATCTTCTTATGACGTCTATGTGCACTCACACCAGTTCTTACTCTTGGCATGTTCTTATCCTCCTAAAAATAAAGTAATCAATCAATCCTTATGCGTATGGCAGGCACTTCATAGCGCGCTTCTTGTCAGCAGCGACTACCAGAGCAGCCTTGCGCAGGTTACGCTTGCGCTTCGGAGACTTCTTCTCCAGGATATGGCTCTTATAAGCCTTATTTCTTCTAATTTCGCCACTACCTGTTAAAGTAAAGCGCTTTGCAGCAGCTCTGCGAGTCTTCATCTTCTGCATTACTGTTTTCCTCCTTTAGATGCGGCCTTTGGGGCCAGAATCATAATCATATTTTTACCTTCAAGCTTAGCATCTCTTTCAATAGATACTGAATCCTTCAACTGCTCTGCAACCCGGCCGAGAATCTCACGGCCCAGCTCAGGATGGGACAGCTCACGGCCACGGAACATAATCGTTACCTTGACCTTGTTTCCCTCTTCAAGGAAACGTACTGCATTCTTCAGCTTGACGTCAAAATCATGCTGTTCAATATTTGGACGCAGTTTCACCTCTTTCACAGAGATGACCTTCTGCTTCTTGCGGGCTTCCTTTTCCCGCTTCTGCTGTTCATATCTATACTTACCGAAGTCCATAATGCGGCACACAGGCGGCTTCGCCTTCGGCGCAATCTCCACCAGATCAAGATGCTGATCCATGGCCATCTGCAGTGCCTCACGCACCTGCATAATGCCCAGGGTCTGCCCCTCCGCATCGGTTACACGGATTTCTCCGCCGCGAACCCGGATTTCCTCGTTGATTCTTGCAATTTCCTTAGCTATGAAAATACACCTCCCTGCAGATATTTACAAACGGCGTCATTACAGCAGCACCGCCCAAAACAAAATAGAGGCGGCACAAAGCCACCTCTACCAAAAAATCTGATATAAAACCCGACTGATTCCTACCAGCAGGTGAGAAGTGGCAACTTCTGCTTCAATCACTTTGCATATCATAGCACACAGGATAATTCCTGTCAACTACTTTTCCTTATTTTTGTAAAAAATTCAAAGCTCAGTATTTTTCAGACTTGGACGCAATATTCGCCTGAATGTAGGCAATAAACTCGTCCACAGGCATGGTGCTGGTTTCCTTCTCACCGTGCTTGCGCATATTGACAGTACCTGCCTCCATCTCCTGATCGCCTACTACCAGCATATAAGGAATTTTCTTTACCTGTGCTTCGCGCATCTTGTAGCCGACCTTTTCATTGCGGTCATCCACCTCTACGCGCAGACCCAGGTCAAACATTTTCTTTTTCAGCTCGAAGGCATAGTCCATGTGCCTGTCGGTAATCGGCAGTATCTTCACCTGCACAGGTGCCAGCCAGGTCGGGAAAGCACCGGCGTAGTTCTCAATCAGGATGCCGATAAAACGCTCAATGGAGCCATATACCACGCGGTGAATCATGACAGGACGATGCTTCTGGCCGTCCTCACCCACATAGGTCAGGTCAAACTTCTCCGGCAGCTGCATATCCAGCTGAATGGTGCCGCACTGCCAGGTACGCCCGATGGAGTCTTTCAGGTGGAAGTCAATCTTCGGGCCATAGAAGGCGCCGTCACCCTCGTTGACAATATAGTCCAGCCCGCGATGCTCCAAGGCGTTGCGCAGGCCGTTGGTAGCCAGCTCCCACATATCATCAGAGCCCATGGAATCCTCCGGGCGGGTGGAAAGCTCGGCATGATATTTCAGGCCGAAGGTGCTGTACACTTCATCAAAGAGGTTGATGACATTCTGAATCTCCCCTTCTATCTGGTCAGGGGTCATAAAGATATGGGCATCATCCTGAGTGAAGTTGCGCACACGGAAGAGACCGTGCAAAGCGCCGGACAGCTCGTGGCGATGCACCAGTCCCAGCTCGCCGGCGCGCAGCGGCAGGTCGCGATAGCTGTGCTGCTGGGTCTTGTATACCAGCATGCCGCCAGGGCAGTTCATAGGCTTGATGGCATAATCCTCATCATCAATCTCGGTGAAGTACATATTTTCCTTGTAATGAGCCCAGTGCCCGGACTGCTCCCACAGCTGTCGGTTCAGAATCATCGGCGTCTTGATTTCCTGATAGCCGTAGCGGCGATGAACCTCGCGCCAGTAATTAATCAGCTCGTTGCGGATTACCATGCCATTCGGATGGAAGAACGGGAACCCGGGGCCTTCCTCATGAATGCTGAAAAGATCCAGCTCCTTGCCCAGCTTGCGGTGGTCGCGCTTGGCGGCCTCCTCCAGCATTTTGAGATATGCCTCCAGCTCCTCCTTCTTCTCAAAGGCAGTGCCGTATACGCGCTGCAGCATCTTGTTCTTCTCACTGCCGCGCCAGTAAGCACCGGCCACGCTCTGCAGCTTCAGCGCCTTTACCTTGCCGGTGGAGGCCACATGAGGGCCTGCACACAGATCCGTGAACTCGCCCTGGGTATACAGGGAAATCTCCGCTTCCTCCGGCAGATCATTTATCAGCTCCACCTTGTAGCTTTCCCCGGCAGCCCTGAACATGTCAAGCGCTTCCTGACGGCTTACCAGCCTGCGCTCCAGCTTCAGATTTTCCTTGACAATCTTGTGCATTTCCTTCTCGATGTCCTTCAAATCCTCATCTGTCAGGCGCTTTTCCATGTCAATATCATAATAGAAGCCGTTCTCGATGGCAGGGCCGATAGCCAGCTGTACATTTTCTTCCTTATACAGGCGCTTGATTGCCTGGGCCAGAATATGCGAGGCCGTGTGGCGCAGTGCATGACGGCCGCCCTCATCCTCAAAGGTCAGGAACTGCACCCTGCAATCCCTGTCAAGAACTGTTGACACATCCATTGTTTTATCATCAATGCTGACAGCCAGCACCTTTTTTGCCAAACTGTTGCTGATAGATTTTGCCAGCTCTATCGCACTGATACCAGCCTCCGCCTCTCGGATGGAGCCATCCGGCATAGTCAATTTAATCATCTTAACCCTCCTATATAATCAAAGAAATTTATTATTTCTTTTAAAGTACCAGCTTCCATTATAGTATTTACATGAACTTATTGCAAGTTTATACGAAAGAAGCCTGCTGAAAATTCCTTCAAGCATCAGTATAGCTGACATAAGCAATAGCCTGCCAGGGGAAATTTGCTTTTTCGGTTTTAATAAGAACTATACTGCTGAAAAAAGTTTTGGTAAATTTGTTCCGAAATTACTTGTCAAGAACGATTTTTCGTGTTATTATATACACAAACAGATATATCACGAACCTCTCTTTCACGAAGAAGGGTTTTCTTTCTTCGTTCCCGCGCCTGCTCTGCAGGCCTGCCACCAGTCCGAAAAAAATGATTAGGAGATGTGAAAAATGAAAAAGCTGCTTGCAACCCTGCTGATAACTCTTGCCTTTCTGGCCCCGATGCACCTGGACAATGAATACCTGCGCGCTGATACCTTTGCCGCCGTAACCGTACAGCAGGGAGAAAATCTCCATGACCTGGCTGGCAGATACACTGTAAACGAAAAGGACAAGGCACAGCTCATAGAGGCCATCTGCGAAATCAACGGCTTGCAGGCAGATGCCGTCCTGCAGTCAGGACGCCGCATTCAGGTGCCTGTGCTTTCCCCTGCCGACAGCAATGCCATCGCCCAAAAATAAACATAAAAAATGACCACCATCGCCGCTACGCATTTTTCATAGAGCGCCCTCATGGTGGTCATTTTCATTTTTCGTACAGCTTTTAGTTTTCCTCCAGCAGCTCCATCAGCTCGTCATAATCCCTTTTCAGGCTTTCATGCTCTGCCTTTAGTGCCTCGTACCTGCGGGACTGCTCCTGCTGCAGGAGGGATATCTCCCGGCTATACTTCTGCTGCAGGAGGGACATTTCCTGGCTGTGCTTCTGCCGGATGCCGCTTATCTCCTGATTATACTTCTGCTGCAGGCCGTTTATCTCCTGACTATGCTTCTGCTGCAGGCCGGACATTTCCTGCCGGATACCGGTTATTTCCTGGCTGTGCTTCTGCTGCAGGCCGTGCAGGCGGTCGGCATGCTGGCCGTTCAGGCGGGACACTTCCTCCTGATGACGGGAATTTATGCCGTCCACTTCCTCACTGTGCCGACGCCTTAATGCCGCCAGCTCTTCCCTGCACTCTGCCAGTTCCTCCGCATGCTGCAGCTTCAGCCTGTCATAAGCGGCCTTTGCCTCGGACCGGCTTGCCGCCAGCTCTTCTGCCAGCTGCAAGGCCGTCAGTATGCTTACATTAAGCGGATTAATCCTTTTGAGATGGCCGGCTGTTTCCTGCATCCTGGCATCCAGCAGGGCCGCCAGCTCTTTCAGCTGCCCTGCTTCATTGTCACTGCTTTTCAGCTTATAACGGTTTCCCAGAATAGTTACATCCACTATTGCTGCCATAGGCATCACCCTCTAAGTTCTGCGTCAAACTCCTTCTGTACAGCCTCCAGAATCTTCTGGAAGCCCTCATCTGCCTCTGCATCCGTCAAGGTCTTGTCATTGGACTGGAACTGTATGCTGAAGGCCATGGACTTCCTGCCTGCAGCAATCTGCTTGCCCTGATATACATCGAACAGGGTAACTCCGTTAAAGAACTGGCCGCCATTTTTGGCAATGGTGCGCTCAATCTCCGCCGCGCTGACATTCTCATCCACCAGCATAGCCAGGTCACGGCTGATGCCCGGATAGCGAGGCAGCGCTGCACAGCTGTTTTTGGTAACGGTGTACTTCAGCAGAGTAAGGAGGTCCATCTCAAAGATATACGCCTTCTTGCTGATGCCAAAGCTCTCAGCCACCTTCGGATGCAGCTCGCCCACTGCGGCAATAACCTCCTTGCCCTTTTTGAAGAGAGCGGTCTTGCCCGGATGCATGGCGGTATACTCGCCTGCCTCCACCTGATAACGGCTGATTTCCAGCATTTCCAGAAGATCCTCCACAATGCCCTTGGCATCGTAAAAATCAATCGGCGCGCTGTCGTTGCTCCAGCCCACAGGATTGCGGCGGCCGGTCATAAAGCCTGCCACCTTCACAACCTCCCGCGGCAGCTCCGTCAGCGGCAGGGCCTTTGGATAAAATACAGGTGCCACATCGTAAATCTTGATATCCTCATTCTTCCTTGACAGGTTGCGGACAGCATTCTCCAGCACACTGCCCAAAAGCGTGGTGCGCACCAGCGGGAATTCATCTGTCAGAGGATTCATAATAGGGATGGCCTTCCGCAGGCTGCTGTCCTCCGGCAATTCCATTTTATCAAAAATCTCAGGGCTGGTAAAGCTGAAAGAAACCTCCTCGCACATTCCCATGTGGCTGAGTGCCAGCTTTACGCGGTCAGCAAAGGACTGCAAAGGGCCCTGACCGCCCTGGGTTACATTCCCCCGCGGCGTGGTGGAGGCAATATTGTCAAAACCGTGAATACGGGCGATTTCCTCGGACAAATCCTCCATAAAGGTTACATCGTTGCGCCAGGACGGAACCTCCACGCTGTAAGTGCCGTTCCCCTGATCGCTTACCTTGAAATACAGCTTTTCCAGAATTTCAATCATTCTGTCAGCAGGGAGCTCCGTGCCCAGACGGCTGTTAATCTGCTCTGCTGTAAAGGTCACATGGACAGGCTCCTTGGCAACAGGATAAACATCCACGATGCCCTGAGTGACGGTGCATGCCCCCATGTCCTGCAGAAGCTGTGCCGCCCTGTCGAGGGCGCGGACAGTAGCCGTTACATCCGTACCGCGCTCAAAGCGGCCGGAAGCCTCGGAATGAAGGCCGCAGGCACGGGCGGTACGGCGGATGCTGGCACCATTGAAGCAGGCTGCCTCCAGCACAATGGTAGTTGTCTTGTCTGTCACCTCGGACTCAAGGCCGCCCATGACACCTGCCAGGCCGGCCGGCTTCTCACTGTCAGCGATAACCAGCTCATTGCCTCTGGCCAGACGCTCGGAGTCGTCGAGGGTATGAAGGTTTTCCCCCTCCACGGCACGGCGGGCGGTCAGGCTGTGGCCTGCCACCTGGTCATAGTCATAGGCATGCATCGGCTGGCCCAGCTCCACCATGACAAAGTTAGTGACATCCACCACATTGTTGATGGCACGGATACCGGCGCCCTCCAGGCGCTGCTGCATCCATTTCGGCGAAGGGGCAATCCTGACATTTTTCAGTACGCGGGCAGAAAAACGGCTGCAGAGGTCATCAGCCTCAATGCCGATTTTAATCATATCGTCAGCTTTGGCAGCATCGTCCTCCTTCACCCGGATTTCCGGCCACTTCGGCTCATTGCCGGTGAGGATGGCCACCTCGCGCACCAGTCCCAGCACGCTGAAACAGTCACCGCGGTTGGCAGTCAGCTCAAACTCCAGCACCACATCATCCAGCCCCAGCACGGAGCTGGCAGGAATGCCAATCGGAGTATCTTCCGGCAGGATATAGATACCCTCGGTCTGCTCCTTGGGCAGAACAGTCACATCCAGTTTCAGTTCCTCGGCAGAGCAGAGCATGCCGTTGGACTGCACGCCGCGAAGCTTGCCCTTGGAAATCTTCTGGCCGTTAGGGAGCTTCGCGCCGATCATGGCCACCGGCACAATCTGCCCTTCCTTTACATTCTGCGCACCTGTCACAATCTGAACCGGCTCCTCCCCGCCCACATTCATGGTTGTAACAACCATGTGGTCAGAATCTGGATGCGCCACAATCTTCTCAATCCTGCCGGTAACGACCTTTTCCAGCCCTTCATCGGCACGAATCACATTCTCTACCGGAATACCTGCCATAGTCAGCTTGTCAGCCAGCTCCTCGGCAGTTTCCGTGAAATCTATATAATCATGAAGCCATTTTACAGATACCTGCAT
>NZ_JBJDWZ010000056.1:0-19008 GCF_051866355.1 Anaerovibrio sp. | reverse complement strand
AATGCCATTATTATATCTGTTTCCTCGCTTTTATGCAAATTGCTGTCCCCCGTATGAAAAAACCGCCATCCATGCCGGATGGCGGTTTTCCCTGTGCTGATAAGCCTGTCAGTCAACAGCCGTCGGCTACGCCACGGACGCAGGCTGCTCAGTATTTTCCATAAAAAGCAATACTCTCGTAAGGCCTGAGAGATTTTATCGCCCTGCCCTGATTATTTTCCGCCTGATTGTAATTGCTGATCAGGCAGCTGTGCTCAGAGTAAGGAATCGGCTTGCACAGGGGCACATTCTTGCCGGAAAAATTGTTCAGGACAAGCAATTCCTGACCATACAGCACCCGCTTATACGCGAAAATCTCTTCCGGCTTCAACAGCAGGAACTCAATCCTGCCCTCCTGTATGATTTTGTGCTGCTTTCTAAGCTCAACAAGCGCCCTGTAGTAGTTGAGAATCGAATCCTCATCCCTGTCCTCTGCCGCGACATTAATCCACTTGTAGTTATCCGGCAGGCCAATCCACGGCTCTGTAACGGAAAATCCCCCGTACCTGCCGGAATTCCACTGCATCGGCGACCTGCCGTTGTCGCGGGAACGCTGGCGCAATATCTCCAGCGCCCGTTCCCTGGTCTTGCCCTTCTTTAACAGAATGTGATAGTAGTTGATGCTCTCCACATCCCTGTATTCATCTATGGAGCTGTAGCCTGCATTGGTCATGCCCAGCTCCTCACCCTGATAGATGTAAGGAGTGCCGCGCAGCAGATGGATAAACGTCGCCAGCATCTTGGCAGATTCCTTCCAGTATTTTTTGTCATCCCCAAAGCGCGAAACAATTCTCGGCTGGTCATGGTTGCACCAGAAAACAGCCATCCAGCCGTTTTTACGCTCCATTTCGGTCTGCCATACCGCAAACAAATCCCGCAGCCTGCGATAGTCCGGCTTCATCAGCTCCCATTTATTGCCGTCCTTGTAATCCACCTTCAAATGGTGGAAATTAAAGCACATGGACAGCTCCTTTTCCTTGGGATTGGAATATTTCAGGCAGTTGGCAAGGCTGGTGGAGGACATCTCCCCTACGGTAATCATGTCCTCAATCCCCGTATCAGCTACCAGCTCCTTTAAAAACTCATGCACGCGGGGACCATCCGAATAAAACCGCTTTCCGTCCCCGATATTGTCGTCCTCAAAGACATCCGGCTTGGAAATCAGGTTGACCACATCAAAGCGGAATCCCTTCACTCCCTTGGACTTCCAGAAAAGAACAATGTTCTTCAGCTCCTGCCGTACCTCCGGATTATTCCAGTTCAGGTCCGCCTGGGTCACATCAAACAGGTGGAGATACCATTTCTGCAGGGATGGCACATACTCCCAGGCCGGGCCGCCGAATTTCGACTGCCAGTTGGTAGGCGGCTTATCCGGACCGCCATCCCGGAAGATGTAATAATCCATGTACTTCTGCTCTCCTGCCAGCGCCCTCTTAAACCATTCATGCCGGGTAGATGTATGGTTAAACACCATATCCAGCATCAGCCCCATGCCGCGCTCCTCCGCTCCGGCAATCAGCGCCTCCACATCCTCCATCGTGCCAAAGACAGGATTGATATTGCGGTAATCCTCCACGTCATAGCCGTTATCACGAAGGGGGGATGTAAAAAACGGCGTACACCAGATGTAGTCGGCCCCCAGGCTCTGAATGTAGTCCAGTTTGCCGATAATACCCCGTATGTCACCTATACCGTCACCATTGCTGTCGCAAAATGACTTTGGATAAATTTGATAAACTGTACACTTTTTTAAGTCAATCATAGCTGCCTCTCATTCAAATTCTGCTACAATAGTTGCATTTGCCTTGGCCTGTATGCCCGCAGCAAACCGCATTTTCTTGATGTCGGCCTGCTCCGTAACAATGCAGACAGTGGCATCCGTATAGCCGGCTGCCTTGATTTTCTCCCTGTCAAATCTGATAAGCGGAGTGCCTGCCTTGACAACCTGCCCTTCCTCAACCAGATAAGTGAAGCCATCCCCTTTCATATTCACCGTGTCGATGCCCACATGAAGAAGTATTTCAGCTCCGTTCTCAAGAATCAGCCCGCAGGCATGCCGGGCATCCTGCATCAGCACCTTGACTATCGCATCTGCCGGTGCCAGGAGGACATTGCTCTCCGGGATAATCGCACAGCCTTCCCCCATCACGCCTTCGGAAAAAACTCCGTCATTTAGCTCCTTCAGGCTGATAACCCTGCCGCTGAGGAAGGCCTTGAGATTCTTTACCTCTTTCCGCGGCAGCTCCTGCTCACCCTTTTGGGCACTGCTAACGGCTGCAGCATCAGCCGCGGCCGACGCCTCCTGCGCCTCCGGTTTTCCTACAAAATCTGCCGTTTCCAGCTTCCTGCTGCCCAGCATAAACGTCAGGACAAACGGCACAGCCACGGCCACCAGCATGCAGATACCAAAGGCAGGCATATACTCAGGCTGGATGGAGAGTATGCCCGGCAGGCCGCCTACACCTATGGCATTGGCGGTTACCCCCATGGTCACGCACACCACCGCGGCGCAGGCGGAACCAATCATGCCGCAGAGAAATGGAAAACCATACTTCAAATTTACACCAAACATCGCCGGCTCCGTTACGCCCATATAGCAGGAAGCGCATGCCGGCACATTGACCTCCTGTGCCTCCTGATTTCTTCTCTGGAGCAGAATCATGCCAAGAACGGCAGACCCCTGGGCAATGTTGGACAGGGCAATCATCGGCCACAGCATCGTGCCGCCGTAGTCAGCTATCAGCTGCAGGTCAATGGCATTGGACATGTGGTGCAGGCCGGTGATAACCAGCGGTGCATACACAAAGCCAAAAATAGCGCCAAAAATAACCTTGAAGGAGCCTGTGATGCCTGCGTATACCACGGACGAAATCGCTGACCCTATCTGCCAGCCGATAGGCCCCAGCACGAAGTGCGCCGCAATAACCGCCAGTACCAGGCTGCAGAACGGCACAACGATCATGGACACAACGGCAGGCGTAATCCTGCGGAAGAACTTCTCCAGATAAACCAGGGTAAATGCCGCCAGAATCGCCGGCAGAACCTGCGCCTGATAACCTATCATCTTGACCTGAAAGGCGCCGAAGTTCCACACAGGGATATCCGCCGCTGCCGTGCCTGCCACCGCATAGGCATTCAAAAGCTGCCCGGAAACAAGGGTAATGCCCAGAACAATCCCCAGCATCTGGGTCGTCCCCATTTTCTTTGTCACGGACCAGCAGATACCAACCGGCAGCATGTGGAACACGGCCTCGCCTATCAGCCACAGGAAGCTGTCCATGCCCGCCCAGAACTGGCTGGTTTCGCACAGGGTCTTCGTGCCGTCTTCAAACAGATACAGGCTGTCAATGCAGTTCCTGAAGCCCAGAATCAGACCGCCTGTGATAATCGCCGGAATGAGCGGGGCAAAAATCTCCGCCAGTGCCGTAACCATTCTCTGCAGCACATTCTGATTCTGCTTTGCCGCTTCCTTGACCGCCTCCTTTGCTACCCCCTCAATCCCGGACACGGCAACAAAATCATTATAAAAATCCGCCACCGTATTGCCGATGATTATCTGGAACTGCCCGCTCTGGGTGAAGCTGCCCTTTACGACCTTCATAGCCTCAATTCCCCTGATATCGGCCTTCTGCGGATCGTGAAGCACAAACCTCATTCTCGTCATACAGTGCGACACCGCCGCAACATTTTCCTTGCCGCCTACCAGCTGCAGCAATTCCTTTGCATCTTCTACATATCTGCCCATCTTTATCCTCCTTTTTCCTACGTCTTCCTTGTTCAAACAAGTTACCTATGTTATACCACACTTGTTTAAACATGTCAACAAGAATTTTATAAATTTGTTTAAACAAGTTAAACAAATTTAACTTATCTGCTTGACTTTCACTGCCCATGAATTATAATAAAATATATGTTTAAACAAGTAGGAGTGATTCAGCATGCCAAAGGCAAAATATGTGGAAATCTATCAGGACCTGAAAAACAAAATAGAAAACGGCGAATATGAATTTCAGGAACTGCTTCCCTCTGAAAACCAGCTGGTGCTTGCATACAGCTGTTCAAGGAACACCGTCCGCCGCGCCATAGGCAGCCTGGTCAACGATGGCTACGTACAGACCATGCAGGGCAAGGGAATACGCAACATCTTCCAGCCTACTGTGCAGACAACCTTTACCATCGGCGGCATTGAGACTTTCCGTGAATCAGCTCTCCGCAACCATCAGACCCCGATGACGAAGGTTATCCGTTTTGAGGAGATTACGGCAGAAAAAAAAATAGCCGACAGGACAGGCTTTCCCATCGGCGCAGAGCTTTACTACCTGCAGCGCCTTCACTATCTGGACGGCAAGGCGCTCATCATCAATCACAACTATTTTCTGAAGGATGTCGTCAGCAATCTCACAAAAGAAATCGCAGAAAACTCCATCTATGACTATCTGGAAAATACGCTCCATATCTCCATCGTAACCAGCAAGCGAATCATGACCGTAGAAAAAATGACGGAAATCGACAAAAAATACCTGCAGCTGGGTGATTACAACTGCCTTGCCGTTATCAGCAGCCAGACCTACAACAGCGACGGCATCATGTTCGAGTTCACCCAGTCCCGCCATCGCCCGGATTATTTCTGCTTTCAGGACAATGCCGTCAGGCGCCCGCTGTAACAGCCATACCATGAATGACAGCAGAACCAATACTGATACTCATCATGCTTATGCCCTTCCCGCATCAATTTCACCACAAACAAAAAGCGCCGCTCCCGCAGGAACAGCGCTTTTTGTTTGTGGTGAAATATCTATATGGTAAGTGTGAATAATCTGCCTGATTAGCAAACACCCTGAGCCAGCATAGCGTCAGCAACCTTCAGGAAGCCTGCAATGTTGCAGCCTACCAGCAGATCACCCTCATGGCCATACTCCTTGGCACAGCGCTTGGAATTCTCATAGATATCAGCCATGATGTTCTTCAGCTTGCTGTCAACCTCCTCAAAGGTCCAGCTGTAGCGCATGGAGTTCTGAGCCATCTCCAGGGCGGAAACAGCAACGCCACCTGCGTTAGCAGCCTTGGCAGGAGCAAACAGCACATTGTTGCTCTGCAGATACTCGATAGCATCCAAAGTGGAAGGCATGTTGGCACCCTCGCCTACTGCCTTTACGCCGTTAGCAACCAGAGCCTTTGCGGACTCCAGATCCAGCTCCTGCTGGGTGGCACATGGCAGGGCAATATCGCAAGGAATGGTCCAGATGCCCTTGCAGCCCTCATGATACTCAGCGGATGGCTTCGCATCAACATACTCCTTGATGCGGCCGCGGCGAACTTCCTTAATCTCCTTTACGAGAGCCAGGTCAATGCCGTCCTTGTCATATACATAGCCGTTGGAATCGGAGCAGGCCACAACCTTGGCGCCGAATTCCTGTGCCTTCTCAATAGCATAGGTAGCAACGTTGCCGGAACCGGAAATAACAACAGTCTTATCCTTGTAGTCAAGACCTGCATCAGCCAGCATCAGCTTGGTGAAATACAGCAGGCCATAGCCGGTAGCCTCGGTACGTGCCAGGCTGCCGCCGTAGTTCAGGCCCTTGCCGGTCAGTACGCCTGCGTCATAGGCATTGCGGATGCGCTTGTACTGGCCATAGAGATAGCCGATTTCGCGGCCGCCCACGCCGATATCACCGGCAGGTACGTCAGTGTTCAGGCCGATATGACGGCACAGCTCGGTCATGAAGCTCTGGCAGAAACGCATGATTTCAGCATCAGACTTGCCCTTCGGGTCAAAGTTGGAACCGCCCTTGCCGCCGCCGATTGGCAGGGTAGTCAGGGAGTTCTTGAACACCTGCTCAAAGCCCAGGAACTTGATGATGCTCAGGTTTACGGATGGATGGAGGCGCAAGCCGCCCTTGTAAGGCCCGATGGCGCTGTTGAACTGTACACGATAACCCTTGTTTACATGTACCTTGCCAGCATCATCAGTCCACGGAACGCGGAACATCACAACGCGCTCAGGCTCTACGATACGCTCAAGAATAGCCGCCTGCTGATACTTAGGATTCTTCTCCAGTACAGGAGCAATAGAGGTCAGAACCTCTTTTACAGTATTGTGGAACTCGGTTTCGCCTGGGTTCTCAGCCTGAACCTTTGCGATGATTTCTTCAACATAACTTGCCAAAATAATATACCTCCATGAATAACAAATTTTTGTATACAAAAAACAATCTATATCATTTATGTATACAACACACAGCAAAATTATTATACTACAAATTGAGCGTTTTTCAATACTAAATGGCATGTATACATTATTCAATTAGCTATATGTTTTATTTATATAACAATAAAAAAGAAGTGCCCGCCACTATATGACAGACACTCATTTTTCCAAAAAACTATTTATCTTAATGGACTTCCTCCATGATGACATTCAAAAGCCAGACCTTTGCACCTCACCCGCGCAGATTGTGCAGGAGGGACATCTTCATCTCATAATAATCAGGGCTCATATCCAGATAATGCTTATGAGGATTCTCAAAGCGCTGCTCCTCCTGCCAGATTTCCTTGTCCAGCTGCTGCTTCACATAGGCGCGGATTTCTTCCAGGTCACGCTTTGGCTGAACGCGCCGGCCATCCTTCACCATCAGATGCTGCAGCTCCTTCACGGTGCAGTTCTCGAAGAAGCGGTTCTTCCACGGCTTTTCCGGGTCCACATAGCGGTATGGCCTGGACAAATCCACCGTTTCATCAAAACCGGCAATCAGGTCGGCCACCGCGTAGCCTTCCTCGCCGTAGATGCGGTACACCCGCTTGAAGCCCGGATTGGTAATCTTCTCCACCGCCTCGGAAACCTTGATGCGCGGAACATACCTGCCCTCATATTCCACAGCGGCAATCTTGTACACCGCACCAAAAACAGGGTCGCTCTTGGCCGTAATCAGCCGCTCGCCTACGCCAAAGGCATCAATCCTGCCCCCCTGCCTGAGAATGGAGGTGATGGTATACTCATCGAGGCTGTTGGAAACCACGATCCTGCAGTCCTCCAGCCCCGCCTCGTCCAGCATCTTCCGCACCTTTTTGGAAAGGTACGCCAGGTCTCCGGAATCTATGCGGACGCCCTTCAGCCTCTTTCCCATAGGCTCCAGCACCTCCTTTGCCACCCTGATGGCGGCCGGAATGCCGGAATGGATAACATCGTAGGTATCCACCAGCAAAACAGTGGCATCAGGATAGGCTTCCGCGTATTTCCTGAAAGCCGTATACTCATCCTGATAGAACATAACCCAGCTGTGAGCCATGGTACCGCTGACAGGAATGTTGAACTTCTGCCCTGCCAGCACCGTGGCTGTGCCCACGGCCCCGGCGATATAGGCCGCCCTGGCGCCATACACAGCCGCATCCATATTGTGTGCCCTGCGGGCGCCAAAATCCGACACAGCCCTGCCATCAGCCGCCCTGACAATGCGGCTGGTCTTGGTGGCGATCAGGGACTGATGATTCACCAGCGCCAAAAGAGCAGTCTCCACCAGCTGGGCATCAATCAGGGGAGCCACCACCGTCACGCATGGCTCATTGGGATACATGACCGTCCCCTCCGGAAAGGCATAGACATCACCGGAGAAACGGAACTCCTTCAGATACTCCAAAAATTCCTGTGAAAACAGGTTCAAAGAAGCAAAGTAGGCAATATCTTCTTCCGTAAAATGCATGTTTTCCAGATACTCAATCATCTGCTCCAGCCCGGCAAAAATCGCAAAGCCGCCTTCATCAGGGTTTTTGCGATAAAAAATATCAAAGATGACCCGCGGCTGGGTTTCGTGATTGGCAAAATAGCCATTGGCCATAGTCATTTCGTACAGGTCCATCATCATGCTGATATTACGGGTGGAAAATTGTGTCATATTGCATCGCCTCTTATCTCATACTCATAACATACTCACAACTGCTATGTATTGCTGCTCTGCATCTCAACAAGTTGTATTGTTTCTACTATACACTTTTTATGGAAATTATGCAACAAATTCACCCTTGCTAACAAACTGCGGATTATAAAAAAACTGAAAAAATGACTTGAAATTTTTCAAAAGGAAGTGTATAATACTTTCTTGTCGGGATGTAGCACAGTTTGGTAGCGCGCATCGTTCGGGACGATGAGGTCGCAGGTTCGAATCCTGTCATCCCGACCAGAATTTTATACAAAATGCTGAAATGCTAAAGGACGCTGTTTTATGACAGCGTCCTTTTTGTGTGCTATTCTGTTGGTTGCCATCCTATTGCCACGATTTGCCATGCCTTCGTCATTCTTCAAAAAACAGCATCGCCATGGCAGAATTGTGAAAAACATTATACACAGCGCCCTGGCCCTGAAAATTCTGCGGAAAATATTCCCCGGCAGAGTACATCCCCAAAACGGATAGCGTTCCGCCATTTTCCCACCAGTACCTGCTTAGCTCCTCCAGCTTCCTCGGCCTCAGTGCCATGTATCTCGTCAGGCACGAGCTGCACAGCACAGTGCGCCTTTTCCCGGCATCTGCCTCCTGCAAAAGCATGTCAATGGTATGCCTGACAGAATCAGCCATCCTGTCACGGCCCGCCGCAACCATGGAAATCCTGCTGCCCTTCCTGACATTTCCCAGCAATGAAATAGTTCCGGCCTGCCGGTCAATGGAAATCAGATTCCTGAGCATGGTCACCTTGCCGCCATCCTCCCTTTCCTCCGTCAGCAAAAAGGGCGTGGTGATGTACTGTATCTGCACGACGCCATCCTGCCCGCAGGTAACTCCCAGACTGTCAAGGCTTTCAAGAACAGGCTGCTCATCCACCTCGCTGATGGTACACCCCCGACAGCCGGTTACAATCCCCTCAAAGGCCCTTTCATCCGTAACCGCAAACTCACAGACGGCATGAATTTTCTCCAAGCCGCTTCCTGCCAGCAGCAGCATGGCCGCACCATGCTTCCTGCATGCTCTATCGGCGGCCACAAAAACCTCTGCCGTAGAAAAATCACCCGTGGCCTGCCCGCCAAATAACGGCACTCCGCCGCTGGCCGCGTCAAAGGCGCTCACCACATCATCACCGGTGTAGGGCGCCAGCATCACATTATAGGCAATAATCAGGCCGGGCGGCTCATGCAGCCTGCCTGCCGCCTCCGCATAAGCAGTCCTTATCTCTTCGCCCAGGCCGTCGTCGCCAATCTCCCCGGAGGCCGCCGCACTGAACTCAACATCATCCGCCGTAAGAACCAGCATGTTTATTCCAGTATCCAGATGACCATGCCTCCCATCAAAGGAAACAATGGTACTGCTGGCCAGCATGGGAAAGCTGTATATTTCCGCCAGCCTGTCCATCAGCTCCTGAATATCCGTGTCGCCATCTGCAAAAATGATAGCCGCCGTATTCTTCCGCAGTCCGCCTATTTCTCTCTCCTTCTCCAGAAAAGCGACACGTATCTGCTCCACTGCTTCTGCCAGAACATCTATCTCTTCCGTATAAATATTAAACGAAACCATCCTCTGCCCCTCCGCACGCCGATGAAATACACTGACAAAATACCTCCACTATCTCCGGGTCAAACTGTGTACCCGCTCCCTGACGTATTTCCGCCAGAGCCTGCCTCCTGCTCATCCCCTCCTTGTAGCACCGCCTGCTCTGCATGGCATCGTAGACGTCAGCTATCGCAATAATGCGCCCTGTCAGCGGTATAGCCTCCCCGGACAGGCCCTGCGGGTAGCCTCTGCCATCCCACCTTTCATGGTGATAAAGCGCCCCCTCCGCTATATATGGCACGCTTTTTATGGCCCCCAGAATCTCCCCTCCCATCAGGGTATGCTTCCTTATGATGTCAAACTCGCCACCGGTCAGCCTGCCGGGCTTTTTCAGCACCGCATCAGGAACGCCCACCTTGCCCACATCGTGCAGCAGGGCCGCCTGATAGATATGCTCGATCATCTTTCTGCCCAGTCCCATACCGGCGGCTATCATGCGGCTGTAGCCTGCCACCCGCACCGAGTGGCCGTTGGTATCCTCATCCTTTGCATCTATGGCCTTGGCAATCGCCCCCACCACCTGATCCAGCTCTATTTCCTTTTCGCGTCTTTCCTTCTCGGCCGCCTTGCGCAGCTCCGTTTCCCTGTCCGCAAGCTCAAGGGAAATTTCATACCTCTCACGCAGGCGCCTGCATTCACGCTCCAGCTTTATCAACCTTCTGCTCATCTGCATTTCCTCGTCAGGCATTCCCCGTACCTCTGCCATAGCAATCCCCTTCTGACAAACAATTCTCTCCCGCAGGATAATTCCTGCCCGCAAATAAATCCATCCGCCTGTATCATGCCTGCACGGCAGCCTGTGCAGGACAGCCGGTCAGCACATCAGCTGCCAGAAGCACCTGATATGCCGCTCCACATGACTTCTGATATCCTTTTTCATAGTCTCGTCCAGATCGCACTGCTGCACAAAAAACATGATCGGCGCCACCAGCAGCCAGGCCGCTTCCTCGATATCATCTGTCCTGTTCAGCCGCCCAATTCTTTTCAGCCCTTCTGCCAGATTCCTGCCAAAAGAAATCGGCGCCTCATATTTATGCTGAATAACCAGCTTTTTCATGCGCTCATCGGAATACTGCCCCATGTTCAGCATCCGGGTGACATTTTTGTGATTTTCATTATCCATCAGATAACTGATATGCTGGCACACCATGTCGGACAATTTTTTCTCCGTAAGCCCGGCCAGAAATACATCATCCATCTTCATGTTCAGCATGGACTGCTCTGCATACCTCGCCTCGCAATTGCTGATTAATGTGTCCACCAGCTCCTGCTTGCCCTTAAAATGACTATAGATGGACGGCGGCTTGATGCCCACGGCAGCCGCTATTTCATCAACCCCCACGGCCTCATAGCCGCGCTCTGAAAACAACCTCAGCGCCGCCTGCAAAATCCTGTCCCTCGTATCAGTTCTGCGCATCCTTTCCTCCCCAAAAACAATCCTTTGCTTTTTACAATATGCTAAAAACTAATAACTATTAGCTTTTAGCATATTGTACTGCAACAACTCGTTTTTGTCAACAAAAAAAGAGCTGTCCCGAAGGACAGCCCGTACAAATCAATATATTTACTTCGCACCCAGCATAGCCAGCATGGTACCGGCGGCAACAGCCGTACCGATAACACCGGCAACGTTAGGCCCCATAGCGTGCATCAGCAGGAAGTTGGAAGGATTTGCCTTCTGGCCCACAACCTGGGAAACACGCGCAGCCATCGGCACTGCAGATACACCGGCAGAGCCAATCAATGGGTTAATCTTCCAACCGGACAGACGGCACATAATCTTGCCCAGAATCACACCAGCCGCAGTACCGCCGGCAAAAGCCAGCAGGCCGAGACCGATAATCTCCAAGGTCTGAATGGTCAGGAAGTCATCGGCGTTCATAGTCATACCAGTACCTGTTGCCAGGAAAATCGTAACGATGTTGCAGAGCGCGTTCTGAGAAGTATCAGACAGGCGGTCGGTAACACCGGACTCACGGAACAGGTTGCCCAGCATCAGCATGCTGATGAGGGCTGCTACAGGCGGCAGCAACAAGGAAATCAAAATAGCGGAAGCAACCGGGAATACCATCTTCTCAAAATGGGTTACGTTACGCAACTGATCCATCTTGATTTCGCGTTCCTTCTGCGTAGTCAGAGCCTTCATAATCGGCGGCTGAATCAACGGTACCAGGGACATGTAGGAGTAGGCTGCTACCGCAATCGCACCCAGAAGGTTCGGAGCCATCTTGGATGCCATATAAATAGCAGTAGGGCCGTCAGCACCGCCGATAATGCCAATAGCAGAAGCCTCCTGGGCGGTAAAGCCCAAAAGCATGGCACCTGCCAGGGAAATGAACACGCCGAACTGGGCAGCCGCGCCCAGGAACAGTGTATTCGGGTTGGCCAGCAGAGGACCGAAGTCGGTCATCGCGCCTACACCCAGGAAAATCAACGGTGGGAAAATCTCAAACTTGATACCATAATTGATAACCTGCATTACGCCCGGCTCTTCCAAAAAGCCGGTGCAAGGAAAGTTAGCCATAATACAGCCAAATGCGATCGGAGTCAGCAGCAAAGGCTCGTACTCCTTGCCAATAGCCATGTACAGCAGGAAAATGCCCACGATGATCATCGCCACATTTCCCATGGTCAATGCTGAAAAGCCACTGTCAAGCCATACGGACTGCAAAGAAATCGCAAAAGCGCTAAAAATTTCCATTAATCAATGCACCCCTTGTGTGTCAAATTTTCTTCAGGGCAATCACCTTGGCAGAGTCAGTCCAATTCTGGCGCACCGCCGGACGGATTGCCTTTACACGGGAAAATCCGATGCCCATTGCAGCCAAAGCCCCTGCGATTACTGCTACTGTGTCCTTGTTTACACCATTTGTTACTGCCATAATAATTGCCTCCTCATTCGTTAAAAAAATACAATACTACCTGTCATTTCTCAAACCACGAATGCGAGCTGCGCCGGCCCAGCTTCTTCTCTCAGCCGGACGAATCGCCTTGATTTGGGAAAAGCCAACACCATACGCTGCCAATGCACCAGCAATAGCAGCCACCGTTTCCCCACTGATGCCCGGAGCCACAACCGGAGCCGCAGGTGCTTCCTCCTTCACAGGAGCAGCCTTCTTCTGCTTGGCCGGAGCCGCCGCCGGATGAGTCTTTTTCTTCGTTCTTGGCTTCGTTGGATCAATAAAATGAATCAAGCGAATAAAAAGGCTCAGGAGAAACAGTACCGCAAATACAATTGTCATGTTAATAAGCATGATGACAACTGGATTTGACATTTGATTATCCATATAGACACCGCCTTAAAATAATAATTTCCGCTGTTATAAGCATTAAGCAGATGCCTTATAAATTGTTCATACATTCCACACCAATGCCCTACAGCTTTCTAATAACGCCTTCTCACATTATAGCAGAAATTTCAATTATGTAAAAGTAAGATATGAGAATATTTTCTATAACTTTCAGTTATAATTCATACAAACCAGCAGCGTTATGTTCCCGCGCCGCAGGAAATGCCGCCTCCATGCCCGGAAACGCTGTGAAGTCCTGCCAGCCTCTGCAGCTTCTGCACATACAGACGCCTGAAAGCCGCATACTCCCCCAGCCCCTTCGTAGAACAGCGCACGGAAAAGCCCGCCGCCTGCAGCACGGATTTCCAGGACGCCGGGGAGTCACCTGCCAGGTCATGCAGGGCGTGACTGCCCCCCGCCAGAAGCAACGGACGTAGGTAGACCTTCCTGACGCCATGAGCCGCCAGCCTTTTCAGCACATCCTCCTTGCCCGGATAGTCCTCCGGCTCCACCACGCCGATGTGCACCCGCCAGCCCCGGCTGTCCACGTACTGCTGTAAAAGCTCATAGACAGGATTGTGCTGATGAGGGGAGCCATGCCCCATAAAAACCAGGGCCTCATCCGGCATAAGCTCCGAAAGCCCCAGCACATCAGCCGTCAGAAAAGCAAAATCCTCCGCATCCCTCACCGCAAAAACCGGCTCCATCAGGGACAGGCTGTCAAACCGCCCGGCAAATTCCCTCGCCGCAGGCACCAGCTTATTCTGAAATTCCTCACCGGCCGTCAGATGCGTCGGCATAATCACCACATCGCTATAGCCTGCCGCCGAAAGCTGTTCCAGCACATCAACAAGGGAAGGGTAATCGTACCCTTCCCTTGCCATCTTTTTACGCAGAAAAGCGCTGGTCCATGCCTCAACGACCTCAAAACCGTCCCCGGCGGGGGAAGCCTGCCCCTCACCCTGGCCGCGCACGCACGCCGCACGGTCGCCAAAGGCCTGCCGCACATCTGCCAGCAGGGTATCAATACAGCGTTCCTTGACGCGGATATCCCCCACGCCAAAGGAAGCCGCCACAATCGCCCTTTTCATTACTTCGCACCCTGCTCGGCCACAACCACATCGGCAATCTTCTGGCAGATAACCTCCAGCTGTGCCTGGTCAGGGCCTTCGGCCATGACGCGAATCAGAGGCTCCGTACCGGAAGGACGCACCAGGATACGGCCGTCAGCCCCCAGTTCCTCCTCACCGGCCTTGATGGCCGCCGCAATATTGGCATTTTCCTCCCAGCCCTCCTTGGACTTCACCACCACATTCACCAAAAGCTGCGGATAGCTGGTCATCAGCTCGTTCAGCTCCGACGGCTTCCTGCCGCTTCTCTTGATGGCGCACAAGGTCTGCAGGGCCGTTACAGGGCCGTCCCCGGTGGTGCTGAAATCTGAGAAAATGATATGGCCGGACTGCTCGCCGCCGAGATTGTAGCCATTGGCCAGCATATTCTCCAGCACGTAGCGGTCGCCCACCTTGGTAATCTCCGCCCTGCCTGACAGCTCCTTGATTGCCTTGTGGAAGCCGATGTTGGCCATGACGGTAGTAACCACCGTATTATCCTTTAAGGTGCCATTGGCAATCATTTCCTTGGCGCACATCACCAGCATGTGATCGCCGTCAATCACATTGCCCTTTTCATCCACGCACAGGCAGCGGTCAGCATCACCATCATGGGCAATGCCAAAATCAGCCCCCTGCTCCACTACTGCCTTCTGCAGCAGCTTCAGGTGGGTAGAGCCGCAGTTGTCGTTGATATTTACGCCATTTGGTTTGTCGTTGAGGACGATTACATCGGCCCCCAGTTCCTTCAATACGGCCGGCATGGATTCAAAAGCCGCGCCGTTGGCGCAGTCCAGCACAATCTTCATGCCTTCAAAACGCTCGCTGGACGTAGACACGACAAACTCGATGTACTCCTTCACCAGATCATGACGATATGTTACGGTACCCATCTGGGAGCCGGAAGCCCTGTACATCTGATCCTCCTGCTCAATGGTGCGCACGATATTCTCCAGCTCGTCCTCCACAGCATCAGGCAGTTTGTAGCCATTGCCCCCAAAGAACTTGATGCCGTTATCATGGAACGGATTATGGGATGCGGAAATCACGATTCCCGCCTTTGCTCCGTGCTTTTTTGTCAGATAGGCAATAGCCGGCGTAGGAATCACGCCTGCTACCACCGCATGTCCTCCGGCAGAACAGATGCCTGCCACCAGAGCCGCCTCAAACATCGGCCCGGAAATGCGCGTATCGCGGCCGATCAGGATAACCGGTGCCTCCGCCTCCTCATCATCCTCGCCAAAGTACAGGGTAGCGGCACGTCCCATGTGATAAGCCAGCTCAGGCGTCAGCTCCAGATTTGCCTCACCACGGACACCATCAGTACCAAACAATCTTGACATAAAATAAAACCCTCCAATAAACAAGCGTTTAGCCTGCCTCCGACTGCTGAAGGAACGCAGACCTCTATCTCTGTATATTATGACTGTTTTCCCGTAAAAATGCAAGAGATGCGTTCATTCCATCCAGTGCCGCGCTCATGATTCCCCCTGCATAGCCTGCCCCCTCGCCAATAGGATACAGGCCCGGCGTGCTGACTGACTGGAAGCTATCGCGGTGGCGGATAATCCTGCAGGGCGCGGAGGAACGCGTCTCCACCCCTGTCATCACCGCTCCCTCATCGGCAAAGCCCCGGATTTTCCTGTCCCAGAAAGGCAGTGCGTCTGCCAGCATGGCCGTAACAAAACCCGGCAGGCATTCGTGCAGGTCTGCCGGCCTTATTCCCGGCAGGTAGCTCGGCCTGGTCAGAAAAGCACAGGAGCCGCTTTTTCCCTGCAAAAAATCCCCCACGGTCTGCACAGGCGCCCTGTAGTCGCGCCCGCCAAGCTCAAAGGCCAGCCGCTCCCACCGCCGCTGGAACTCAATGCCGCCCAGCACATGGCTGGCAAAATCCGCCGTATTCACCGTCACCAAAAGGGCAGAATTCGCCACGCCTGAATCACGGCGATAATTGCTCATGCCGTTAGTCACTACCCCACCGGCCTCCGAGGCCGCCGCTACCACCTGC
This sequence comes from Anaerovibrio sp., assembly GCF_051866355.1. Classification (GTDB taxonomy): domain Bacteria; phylum Bacillota; class Negativicutes; order Selenomonadales; family Selenomonadaceae; genus Anaerovibrio. Next base: position 3,029 of record NZ_JBJDWZ010000056.1, on the reverse strand, counting down.
CCGCCCGGACACATGCAGAAGGAATAGGCCCCTCTGCCGGAAGCCTTGTCATTATAGGTCAGGGCATAATCAGCCACCGGCAAAAACGGGCTCCCGGCATCCTGCCCGTACTGGGATACGTCTATCAGCTCCTGGGGATGCTCAATCCTCACCCCGATGGCAAAAGGCTTCGCCTCCATTGCCACACCGCTGTCAAAAAGCATCTGGTAGGTATCCCTGGCAGAATGGCCGATGCCCAAAAAGACAGCCCCTGCCGCCAGCCTTTCCTCGCCATTCAGCTGCACGCCGCAGAGCCTGCCATCACTATCCAGTTCAATTCCGGTAACCTGGGTTTCAAAACGCACCTGTCCCCCCAGGCTGATAATCTCCTGCCGTATATTCTTTACTACCTGCCTGAGCATGTCCGTGCCGATATGCGGCTTGTGCAGATACCTGATTTCCTCCGGGGCGCCGGCCGCCACAAAATCCGCCAGCACCTGCCCCATCAGCGGGTCATTGACACGGGTGGTCAGCTTGCCGTCCGAAAAGGTTCCCGCGCCCCCCTCTCCAAACTGCACGTTTGAGCTCTCGTCAAAGGCGCCGCCGCCCCAAAAACGGGCAATATCCTCATGCCGCCTGTCCACATCACGGCCCCGCTCCACTATCACCGGACGCCAGCCGTGCCTGGCCAGGGTCAGCGCCGCAAACATGCCGGCAGGGCCAAAGCCCGCCACCACGGGCGGCAGCTCACCAGCCTGCATGGCGCGCAGGCCGCGGCTCCCTGCCGCCTCCGGCGGAGCGACGTCAATATTCCTGTCCTTGTGCCATCTTTTCAGCACCTTTTTCTCACTGCAGGACAGCGCCACATCCAGTATATACACGAACCGTATGGGCGCACCATGAAAACGCCTGGCATCCACGGCCTTCCTGACCAGCCGTACTCCCTCTATCTCGCTGACGGACACTCCCAGACGCTCGGCCGCCAGCTCCTCCATACTCCTTGTGTCATCAAACCTGACATTAAAATTTGCAATTCTTATCATTTTTTATTAACCTTGATACTTATACTAACAGTCTTGTTCGCCGCAGTCACGCCGTCAGGCAGTACAAGGGCCGCATCGGACGAGCTGCTCTCCGTCATGCCCGCCAGGGACACAGGCTCCGTATCCAGGCTCTTGATATCCGCCAGCAGCCTGGTCGGGCCGCTAATCTCCACCTGAGCAGGTTCCGCCGTCACACCGCCCAGCTTGTAGCCCTCCGGCAGAATACCGTTCACCACCGGCTTCACCGTCACGATTTTCTTGCCCATGCCCGGTACCAGCTGCACGGTTACATCCATCTCTGTCGGCAGGACGGAAAGATTGTTGACCATGTTGCCATCAGCATCTACCGCCGTCAGGCGCACCCGCATGGTAAAGTCGGCCGTATTGTCCGACAGCTTGATTTTGCCGGTGGCCTTGACTATGGATTCCACCAGATGGCGCGGCCCGTACACATTGACATACTGCTGTACAGGCTGAACCCGGCCCACGTCCATGCCCTGGGCCGGCTTGCCGCTCACTGCTATCTCCACCGGTACGCCATGGGCAATCAGGCTCTCCATGCTGACGTTGACCACCTCGTCAGACAGCTCCAAAAGCTCGAAGCCCTGGGGCACCATTGCCTTTATCCTTTCCTCATACTCTCCCTCCGTGTTGCCGGACAGGTCAATAACCGCCTTGAAATCAGCCTCATGCACCGTTGCCATCAAGGCCCGCGGCGCCCGTACCTTCAGCCGCACCTCCTTGACATTCATGTTCACATCATAGCCCTCCGGCGCATTGACAATCTCCACAGGCACAGTATAGGTTGCATTGACGGAAGGATTTTCCTCGTTCATGACATAGCCCCACATGATGACCGCCGCAATCAGGGCCAGCACCTTGACGGGAAGATTCCGCCGAAACAAATTGCGCACATTTACCATCATTTGTTTTTCCTCCAAGCATCAATCGCATTTCTGATATCCTGCACCTTTATGGTAGGGTCCGCCTTGATAAACAGCGGACGCAGGCGTTCCTTCAGCTGTTCGGAGTTCAGCCGCCTGGTAATGCGGCCATTCTCGGCGATGGAAACGATTCCCGTTTCCTCGCTGACGATCACCACCACCGCGTCGCACTGCTCAGAAAGCCCCAGGGCCGCCCTGTGCCGTGTTCCCAGCTCCGTGCTGAGGCCGCGGTTCTCCGTCAGCGGCAACAGGCACCCCGCCGCAATCATGCGATTGCCGCGGATGACAGCCGCTCCGTCATGCAACGGCGTATTCGGGATAAATACATTCATCATGAAGGGAGCCGTCACCAGCCCGTCCACCCTGATGCCGGTATCGATTATCTCATTAATGCCGATTTCCCGCTCCAGTACCAGCAGGGCGCCAATCTTTTTGGCAGACATGTTGAACACGGCCTTGTCGATTTCATTGACCAGCGTATCCGCTTCCTCTGCATTCAGATACACGGCAGAGCCCAGAAACTTGCCCTGCCCGATGCGCTCAAGGGCGCGCCTGAGCTCCGGCTGGAACACAATCGGCAGTGCCATGAACAAGAGGTAGATGCTTTTGGACAGCAGCCAGTAGATGGCGTGCAGCTCAAGAATATAGGCTCCCAGTGCCACGCCCAGCATGATGAACAGCCCCTTGGCCAGCGTTATGGCCCTGGTGTCCTTCAGCATCTCATAGGACTTGTAAAGAATGACAGCTACCAGCAGAATGTCCACAATATCCCGAAAGCCCACTGTCGACAACAAACCATGATACTGTACCGGTATAGAGAAATCAAATGGCATATAAATACTCCCCTGCATAAAAATAGCGTACAAAAACCTGACGCATCGTCATAAAATATTCCGAAAAAATACCCTATATTTTTCATTCGCGAAAAGAATCAGAAATCCTTCATTTTTCGGAAAAAATATAAATCTTTTTTGTGATTTTTTTATGAAAAGGACTATTTTTCAAAAACTTGCCACAAAAAAGCAGCCAAAAGGCGGAACCAAACCGCTTTCTGACTGCTTCT
>NZ_JBJDWZ010000055.1:0-3294 GCF_051866355.1 Anaerovibrio sp. | reverse complement strand
AGTACCACCTGCCATGCAGTTATCATCGCCAAGTCCAGGGCGATTCCTACGGTTGTAGGCATCGAGCACAAGACGGATGAGATTCCGGAGGGGGCCAAGGTGGTTCTGGACGGGCACAAGGGACTGATTATTATTGATCCTGATCCGGCTACCCTGCTGGAGTATATGGAAAAGCTGAAGCAGCAGAGGGAGGCAGAGGCCCGCTATGCTGCACTGCGTGACCTGCCTGCTGTTACCAAGGATGGTGTGGAGGTTCAGCTGGCCGCCAACATCGGCAGCCCGAATGATGCCGCCAATGCCGCCAAGTATGGCAACAGGGGCGTCGGACTGTTCCGTTCCGAGTTCGTGTTTATGGGACGGGAGGACATTCCATCCGAGGAAATGCAGTTTGAGAGCTACAAGAAGGCTATTGAGGCGTGCGACGGGGAGCTGTGCGTTATCCGTACCATGGATATCGGCGGTGACAAGCCATTGCCTTACCTGAATATCCCTCATGAGGATAATCCGTTCCTGGGTTATCGCGCTATCCGCATCAGCCTGAACCGCCGTGATTTGTTTATGCCGCAGCTGAAGGCTATTCTCCGTGCGGGCATGTTCGGCAAGGCCGCCATCATGGCGCCGATGGTTGTAAGCGTTGATGAGATTCTCCGCCTGAGGGCCTTTGTCAGAGAGGCCATGCAGGAGCTGGAGGATGAGGGCAAGGAGTATTCCAAGGGCGTACAGCTTGGCATTATGGTTGAAACGCCTGCGGCGGCTGTTATGACGCCGACCTTTGCCAAGTATGTGGATTTCTTCAGCATTGGCACAAACGATTTGGTTCAGTATACCTTGTCTGTAGACCGTGTAAATCCGAATGTGCATTATCTCTACAATCACTTCCATCCGGCTGTGCTGCAGCTTATTCATCGTACCATCAAGGCTGCCAACGACCACGGCATCTGGGCCGGCATGTGCGGCGAGATGGCCAGCGACCCGTATGCGGCTGTCATCCTGATGGCTATGGGCATCAACGAGCTGAGCATGAGCGCGCCATCTATTCCTCGCGTCAAGGAAATGATTCGTTCCGTGACCTTTGATGAGGCAAAGGCGCATCTGGAAAAGGTAATGGAGATGGAGACCGGTGAACAGGTTCTCAAGTATCTCCATGAGGCTATGGAACGCTGATAACTGTGGATAAGTAACAGGTTATACACAGGAATAGTCCACAATGTGAATAGTTTTGTGGATAAGTTTAATAAATCCTGTTAAAAACTTAAGCATGAGAAGAGAAGCGGCTGTTCCGGCGTTGTCCGGGCGGCCGCTTTTGGCGTGTGCGGCCTTATTTTTGTGCGGGGTTTATGCGCATGGGGCCCTGTTCCGGCGGGCTTCGTTGCCGCTAGGCTGTCCTGTGTACAGCTTTATTTGTTGCGCAGCTTTATTTTTTGTGCAGCACATAGTAAAATAGGCGTTGTAGATATTGTGTGATTTGGCGGGGGATGCAGTATGCGGATATTTAAAAATGACTGGGAACAGTATTTGACGGAAGAGATGCAGAAGCCGTATTACCGGGAACTGCGGCAGTTTCTGATTAATCAGTACAGGTCGGTGCAGGTTTTTCCCGGCATGTATGATATTTTCAATGCCCTGCACTATACCAGCTATGCTGATACCAGGGTGCTGATACTGGGGCAGGATCCTTATCATGAGCCGGGGCAGGCGCACGGGCTGAGCTTTTCGGTGCTGCCCAATGTGCCGCCGCCGCCGTCCCTTTTAAATATTTTCAAGGAGCTGGAGACGGATATGGGCTGCCGCAGGCCGAACAACGGCTGTCTGGAGCCCTGGGCGCGTCAGGGCGTGCTGCTTCTGAACACGGTGCTGACGGTGCAGGCGCATCGTGCCAACTCCCATCGCGACAAGGGCTGGGAGATTTTTACGGACAGGATTATTTCCCTGCTCAACGAGCGGGAAAAGCCTGTGGCCTTTGTGCTGTGGGGTGCGCCGGCGCGGCGCAAGAGGGCCATGATTACCAATCCGCGGCACCTGATTATTGAATCAGCCCATCCAAGCCCGCTGTCGGCCTTTCGCGGTTTTTTTGGCAGCAGGCCTTTTTCCAGGGTAAATCGTTTTTTGGAATCCATTGGCGAAAAGCCGATTGACTGGCAGCTGCCGGATGTGTGAGCGACAGCGGAGCTGTGCAGGAAGCAGAAAGGGCGTGAGATGTGCATGAAGGTTGTTATCCGGGCGGATGCGTCGGCCGCTATAGGCAGCGGGCATGTGATGAGGTGCCTGACCCTGGCCGGACAGCTGCGGAAGAATCAGGGGGCGGATGTGGTGTTTGTGATGCGTGAGCTGCCCGGAAACCTGATTGAGCTGGCGGAGAGGGAGGGCTTTTCGGTGCTGATCCTGCCGCGGGCAGAGAAGAATGATGCCCTGCAGGGCTATGAAAAGTGGCTGACTGTGCCGGTGGAGCAGGATGCGGCGGAAACCCTGTCGGCTGTGCGGCAGTACGTGGGAATGGCGGACAGGCTGGTGGTGGACAGCTATGCGCTGGATTATCGCTGGGAATCCCTTTTGCGTCCTGTTGTCAGGGAAATCATGGCCATAGATGATCTGGCTGACCGCAGGCATGACTGCGATATTCTGCTGGATCAGAATTTTTATCTCGACAGGGACAGCCGTTACCAGGGACTGGTGCCGGAGCACTGCCGCCTGCTGCTGGGGCCGGAGCATGCCCTTTTGCGGGAAGAGTTTTACGAGGCGAAAAAGCATCTGCGGCGGCGTGACGGGCGGATTAAGAATATTCTGGTTTTCTATGGGGGCAGTGACCTGACGGATGAAACCAGCAAGGCCGTCCGGGCACTGGCTCTGGTGCATGAGGAAGCGGCACGGACAATGGGCAGGACCGCGGGCGGCCTGCAGGAGAATTTTACCGTGGATGTGATTGTGGGGCAGTCCAATCTGCGCCGCAAGGAGGTGGAGCGGCTCTGCAGCCGGTATGATTTTGTGTCGTATCACTGCCAGGTCCGCAACATGGCGGAGTTCATGAATAAGGCAGACCTTATGCTGGGGGCAGGCGGCTCTACCACATGGGAGAGGTTGTTTCTGCAGTTGCCTGCGCTGGTGACGGCTATAGCGGATAATCAGGTGCAGGGATGCCGTGACTGCTCTCAGGCAGGGCTGATCGAATATCTGGGGCTGGCAGAGGATGTGACCTCCGAGCTTCTCGCCGCGGCTGTCAGGAAAAAGCTGTTTGCAAGATAATTGTTATATGATAAAATAATTCTGGAAGGATAAAGTCCCTCTCTGAAGCACAAG
>NZ_JBJDWZ010000054.1:0-3299 GCF_051866355.1 Anaerovibrio sp. | reverse complement strand
GTGCTGGGGATTACCAAGGGCTGTGAAATCATGCGCGTGCATGATGTGCTGCCGATCAGCAGGATGTGCAGGATTACGGATGCGATTCTGGCGGCAGGCAGCCGCAGGGAATAGGAAGCGGTAGAAAAAGGCTTTGGCCCCTGTGCCGGATATGAGGATATAGAAAGGCGCAGCAGGGCGGAAAGGGATTGTGTATGGACAGGATTACGCTTACGGGGATGGAGTTTTTTGGCTATCACGGTGTATTGCCGGAGGAAAACAAGCTGGGACAGCGGTTCGTGGTGGATCTGGTACTGGAACTGGATCTGCATCAGGCGGGCCTGAATGATGACCTGAGCGCCAGCATCAGCTATGCAGAGGTATATCAGGAGGTCAGGGAGCTGGTGGAGGAGAGCCACAAGCCGATGAAGACCATCGAGGCGCTGGCCGAGCTGATCGTCAGCATGCTGTGGACGAAGTACAGCAAGCTGGAGCATATTACGGTTACTGTACACAAGCCGGGAGCGCCGGTGGCAGGAATTTTCCGTGATGTGGCTGTAACCTTGGAGCGTTAGGAGCCGCAGGTCAGACGGAAGAAGGCAAAAGGGAAGATGGAAAAATATACTTGCTACCTCAGCCTGGGAGCCAATCTGGGGCGCAGGCTGGATACAGTCTGCCGGGCTATTGAGCTTTTGGGCAATACAGAAAAAATTCAGGTGAAGTGTGTATCTTCTATGTATGAGACTCCACCCTGGGGCAAGCTGGATCAGCCGCCGTTTATCAATTGTGCGGTGGCTGTGGAAACAGGTCTGGAGCCTTTTGAGCTTTTGCATAGCTGTCAGGGAATCGAGAAGGCCCTGGGCAGGGTGCGCCATGAGCATTGGGGTGCCAGAACTATTGATGTGGATATGCTGTATATTCCCGGCATGTCGGTGAATACGGCGGAGTTGAAGCTGCCGCATCCCTACATGCTGGAAAGAGCCTTTGTGCTGGTGCCGCTGGCGGAAATTGCCCCGGAGCTGCTTCTGGAAAATGGCCTGACGGCCGCCCAGTGCCGTGACAGGCTGGAGGACAGGGACAGCATAGTGAAAAGAGGTGTATTTTCATGGAAGAAAGAAAAGACGATGCAATCGTCAGGGTTATGACCAGACAGGAAAAAATCGAGTACGATGATATTACCATAGAGGACTGCGGTTTTGACGATGCTGCGGCAGGAGGCAGGCAGTCAGAGAGCGGCCGCCCTGAGAGCTTTGACGAGGTATACGAGGATACCGGCAGGCGTGAGGGGGATTTTCGTCATAGCTTCAGGAGCTATGGCGGCAGCGGGCCGCGGGTGTACAGCTTTGGCTTCGGTCAGGGCATGACTGCCTGGCAGAAATGGAAATACAGGCTTATCGGAGCTGTGGTGGCCGCAGCGATTATCTGGTTCCTGATTTTTGTGGCGCTGCCGGTGGTGGCCGTGGGCGTCATAGTGGCCATGATAGCTTATATGCTGTACAGCTTTTTCAGCTGAATTGTCAAGATGAAATATACATCCGGCCTGCTGTCAGGCAATCCGGATGGCGGGATAGATTGTTGCGAGGTTGTGTAATGGAGCGTTTGCAGAAAATAATCAGCAAAGCCGGGGCGGCTTCACGCCGGGAGGCGGAGCGCCTGATACTGGCCGGCCGGGTTACTGTCAATGGCCTGACGGTAATGGAGCTGGGTACTCAGGCGGATGCAGATAAGGATATTATAGCTGTTGACGGCGTGGATATCGGTGCTCCGAAGCAGAAGCTGTATTTTCTGCTGAACAAGCCCGGAAAATGTATTTCTGCTGTCAGGGATGACAGGGGACGCCGCACGGTGGTGGATTTGCTGCCGGAGGTGAAGGAGTATATCTATCCTGTAGGGCGTCTTGATTACGACACGGAAGGCCTGTTGCTGCTGACCAATGATGGTGAGCTGATGAACGGACTTCTGCACCCCAGGTATGAAATTGAAAAGACTTATATTGCCAAGGCACAGGGCCTGATAACGGAGGACGAGCTCAGGCGTCTGCGCAGAGGGGTTATGCTGGAGGATGGCATGACTGCACCTGCCAGGGCAAGGCTTTTGGAGAGGGCGGATAACGGCGCATGGTGCCGGGTACAGCTCACCATTCACGAGGGACGCAACCGTCAGGTGCGCCGCATGCTGCAGGCTGTGGGACACAGGGTGCAGTCGCTGAAGCGGACAGCCTTTGCGGGGCTGACGCTGGAGGGCGTGCCGCGCGGGCAGTACCGAAGCCTGACAGCCGGGGAGGTTGACAGGCTGAAAAAAATTGCGGGCGACGTGGCAGGGACGCCTGCCGGAGCTTCGCACAAGGAGTCGTGACTGGATGGACAGCAGGGAAGATGAAATAAACATGGACAGGATTATCGTGGTGGGAGCCGGGCCCGCCGGTATGATGGCGGCCATCAAGGCGGCGGAAAATGGCGCGCAGGTGACGGTGCTGGAAAAGATGGCCAGGCCAGGCAAAAAAATGCTGATTACCGGCAAGGGGCGCTGCAACATTACCAATGTGGCGGAAAAGCAGGAACTGATTAAGAACATTCCCGGCAACGGCAAGTTTTTGCACAGCTGTTTGAAGGCCTATGATAATGAAGATGTACAGCTTTTTTTTCAGGGGCTGGAGGTGCCTGTCAAGACAGAGCGCGGTGGCAGGGTTTTTCCTGTCAGCGACAGGGCCGCCGACGTGGTGGAGGCCATGGTACTGCGCCTGCATGAGCTGGGCGTACGGCTGGTGACTGATGCCAGGGTGGCAGGGCTTCTGCTGGAGGATGCTGCCGGAGGCGGGAAGCGCATAGCAGGTGTCAGGACTGCTGACGGAAGTGAGTACCACGGCAGTGCGGTAATTGTCGCTACGGGCGGCGTTTCCTATCCGGGAACAGGCTCCACGGGAGATGGCTACGGCTGGGCGTCAGAGGCAGGCCATCATGTGGTGAAGCCGCTGCCGGCACTGGTGCCGCTGGAAACGGAGGATGACTGGGTAAAGGAGCTTTCGGGACTGGCGCTGAAAAATGTACGCGCCGTCCTGCTTTCTGATGGCGAAAAGGTCTCGGATATGTTCGGGGAGATGCTGTTCACGCATTTTGGCGTCAGCGGCCCGATTATCCTGTCCCTGAGCCGTCAGGCGGCACAGCTTCTGGACAGCGGGCATTTTCTGGAGCTGGAGGTAGACCTGAAGCCGGCCTTGACCCTTGAACAGCTGGATGCGCGCCTTTTGCGTGATTTTGAAAAATACCAGCGCAAGGAAATCAAGAACGGCATGAAGGAGCTGCTGCCGGGACGGCTGATTG
>NZ_JBJDWZ010000053.1:12062-19348 GCF_051866355.1 Anaerovibrio sp. | reverse complement strand
GCATTGAAATCACCGGCAAGGGCAGGTATTACCAGACTAACATCGGCGGCGGTGCCGGCGGCACTACCACTACCGGCGGCGGCAATGCCTCCTACGATGTCAGCTTGGGCAACAGCGACGATGATGGCATAATCAGCTGGGAGAGCTGATTGTTGCCAACCTTACAAATCAAAATAAGGGAACATAAAAAAACGGCCTCCTAAAATGGGCGGCCGTTTTTTTATGTCCTTCTCCGCACTCGCAAGAAGCTACTTAAAGTCATTGCTTTTTCACTGCATAAACACGATAATACTCCGCATAGGGATCATCTTCACCTATACTGTCATCAATTCCTTCCTTCAACGAATCAAAAATTAATATATAATTATCATCATGCTTCAGACTTTCATATAAAGGATCCTTTGTCGTAGTTAGAAAATGAGTAAAATTATATCTGCGTACAAAATCCCTGTAATCTATATTGCCTGCCAGCAATAAAACATATTCATTTAGGATATTCTTCTTCCTGTTAATGTCCGGCATAAATATCTCTGCCCGGGCATCAAGATAACATCGCACACCATGGAATTCCATATAAGATCCATCATTATACCCTGTCCACAAAACAATGTCCTCTTTATTCCCTTGCTCCAAAATCACTTTGGCAGATGCCTCCAATCCTCTAGGTACTACAGGTTTTGAAATCATGTCAAAAAATAACGGCGCAAGTACAAATCCAACTAACGAAAACCCGAGCATAACTGTACACATGCTACGATGTTTTTTCATATATAGTATTGAAAAAATAATAGTCAGTACTATAAAAAACATCAAAAATAACAAAACTGCATTTTTTATATCTGACAGCGTGAACATACCAGAAAATATATCCCACCTTTTATGGATAACATAAACATCCATAAAAGCCATCATCATCAGTAACAATTTTCTCTTTTGTACAGCTTCACGGCTATTGTCCAGTTTTAGTTCTACTCCCTGCCAGTTTTTCATAAAATATGCTAATGACATACCCCCAAACAAAAGAAACAAAAATACGCTTCGCAAAGCTAAAAAAGCCATAAGCGCCGTTCCTGCACTAAGCAAAATATAACGCAAAGGTGTTTTAATCCTGCTGTATCCTACAGCGAGAATAAACATAATTATAATAGGCATGCCATAAAATGAGCGAATCCCTAATGCCTTCATTTCCCCTACAACTAGATTTATCTCATCATAGCCATAGGAATGAACAGTGTACATCATAGCTTCTGTACCATAAGGATTTACAAAGCCCGCCACAAATATAGTCACAGCCAGCACAGCCAACTCTTTGCAATGCCAGCTTGTTGTTCGCATTGCAAACGAGGTTGCTTTCTCCCCCACGATTGATTCAATCAAATATGGAAGCATGAAAACAAACAGCATCGGCCACATAGCAGCATGTACATTAATCAAAAGTACAGAAAATGCAAAAAATACCGCAGCTACTTTCTTTATGTTTCCTGGCTTATATCTTTCCAAAAAATATATTTCCCAAATAAAAACCAAGCTGGAAACCACCTGTGGGCGCTGACGCACAAACACCAGACAAATAAGTACTCCTATTAAAAATGTCAGAAAACAGGCTGTATCTTTATTGCCATCACTGACCAGATAGTTAAGGCGATAAAGGGAATATATCAGGACAATCCCGGCAACCACGGAAAAAGCCATGATTCCATGTATGCCAAATAATGTGTATATTTTCCACAGTCCCACGGCGAACAGCCACTGTTGCATAACAAAATGCAGATTTTCGTGAATTGTAAACGGCTCAATATGCGGGATACCAAATGCTTCTACATATCTGCCGCTATTCATCAAAAACCAGGCATCATTATCTACCAAACCAACCAAAAATACGACGCCCAAAAACATGGACACAAACATAAAAGCATTTTTTAACTTTTCTTCGTTTATAGACATCATTTTCATAACATACGTATTCCTTTTACTTCACTTCATGATAATCCGTTTCCGTATTTACCCCCCATACCGAAGTTTTATCAGCGGAATCAGATGATATTGCCTGTACTGCAGCCATAGCTGTCAGCATGGAATGGTCCATATTGTTGTACCTATGTTGCCCATTACGTCCTACACAGTACAGATTTGGAATTTCATCCAGAGCCTTCTGCAGCTTAGGAAAATCCTTATATGTACCAAAATAAGCCGGATAGGCTTTTTCCATACGCACTACACAGCCCTTTTCAACACAGCCGTCCCTGATAACCCCGATTTTTTTTAGCTCATCTTCAGCAAAAGCAAGAAAATCCTCATTCTTCATCTGCCATAGGTCATCACCCTTCTGGCAAAAATATTCCAGTCCCAGCCATACCTTTTTTAACGGGTCTTCTACCAGATACGGAGACCAATTGTTAAAAATCTGTATTCTTCCCAGTTTAACATCTGGTTCCTGCACATAAATCCAGCAATCTGGCACAATATTCCCCAATGTAGGATGCTTAGTCCGATTTTTCAGTTCCAATCTATCCACCAGCAAACCCGCTGTCATAAAATCGCGATAAGGAAGATTTCTGCCAATATCCTTAACATCCTTATCCAGCATATCATTCGGAATTGCATCCACCAGCTCGGCTATCGGCATACTGGAAATAATATACTCTGCTGAAAGCTCCTGTATTTCTCCATCCTTCTCGAAAACCACACCTGTCAGCCTCTCACAGGAGCTATCTGACAGCAACCTCACAACCTTGCTAGACATGTATATCTCACCACCAAGACGCAAAACCTCATCCCGCATCTTTTCCCAGAGCTGCCCAGGTCCATATTTAGGATATTGAAAACTCTCTATCAGCGATGCTTCCGTTTCCTTCGACTTCATCCTCAAAGCTCTTTGAAAGAAATCCGTCAGCACCTTCTTCAGCGATACCCCTTTGATACGTTGCGCTCCCCATTCAGCACCAATATCCTTCGGATGACGCCCCCACACCTTTTCCGTGTATTTCTCAAAAAAAGTTTCGTACAGCCGTGTTCCAAACCGATTAATCATAAAATCTTCCAGATTTTTTTCCGGGCGCTTTCTCAGCATAGCACCCAAATAACTGAAACAAATCCCCAGCATTCGCCTGAACCCAAGATTACGCACCGTATCAATTCCAAGTGAAACAGGATAGGAAAACAGTTTTCGCAAATAAAGAATTCTGGAAATGCGATGGCGTAACAAAAAAACCTCATTCACCTTCTCCGGATCAGCACCACCATCAGCCAACTGGCATTTCCTGTTCAGCATCTTATCATCCAAAGCCGGCCTGCCTTGCAAAGGAAGTAGTTCTGCCCACAGAGAAGTAACCTCACCACTTTTTGAAAAAAAACGATGGCCGCCAATATCCATACGATTGCCTGCAAAATTTACTGTTCTGGAAATTCCTCCTACAACATCATCCTGCTCAAGAACAATTGGCTGTATATCCGTATTTTTCAACAAATAGTAAGCCGCTGTCAATCCGGCAGGCCCGGCACCTATAATAATCGCTTTTTTTCCCATCATTACATCTCCCATATGCATAAATTACCTGTCGGATAACGCCTCAACCAATACATCACTTGGCCTGAAAACAAAAAACTTCCTGCCAAGATAATTCCAAACAAATACCGCTCCGGTAACAACGACTTTCACCAGTAAATAATTGCCAGCACATATCTCTGTTCCGACAAACATGCCGGCCTCCGTCAGCAATAGCCCCGTAAAGCCAATAATAAAAATCTGTATTATATCCTTGACATTTTTTCCTCGCTTGCTTGCTACTACATCCTGCTGCCTGAAGACGAACTGCACCGATAGTAGCGTATTCACTGTCAATCCTCCCAAAAAACCTGCCATTGTGGCATAATATACACCAAGCTGCCCATGAGGAAAAATATACTCTCGCATAAAATACAGCAAGCTTATATCTACTAAAAAGGAGATTCCACCAACTATACCATAGCGCAACATCTCCTGCACACCGTCATTAAGTAATAATCTCTTTATTTTCTTCATCATTTTACCATCCGTCCTTGTGCACAATCTCCCATATCTGCCCCTTCCTGATAGAAAACCTTTCAATTGACCCCCTCGGCAGCTCTAACACTCCCCAGGCTTTCCTGTCAAAAGAAGCACTGATACCTATCCACGGCAGGACATTTTTTACACATTTAATTACCTCGTACTGCTCAGACACATACACCACATCTATAGCAAAACGCATAAACATCATATGAATACTGGTACAAGGTGCAATTAACAGTCCCGTTCCCAATGGCAGACTGCTAGGAGTTCTCAGCATTAGCCCCCGCAACCTGGATAAAAAAGTATCAGCAACCTGAACACAAAGCTCAGGCTGCTGACCATCTCTCGCCATAATAATTTTTTTCATAACATAGGACCCTCACTTGAGGAAATTCTTCATCATGGACAACAAAGACGGCATGAGAACTATTACAAAAATAGCCGGAAAGATAAATAGCACCAGCGGGAAAATCATCTTGACCGGGGCCTTCATGGCCTCCGCCTTAATCAGCTGCCTGCGGCGCTCACGCATGTTCACCGCCTGATTGCTCAGGGTTTTGCCGATGCTGGTACCCAGCCTCTCCGCCTGTATAATCGCTGTCACGAAGAGGTTGACATCCTGTACCTCGCACCTCTCCCCCAACAGCTTCAGTGCCTGCCTGCGAGGGAGGCCCATACGGATATCATCCAGCATGTGTTCAGCCTCCTCAATCAGCGGACCTTCCATGCGCTCCACAATACGGCGCAGTGCCGCATCAAAGGATAAACCGGCCTGTACGCTGACACACAGCAGATCCAGCACCTCCGGCAGCTGTTTCAGAATCAGTTTCTGCCGCTTCTGGGTCAGTATCCTCAGCACCATCCACGGAATAGTGCCGCCCATGGCTACTCCCAGAAGTATCACCATCATGGACTGAACCGCCGCCAGATGCTGGGCATGACTGACATAGCGGATGGAGAAAAACAGCCCTGCCAGCAGAGCCACCACCCAGAATATAGCATACATCTGCACTGACCAGACCTTTGCCTTGCCGGCAGAAGCTATCTTTTTCTCAAGCTTTCTGGACCACTCCGCCGGCGCCATGTTGGTGATCGCCCGCCCTATGCTGTTCTCCAGCGGCACGATAACACGCTCACGGAAAGGCGTAACCCCGTCCTCTGTTTTCTTCGACCTTCTCCTGGCAGATGCTCTCGCAACATCCTCTTCGATGGATTTCAGGCGCTCATTTATTTCCTGCTGCGGTACAATCTTCGACTTGATTATACCGAACAGCGCCAAAAAGACAAAGCCCGCAACCGCCAGGGCAAACAATCCTTTAATCATCTGAAATATCCCCTTGTATCCTCATCATCTCTCGGAATATACTCATCCGGCTGGAAGAAGTCCTCCGGCAGATTGACGCCATTGGCCTGAAATTTCTCCATGAAGGACGGCTGCATGCCTGTTGCCACAAAGTGCCCGGTCAGCTTGCCGTTTTCATCCATGCCTGTCTGCTCAAAGCGAAAAATATCCTGGGTTGTGATGATATCACCCTCCATGTGCTGTACCTCGGTAATGTAGGTTATCTTACGGGTACCATCCTTCAGACGGGACTGCTGCAAAATCAGCTCCAGCGCCGAGGAAATCTGCTCGCGGATTGCCCGCACCGGCATCTCAAACCCCGCCATCAGCACCATGGTTTCCAGACGGCTCAGGGCATCACGAGGTGTATTGGCATGGGCGGTGGTCAGGGAACCATCATGACCCGTGTTCATGGCCTGCAGCATGTCCAGCGCCTCGCCGGAGCGAACCTCGCCGACAATAATACGGTCAGGACGCATACGCAGGGCATTTTTCACCAGATCGCGAATGGTAATCTGTCCGTTGCCCTCGATATTAGCAGGCCTGGACTCCAGCGTTACCACATGCTCCTGCTGCAGCTTCAGCTCCGCCGCATCCTCTATAGTTACAATACGCTCATTCTCCGGTATAAAGGAAGAAAGGACGTTCAACGTGGTGGTTTTACCGGAACCGGTACCGCCTGATACCAGAATATTGACGCGAGCCTGAATACATGCCTTGATAAACTCGGCCATCTTGCGGTTCAGGGTGCCAAAACTGATGAGATTTTCCACGGACAATGCTTTTTCCGCAAACTTTCGGATAGTGATGCACGGGCCGCACAGCGCCAGGGGCGGTATAATGATATTTACACGGGAACCATCCTTCAGACGGGCATCCACCAGCGGGGTGGATTCGTCAATATGACGGCCAATCGGCGAAAGAATACGCTCGATGATGTTCATAACGTGGGCATCATCATGGAAGTGCACATCTGTTAGCTTTACCTTGCCCATGCGCTCAGCAAACACCTTCTTAGGGCCGTTGACCATAATCTCCGTTACAGACGGATCCCTCAGCAGGGATTCAATCGGGCCCAGTCCCAGCATCTCATCCCTCAGCTCCGAGACAACATTGGCCCTTTCACTGACCGGCACCGCAAAAGGGTCATCCTCCAGCACCTTTTCCAGATAACTGCTGATAACCTGCTCCACAGCCGCCGCATCCTGATGGACAGCGGACAGAATCATCTGCTCGCTGGGTGTCATTTCCTCCACCAGCCGCTGATGCACCTTCTTTTTGATGCTGACAAAGGCACTGTCAACTACCTCGGCAGGATCAGAGGCCATGGCAGTAAAAATCTGCACCTGCGTATTCTCCTGATTAGGACGCCCCAATCTCTCTAATAGTGTCACCCTTCACCACTCCTTTAGCTGCCGGAGGCTTCTGCCTTTGCCCTCACATCTGAATACATACTGTACTTAATCTGCATGCCATTGCCGATTTTTTGCCCCAAAGTGTTCATTACCGCATAAGCAATCGCGCTATCAGGATTAAACTTTGCCTCAGCTGTTACATCGACATTTTTAGTAGTGGTATTGTACTTTACATTCAAATACGATGTATTGACATTATCATCCTTCACAGGCTCCCATATATAGATATCGCTCACCAGCACAACACCGGTGGAACAATTCTTTATCACGCTTGTATACTCATCATCAGTCTTCTTCATGGATGCCTCATGGGCCACACTGCGGACTGTATTACTCATAGTTAAATAATCGCTGAAAGCAAGACCAAAATAAACAATTCCCATCGAAAGCAACAAAAAAAGAGGCAACACCACAGCAAACTCCACAATGCCCTGTGCCTTCTGTCTTTTCAACATACAACTGCCTCCCTGCAATAAAAAGTCAATATGATAACCAATCA
>NZ_JBJDWZ010000053.1:0-11962 GCF_051866355.1 Anaerovibrio sp. | reverse complement strand
CTTTTCAACATACAACTGCCTCCCTGCAATAAAAAGTCAATATGATAACCAATCATAGATGTACCGCCTGTGACATCCTCATCACAAGCGGCCCATCTACAACTAAGATACAGTTACAAACCATTACAAATTTGCCAGCCAGGATTGCAATACCTCGGTAACATACGCAAACGCATCATGCACAGCATCCTTTAACAAGCTATCTCCGGTCATACTCACTGCAACTGCCAAAGCCACAATAAAAGCCAAAACCAGTGCGTACTCTGCCAGCCCCTGAGCCTTCTGACCCTTAGAAAAAACCTTCATCAAGCTATCACGCCATGCAAACACGTATGCACCCTCCCATGACAAACAAATCTAACAATAGACATCAATGATTAGTTAGCAGGAGCGTTTGCCTTGTTAATCTGGGCAGCAGTAGTACCAAATACCTTATTGATTGCACCAGACAGGCCGCCATCGCTGGTCAGAACAACTGCCAGAGCTACTACGAAAGCAAGAATCAGGGCATACTCCACGATACCCTGCGCCTTCTGGCTCATGTAACGGTTCTTGAGATGATAGAGAATAGTGAACATAATCATTCCTCCTATAGATAATAAATAATAATAATATGTTAGCGCCGCAAAACGGCGTCATAACCAAAGCTACATATCTATGTCAACAATCTTCTTGATAACCACACAGCCAATGATAATCATAACCAAGGCTCCACCTACAGCTATACGGCCATAGGGCTCATTGAACAGCGGGTCAAGATAGTTCGGATTTATCGCATTGAGCAGTCCTGCCAGTGCAAATGGCAGAGCTACCAGTATCAGGCCGGACATACGCCCCTGGGCTGTCAGTGCGCTGACCTCACGGCGCATGCGGATGCGCTCGTTGATGGTCTCACTGATAACATCCAGAATCTGGGCCAGATTGCCACCTACCTGACGCTGTATCAGCACGGCAGACACCACCAGATTGAAATCAGGGCTCTGCACACGCTTTGTCATGTTGTTCAGGGCTTCCTCCAGCGGCATGCCCACATTGACATCACGAGCCACCTTGCTGACCTCCAGCCGCACCGGATCGCTCATCTCCGTGGCCGTATGCTCCAGTGCCTGCATAAAGCTGAAACCGGCACGCAGGGCATTGGCCACCATGCTGAGCATATCACCCAGCTGGTTCATAAAGGCGGCCTTGCGCCGCTGAATCGTGATGGACAGAGCCACCATACAGCCCAGCACGCCTCCGATAAAGCCAAAGAACAGCATGGAGAGCTTCAACGTCAGAAGCCCCAGCACAATGCCGGTCAAAAGCCCCACCAGCAGCATGATAACCTGAAACTCGGAGCCTAATAACGGCCAGGCGGCCTGCTGCATCTTCAAATCAAAACTGTTATCCTTCTGAAAAGCGCTGACCCTCTCCGCTATGGTGCGGACAACCAGCCTGCCGCGCTCTGCCAGCGACTGGCCGCGCTTTCTTTTCTTTTTTCCATCCCCTGCAGTATTGTTCAGGCTGCCATCCACGCCGGAGAAGTACGCCATGCGGTTCTGCAGGCTGTCCTCCTTTGATTTCGTCCTCCGCAGTAAGAAGAGGGCAAATCCGAACACTGCTATTGCCGCCAAAACAGCAATCACAAAATTTAGCATTACCACTTAGCACCACGCCCTGTATCATTTTGATGAATAATTATATCAGCCAGAGAGTTTATACTGCCGGCAAACTGACCTTCCGGCTCCAGATCCAGAGCCATCTGGCCATTGTCCGCCGCCTTGGACACCATCATATAGGCATTTGGCACCAGCACATCCACATCATAGTCAATGGCATCGGATATCTTTTCCTGAGCTTCCTTGTTGCAAGGCACGACACGGGTAAACACCACCCGCACCCTGTCCTCGAAGTCATCCCAGGCCTCAAAGACATCCAGCGACCGCTGGACATGCTTTATCTCATAGCCGCCATTCAGCATGGCAATCACATAGGTGTAGTCGCTCATTTCCGCGGCGGCAATGGAGGTAGGGTTGAATCCCGGTGGCACATCCACCAGCACATATTTGAACGCCGCCTTTGCCATCTTGATGACAGCCTCAAGGTTGGCGATGCTCACCCTGTCTATCAGGCTTGGCTTCTTAGTGCCGCAAAGCACGGAAACCTTGTCTGTAACCTTCGTAAAATATGAACGCAGATCCAAAGGCGAAAGGAACTTGGCATCACGCGCCGCCTCCACAATGGTACTCTGCGGCTCCAGATTGAAGAAAACCGCCATATCGCCAAACTGCAAATCTGCATCAATGATACCGACCCGCTCCCCGGTCATTCTTGACAGGGCTACGGCGAGATTGGATATAACCGTGGTCTTGCCGCTCTTGCCCTTGGGACTGAAAAAGGTAATCACCTTGGAATCAAGCTGCATGCCGTTCTGGGCATAGGTCATGATGGCTTCCCGCAGGCTGTTGTAGGTAAACGGCTTTATCAGATAGCCGCTGGCACCGGCCTGAATGTAGTGGCTTGTCTTATCCGCCATCCACTTCTCACCGGTACAGATAACAGCCGCATGGGGGAAGTACCCCGCAAACTCACGCAGTTTTTCTGTAGCACCCTCAACGTCAGTATCAAACAAAATAATGTTAGGGTTGAACACCCTGCCCTGCCCCAGCGCATCACCACTGCTCTGGAACCTGGCGGCCAGCTCCATATCCGGTGCGTTTTCAATAACCTTGGACATCTGCTCCAGCATCAGGCGGTCATGCTCCACCAGCATTATCTTATATTGCATTGTAGCCTACCTCCTAATGAAACAGCTTGGATAACCAGCCACTCTGACGCTTGCCGGAATACTCCGTATTGGCACTCTGATATATCGTCTGCTTAAAATCGGCATTTTCCTTGTATACGCGATTCGTATAGCGGGAAATCAGCACCCTGATTTCCTTGGCCAGCACATTGTCCGAGCCGCTGAGGGCCAGGGGCACACCGGTGACGATGGACTCGCTGGCTGACTGGAAGTCATTTGGCAGGACATGATAGAACCCCTGCCCCAGAAGACGCTCCACATCATCCATGGAAATCCTCGTCTTGGCGTCACTGCGGTTGAGAACCAGACGAATCTTGTTGGTATCGTAGTTCAGCGTCTTGACCGTATCGTTGCCCATCTTCATGTTCTTGATGGTCGGAATAAAATCCACAACCCCCAGGAAGGTAACGATGGTACTCAAATCCAGCATAGCCAGATTCAGCACGCTGAACATACTGGTGGTGTCCACAATCACATAGTCGTACATCAGGCGCAGACGCTCAATCAGCTTCTTGCAGTCCTCCACCGACACGTTGTAGGCATCCTCCAGCGGCTCCGGTGACGGCACCACATCAAAGGAAACAGTGCCGTAACGGTATGTTGTCAGCTGCTCCTTGAGGGAAGCATCGGGATTTCTCTTCATCACATCCACAATGTCCTTGATGGAACGCTCAAAGGGCAGCTTCAAATAGTTGCATACATCGCCAAACTGCAGGTCGTAGTCTGCCAGACATACCCGATAGCCCTGACGGGCCAGCTCCGAGGCCATATTGACACTAATCAGCGTCTTTCCTACAGAGGAAGCAGTGCTGAAAAATGTTAACACTACACCACTAATATTCTCTTCCGGCATAATCGGCCTCCCTTTTCTTCATAATCTGTCAGTCTGCTTCCGGCAGAACAGGTCTTTCGGCTACCTCCACGGCCTTGATTGCCGCTTCCTTTTCAGCCTTTTCCCTGTCTGCCTTCTCTGCGTCAATCTCCGCCTGGGCCTTTTCTATCCAGCTCTGCTTCTTTGGCTCGGCAGCAGTATCATTCACAGCAGTGTCAGCAGCAGGCACCGCCTCTGCGACGGTCTTTGTCTCTGCAGCAGGCTGGGCAGCCTTGGCGGCATCAATCTCCGCCTGTGCCTTCTCTACCCGGCTCTGCTTCTTCTTGACAGGCTCCCGTGTTGCCGGGTCGCCCGGATAGATATCCTTCATATCCTCCAGCTCCCGCTTGTGCTCGTCAAGGGTGTTGAACATCTTCTCACTGCCCTTGACAGGGTCGTTGCTGGTTACAATAGTCGGCGTAATCAGAATCATCAGCTCACGCTTGTCCTTGGAAGTGGAGGTGTGCTTAAAGAACTCACCGATGATAGGAATATCTCCCAGCAGAGGAACCTTGCTGATAACCTTGCTCTCATCGCTGTTCATCAGGCCGCCGATAGCCATGGTCTGGCCGGTCGGTACCGTCAGCACCGTATTGGCCTTTCTGGATGTGAGTCCCGGAATCTTGCCTGCCGTTGTCGACACGGCCACGGCATTGTTGATGCCGCTTACCTCGGCCTTGACGGTGGAGGTAATCTTGTTCTCATGGTCGACAGTCGGCTTGATGTTCAGCCTGATGCCGTATGGCTTCCACTCGACAGATATCTCACCATCCTTGCTGGTAGGTATCGGCAGCTCGCCGCCGATGAGGATTTCCGCCTCCTCACCGCTCAAGGTAGTAATGTTCGGGCGGGAAAGCACGCGGATTTTGCCGTTCGATTCCAGCGCCTGAATCATGAAATTTACGTCCATAAAAGGATGTCCGGTCAGGTCATAGACGGTCTTGCCGCCGTAGAACTCGCCCACGCTGCCAAAGGTTATGGTATGTGCCCCTTCATCTATACCGCCGTGGTTGGCATACTTGATGCCCAGGTCACGCTTGTCAGTGTTGTTGACATCAATAACCAGTGCCGCCAGATTTACCATGGTAGGGTTTTTCATCTGAATCAGGTTGACGATGTTGTCCTCGGAGGAATACACCTTGGCAATCCCCAGGGCGTTGTTCATCTCGTACTGATTCTCCACGACACCCTGCAGTACCAGCTTGTCACCCACCTTGGCCACCTGCACGCCATCCAGCCCCATGGACTGCTTGATGAACTGTGCCGTGGCTGTATCCGTGTTGCATACGGACACGACGAAGTCCTGACGCATGCCGTTATCGCTCCACACGGACAGGCTGGTAGAGCCCAGGGCCTTGCCCACGATGTTCAGCTTGGTCCTGTCCAGCACCACAACGTCAGCGATAGCGGGATTGGCAACAGCTACCCTCGTAATCGGTGAATAGCCTGCCTGATAAAGATAGGACTGGTTTATCTCTATCCATATAGGCTGTGCTGCCAGCGCAACAGCGTTGGCAGCAATAATGGCCATGGCCATTATTGCGCAAACATATATTCTTATGTGTTTTTCAATTCTTGCAGCCATACTCATTTACTAAAATCCCTCCCTGCTCACCGCGGTTCCGCGAATCACCTCTACACCGCCGCTCTTAGGCGCCGTATAAGCGGGGCCGGACGCAGGTGCAGAAGCCGGTGCCGGCCTGTTCAAGCTGCCGGCAGCAGGACGGCTGACACCCGTATCAGCCTTTTTCGGTGCCTGTACACTGGAATAATGAACATACTTGGTATCTGTAGTAAACTTGTCCTTTGGCTGGTATGGACGCAGGGTCAGGTACAACGTGCCCTCCTGGGCCTCCGTTACCAGCTTCAGCGCCTCCTCCGGCCTCAGAGCCAGGGTAGCCGTGGCCAGCTTGTCCATAGCCTTGGTCTTGGCCTTTTCCGCGCTGACATTTTCTGACTGCTGGGCATCCTTGCCGTCACCCTGCTGGGCATCCTTCTTGGCAGCGTCCTGAGCCTGTTCCTTCGGCACGCTGGTCTGGGAATCCGTAGCCTTGTTGATGGCCAGCAGCAGTACATCCTGCAGTATGATGCGTCCGCTCATCTTGTCGCCGTTCTTGGAAATAATCATGACATCCACGAAATCTCCCGGCTGGGCAAAGCCGGCTACGCCCGTCACATCGGAAATGCCTATGGAAACTGCGCGGCAGTTAGGCGGGATATCCCCTGTAAAGCCCGCCATGCTGATGTCCATCAGCACCTTGCGCTTGGAGACGATATCATCCTTCATAATCTGCACCTTGGCAGGCCTGTTGACCACGTCCGTCACATCGCTGACTGCGTCGGCAGGCACCAGGTGCGCCGGCATTTCCCGTACCTCCAGCATACCTTCCTTGATGATGGTCTTTGGTGCTATATCCTGCTTGGCCACAACCACATGCACGGTATCTACCGGAACCGTCTTTTCCTGCTTCGGTTCATTGTTATTGAGCGTAACAAAAACCAGCAAGCCCAAAAGAAGGCTCGCCGCACCCGCCAGCATCACCCAATGCCGATAGGTAATCTTTTCCGAAAGTTCACGCAAACTCTTGGAAAGCTTTGGCAACATATTCATCATTCCTTTTCCCCATACTCAAATGACCTGCAGGCCTTCTCCCGCCTACATCCACGTACATCGCCGCAGCCACTCGGGCTGCAGCGAAAACAGTAAGAAGCCACCGCACGCCACCCGCAAATAAAAGCTCCCTCCCCCATAAAAAGGCTTTTAAATCCTCCGAGTATGTTTTATAATATCTACTGTATATATAATAGCATTTTTTCAAATGGTGTAAAGGGACTTTTGTCCTTATTTTTGGTCATATTCAATGAGGTGTGAAATAATGGAAAACGTGGTTTTTACAATAATACTTTTCATCTTTTTCTTTTTAGTGGGTCTTTTGTCTTGCTGGCAGAACGTTCTCTTTCAGGAAAATTTCAGTGAATTATCCTTTCCGTTCAAGACATGTCCCGCCTGGCAGATGCGAAGCCTAAAAATACTTGTGGCAGTTTTTTTCTGCCTGCTGCTGGCCAAATACCCCCTTGCCGATACCCTCCCTGCATATAACCTGTTCCACGGGTCGGCGGGAGAAGTTTTTTTCCTCGCCATCTATGCCGCCTTCCTGCTGACGATGTTCTGCAGCGATATGGAGCAGCAGATTATCTTTGACAAACAGCTGGCGCTCTTTGCCATCTTCGGCCTGCTTCACAGCCTGCTCTTCACCGGCGCATGGCTGCAGCATGTGTCCTGTGCCCTGCTGGCAGGCCTTGCTTTCCTGCTGCTGGCCGTCATCACCCGCGGCGGCATCGGCGGCGGCGATATCAAGCTGATTGCCGCCCTGGGACTGTGGCTGAACCCTGCCGCCCTGAAGCTCACCGCCCTGGGGGGCATCATCATCGGCGGCATCTGGGCACTGCTGGCAATCCTGCTCACCAAAAAGAGCCGCAAGGATTTTATTCCCTACGGCCCTTCCTTTATCATAGCGGCACTGATTGCCTATATTCTGTACATGCCCGCCGGATGAAGCGCTTCCTAGAGCAGCTTTTCAAACTCCGCCGCCGTCATCGGCCTGGCAAAGTAAAAGCCCTGCACGCACTGACAGCCGATTTTCTTTAAAAATTCGGCCTGTTCCCTGGTTTCCACACCCTCTGCAATCGTCTGCATCTTCAAGCTGTGCGCCATCTGCATGATTGCCGCCAGTATATTGCCTCCCTTGGCAGAATGGTCAGAGCTTTTCAGAAAACCCATATCCAGTTTCAGCGTGTCTATCTGGATATCCTTTAGCATATTCAACGATGAATAGCCACTGCCAAAATCATCCATCAGGATGGTAAACCCGGCGTCACTCAGCTGCTTCGTCATGCTGATAATCTGCTCCGGGTCCTCGGTATAGGCGCTCTCCGTAATCTCCAGCTCCAGATACCGCGGCGGAAGCTTGTATTTGCTGCGCAGGCCGACCAGATAGCTCACCAGCTTCGGGTCATACAGGTCTATCCTGGACACGTTGACGGAAATCGGCTGCACATAGCGGCCCTCGTCCAGCCATTTCCGCAGATAGCGGCAGGTTTCCTCCCAGATAAACTTGTCCACCTCGTAGACGAAGCCGTTGTTTTCAAACACAGGAATAAAATCGCTCGGCGCAATAAAGCCGTTATCCCGGCTGTTCCAGCGCACCAGCGCCTCCGCACCTATGATGGACTCATCCTGCAGGTTGTACTTCGGCTGCAGATAGATGGCAAACTCCTTGTTTTCGATGGCCCGCTCCATGGAGTTGATGATTTTCTGCTCCTTCAGCACCTGCCGACGCATGTCTTCATCATACTCGCAGTACGGCGTCTTGAAATTCCCCTTGGCCTTCCAGAGAGCCATGTTGGCCCTGTCGCACATGACGCTGATAGGCAGGCTCTTGTCATCAATGCGGTACAGGCCAAAGCTGAGCACGGTGCGGTGGTTCAGGGCAAAGCTGTCCGCCATCATCTGCATGGTGTTGATCATGCGCTGGGAATCGCCCTTGCCTGCCTCGTAGCACACCACGAAATTGTCGGCATAAAGACGGCCGCTGACGCACAGCGGCAGGTTGATTTCCTTCAGGAACCGGCCGATGTACCGGAGCAGCTTGTCGCCCACAGCCTCGCCGAACAGGTCATTCAGCACCTTGAACCGCTCTATGTTGATGCGCAGGAGGTCAAAGCTCTTATCCGGATTTTCCTGCAGCATTTCCTGTGTCTTGTCATAAAAGGCCTGCTTGTTATAGATGCCTGTCAGCTCGTCGTAGGTGTTCAGGTATTCGGCCGCCCTGCCGTTTACCTTGCCGGTGCTGACCATGCGGAAGGTGTTCTCATGCCGGAAATCCCTGTAGATATGTATGCCGGTAATCAAAGGGCAGTCATTTTCCCGATACCTGTACATGACAATCATGTTGAGGAAGATAAGCCTTTTCACCTTTGTGCATGTTAAAATCATCTTTGCTATCACCGAGGCGCCCTCCTCGGTGGTACTGTATCTGTACTTGCACCTGTTCATTTCCAGCGGGGCCAGCCGCTCGTACTGCCTGCTGAGAAACTGCCTCACGTTCCAGCTTCCCCGGACATAGTTGATGTGCAGATGGCTGTAGGCCACAACATCCTCATCCAGCAGCATGGACAGCTCCTCGACACTCCCATCATGCAAGTATTCGTTTATTAAATTTTTGGTCAGCAGGATTATATCTTCCTGTTTTATGTCCATGCCCATAATATCCCCCATCTGCGATAACACACTATTATATATACATTTTACGTTATTGCTGAGTTTTTTTCAATCGGGAAGCACCTTATTTTGTGCAAATTTTTTATTTTATGTAAATTGTACCAATGGCAGGCACAAATAAGAAGCGGGGACTAGTAAAGGGCTGTTCTGCCTGTACTATTCCCCGCTTCTTACTGTCTTGTAACAGTTATCCGGTATTTAGTTGAGTATGTATACTTCTACTGAACGGCGGCCAAAGTTGATTGCCTCGCCGTAGCTTTCCATGCACAAATCTATCTTATTTCCTCGGATAGCTCCGCCCGTATCGGCAGCCACGGCAGTTCCATAACCCGGAATGTACACCCTGGTACCCAGCGGAATCACGTCAGGATCTACTGCCACGATACCTCGCCGGGCAACAGCTCCTGTGGCGGTAATGCCTGCCCCGTTGCCGTCAGTCGGCAGGTAGGCACTAGCCTCCATTGATATACAGGTTGCGTAGGCCATTTCACCCTGATTGGTGCTGACAGTATTCTCTGCCACAGGCGGTGCTACCGGAACATCCTTTACATGGATATTCATACCGGTTACAACAGCTGCATCCAGCCCGTAATTGACCTCGTAACCACTACCTACATAGCCATACGGCTCCAAAATCTCCCCTACGGTAGATTTGCAGGTTAAAATTGTTTCTTTATTGCCATTGTATTCTATGACTACAGGCACGGCGCGCTTTACAGTCAGCACCTGATTGCCCTTGTCATCCTCTGAAAACGCGTATTCATCGCCCTCCAGCATAGCCACGCCTGCCTGACTGAGAATGTTGGCAGGTACCTTATAAGGTGTATTCAGCTCAAGCTGCTGGCCATCAACCGCTATTGTCACATGCCTGTTAGAAATGAAGCCGGAAAGCATCATTGTTCCACACATGATGCCGACACTGATAGGATACCGGACGTCCCTTCTGCATCGGACATATAGTCTCTTTAAGGTCATTTAATACCCCCTTATGTGATTATGTGTGCTACTATATCACAATATTGTTCAACTGTCAAATTTCAAAGTGTTTATTCTCCACTTTTGAAGGCATTTAAGCTGATTTGAACGCGATATAAAGTCAGAAATGGCGGGGCTTTTGGGACGCCCCGCCACTTTGAGAAATTTTTGCATATTTTTTGTGTATGTTATCATAATCTGCCGTATAATTCCTGTGCATTGCTGGTAGTCTGCAGGGCAACTTCATCAAAAGATACCTTTCTCAGCTCGGCCAGCTTTGCCGCCACATGGTACACGTAGGCAGGCTCGTTGCGCTTGCCACGCATGGGCACGGGAGCCATGTAAGGGCAGTCCGTTTCCACCAGAATCCGCTCAAGAGGCAGACGCTGTGCAATCTCCGGCAGCTTGGCGGCATTTTTGAAGGTCAGGGGGCCGTCCACGCCGATAAACCAGTCCAGCTTCATCAGCTCCCTTGCCATTTCCAGACTGCCGGAATAGCAGTGCATCACACCACGGACACCCACGGCTTCCTTTTTCAGTATGGCCAGCGTATCCCCGTGGGCATCGCGGTCGTGGACGCAGACAGGCAGATGGAGCTGCCGTGCCATATCCAGCTGGCGGATAAATAGCTCCCTCTGCAGCTTCCGCTGTTCCTCGTCCTTGACCCAGTAATAATCAAGGCCAATTTCACCGATGGCAACCACCTTTGCCTCCTGCGCCCAGCCTGCCAGCAGATCCTCATCTTCCCGGGTCATAGGCCGTGCTTCCTCCGGATGGATGCCTACGCCTGTATACACCATATCGTACTGCTTTGCCATGGCCACGGAGCGGGCGGAGGACACGATGGAATCCCCCATGTTGATGATAGCTGACAGGCCGGCGGCCCTGGCCCTGTCCAGCATTGCCTCCCTGTCCTCGTCGAACCTGTCCACATCTATGTGGGCATGGGTATCCACCAACGAGGCAGTGTTTTTTTTCGTGCAGGCTCCCGCCTCGGAGCCTGCCGGAAAGTCATTCAAATCCTGCACAATTTCTATTTTGCTCATTGTACCTTTACTCATTTTTACTTATGTCGCTTGCTGTACTCCGGCTCACCGTACTTCACTGCCCACAGGCATATCCACGGTTACCACCTGCAGCTCATCATCATGGGAGGCGGCCAGAATCATGCCGTGGGAAACCACGCCGCGGATTTTTGCCGCTTTCAGGTTGGCCACCACGATGACGTGCTTGCCAATCAGCTCTTCCGGCTTGTATTTCAGGGCAATGCCTGACACCAGCTCGCGCTGCTCGTCACCCAGGTCAATCTTCAGCTTCAGCAGCTTGTCAGCCTTTGGCACCGGCTCGGCCGACAGCACCTCGGCCACCCGGAGCTTGATTTTGCTGAAATCCTCTATGCTGATTTCGTCAGGCACGGCCGCGTCCTGCTGCTTCGCCTGATTATTCTTCTGAGCCTTCTGATTTTTCTGCTCCTTCGCCTGCTTGCCGCTTTCCTTGCCGGCCTGCGCCTTCGGCGCTTCCACCTCAATACGCGGGAAAAGCTGCTGTGCCTCGCCGATGTGCATGCCGGCCGGCGTGCCGCCCCACTGCTGCATATCAGCCAGCCGCAGGTCATTTATACTGCCCGGCAGGTTCAGCTGCTGCCACAGCTTTTCGGCTGTGGATGGCATATACGGCAGAATCAGGCCGCTGATGATGCGCAGGGCCTCCGTCAGGTTGTACATGACATTGGCCAGCTCCTGCTTCTTTGCCGCATCCTTGGCCAGCGCCCACGGCGCGGTTTCATCAATGTATTTATTTGCCCTGCTGATGAAGGCCCAGACGGACTTGATGGCACTGCTTATCTTCATGCTGTTCATGCCTTCATCGAAGACCCTGACAGCCTCCATGGCATCTGCAATCAACGACTCGTCAATCTCAGAACGGCCCGCAGGCGCCAGAACCACGCCGTCCTGGAACTTGCCTACCATGTTCAGGGTACGGTGCAGGAGATTGCCCAGGTCATTTGCCAGGTCAGCGTTGATGCGCTGGATGAGGGCATCACGGGAGA
>NZ_JBJDWZ010000052.1:2509-19539 GCF_051866355.1 Anaerovibrio sp. | reverse complement strand
CGTTTTTCTTTAAAGGCCGTTACGCCTTCGCGAAAATCCTCGGTATCCAGAAGCACCGCAGATGTCTCTGCTTCAAAGGCCAGAGTTTCCTCCAATGAGGCGCCATACTTGTTGACACCCTCTTTGGTCTTGGCCACGGCCAGAGGTGCTTTGGCCGCAATAGTCACGGCAACCTGCATAACCTTGTCTGTCAGCTCTGCAGCTGGCAGTACGTCGTTAATAAGTCCCCAATCCCTGGCTTTTTCCGCAGTCAGAGGCTTGGCTGTCAGCATAAGCTCTTTTGCTCTGGCCTGACCAATAGATTTGGCCAGATAAAAGAAGCCGCCGCAGTCCGGTGACAGTCCCACATTGACAAAGCTCTGAATAAACCTGACGCCTTCGGCCGCATATATCAAATCACAGGCAATTGCCAGATTGAAACCGGCTCCTGCCGCCACACCATTGACCATGGCAATCACAGGCTTGCTGGCTGCATGGATGGCCTGCACCATACTGCCCACCTTGGTGATGAAGGCCTTGCGCTCGGCCAGCGAATGCAGTCCGTCAAGAGATGGCAGATCACCGCCCGCCGAAAAAGCCCGGCCGGCACCGGTCAGCACCATAACCCGGACAGCCTGACTGCTTTCACCTTTTGCCAGTGCTTCCAGCACACCTTCCACCAGCTCCATGCTCATGGAGTTCAGGGATTGCGGCCTGTTCAAGGTAATAATGGCCACAGCACCCTCTTCCCGGTATAAAACAGCATCCGTACTCATATATACACCCCTCCGTAAAAACTGAAACATTTCGCTATCAATATGACCATGACTGATGATATCACTGCGACGGCAAATATTTGACCTCTGTTGGACCTGTGGTAATAAAATATCTGCCCCTGTAAGCAAAAACGCCACCCTTTGATTTATCGCACATACTTCTGAAAAGCCTCTGCATCAGATACGGACATCTTTACAGTCAGCACGGTTCCCTGCTCATCATAATCTATGGACCCTACCTTGCCCAGATTGTGAAGCTCCGTTACCAGGGAGCCTTTATCATATGGAATGCAGAGAGTAAGCTCTACCTGGCCTCTGTCAAAAAAGGCCTTGATTTTTTCCCGCAGCTTCTGCAGGCCGGCTTCGTCCTTAGCAGAAATAACTACACCGCTCCGGCCCTGTAGCATGCGGGCAAAAACATATTCGTTATTTTGCTCCGCCTCCGGCAGCTTATCCAGCTTGTTAAAGACAAAAATTGACGGCTTGTCCTGAGCATTAATTTCGCGCAGAACCTCCATAACCGCCTTTATCTGCAGCTCATAGTTGGCATCACTTGCATCGACTACGTGCAGCAGCAAATCAGCCTCCACCGTTTCCTCAAGCGTTGCCTGAAAGGCGCTTACCAGCGTGTGCGGCAGCTTCTGGATAAAGCCCACGGTATCTGTAAGCAGCAGCTCCTGCTTATCATCCAGCTTTATCAGCCTGGTGGTAGGGTCAAGGGTGGCAAACAGCTTGTCCTCTGCCAATACCTCATCACCTGCAAACAGGGCATTCAGGATGGTCGACTTGCCGGCATTGGTATAGCCTACCAGTGCCGCCGATGGAATGCGCGAATTTTTTCTTTGCACGCGGTGCAGCTGCCGCTGGCTTTTCAGCTTGGCAATACGTTCCTCCAAATCATGAATTCGCCCATGAATCCGCCGCCTGTCCATTTCCAGCTTTGTTTCGCCAGGCCCCCGAGTGCCTATGCCGCCACCCTGCCTTGAAAGCACCAGTCCCTGACCGCCAAGACGCGGCAGGTTGTATTTCAGCTGTGCCAGCTCCACCTGCAGTTTACCGGCCGCGGAACGGGCCCGCTGGGCAAAAATATCCAGAATCAGCGCTGTCCTGTCTACCACCCTGAGCCCGGTACTCATTTCCAGATTGCGCTGCTGGGAAGGTGTGATTTCATCATCCAGAATCAATAAATCGGCTTCGGTATTTTGCGCCAGCATGCCGATTTCATCCACCTTGCCCCGGCCAAGAAAAAATGCGTTGTCAGGCTTTGCCTTTTTCTGTATGACCTGGCCTGCCACCACAGCACCGGCAGTTTCGGCCAGACCTTTCAGCTCAGCCAGCGAATCCTCTATCCGCCAGCCGCCTGCCGATGTATTATAGTCCACACCGGCCAGAATCGCCCTTTCCTGCCGCTTCTCCGTATCCTTTAGCTGATGCCTGCCCAGCTCCTTGTTTATAGCAGTTACCAACTGCATGAGATTATAACGGTTCAGCTCACCCAGAGGCAGCTCCCGGGTACCATGCACCACATAGCCGCCGCTTTCCGTCAGCTCGCCGCTCAAAAAGGCCATACTGCCATATATCTTTCCTTCTTTCAGGCCTATGGCGGCCATGACGTCAAACCGCATGGTTCTGAGGGAGGACAAATCCGGTGCGCTGAGCCGTGTATCACTGCTGGGATGGGTATGCACACAACGCACGCCCGACAATCGGCTTTCCGATTTCCTCTGCCGCAGTTCCGGCAAATCTACAGTGGCATCGTCGCCAACAGATACCTGAAGCACTTTGCCCTGACGGTTGAGATATACAGCAACCTCCCGTGACAGCTCACCTGTCACGTCCAGCATTTCCTCCGCCAGCTCCCTGGTAATCAGCTGTCCTGCCGGTACTGTCAGCCCGTACATCCCTTCCAGCCTGTCCACAATATTTTTGCGGACATTGCCCAGCTCACCGTGAACCATCATATACGCTTCAGCTCCCTTCCCGTCCTCGCATTTACAATCTCGCATCATTATCACCATTATAGAGCAAATGTTATAAAAAAGCAAATAAAAACGGCTATTGCTTTCTGCCTCGCATCTGCAATAGCCGCAACAGCCGTTTTTTTGCCTGTAATTCCTGCCAGCCCGGCAAAATTTACTTCATAGCATCGTGGAGAGCACTCATGCTGTTGAACGATGCGTTGTCGATAATATCAGACAGCCTCAACAGCCCCTGCCCATCCAAAAGACTTGCAATCAATTTTCCAAAGCATCCCAGGCCGCATTGGCACGTTCCACAAAGACATCGCGCACAGCCTGATTTTCGCCGATGCCATGGATGTATGCCTCTACCTTGATGCCTTCCTTTTCAAGGATGCTCTTGTGGGAATCCTCTTCATCACCGGCCATATCGTTGTTGGCATGGTCGCCAGCTACCATCATGAACGGCATGATAGTCACCTTGCTGATTTTCTTTGCCTTCAGCTTAGGAATGATGGTTTCAAGGCTTGGCCAGCCTTCCACTGTTTCAATGAATACATTGTCATAGCCCATTTCCAGCAGTTTTTCCTGAATAACGGCATAATAAGCGTTGGCAATATTCGGTGTGCCATGCGCCATCATAACGATGCCCTCGCCCTTTTTGGTCTTCGGGAACTGGGTGGCAAAGGCCTTCAGCACCTCTGTTACATCATCGGCCTGCTCTTCCTGGCCCTGCCAGTACATCAGCGGAGTGCCGATAGTCATCTTCTTGAAATTATGCTTGTAGTTGTTAAATACACCCAGCTTGTAGCTGTACTCCATGCCCGGAATGACATCCAGAGTTGCCAGAGCTACACGGGTATATCCCTCTGCCTTCAGCTGTTCCAGTGCTTCTTCCGGCGTAGGGTATTTTATGCCCTCATTGGCCGCAACGCGGTCAATGATAATATGCGAGGTATAGGCAGTCACTACCTTGACACCCGGATGTGCCGCCTTTATGCCCTCAATAGTTGCATCAATGGTCTTGGCGCGGTTATCGGCAAAGGTGGTGCCAAAGGTCATTACCACGATGGCATCCTTGTCGGTCAGCCCCTGCAAATCAGGATTTACATAGGTCTGCACACCCATCTGGGATGCGGCCAGCAGAGCCGGGGTAGCAGTCTTTACCTCCGGATTCAGCTCATAAGCCGCCTCGGAAGCGCTAGGGCTGACGGTGAATACCGCACCTACGGCAACAGCAGCTACAAAAAATTTTTTCCAGTTTTTCATAAAATATTCCTCCTAAAGAAAAAATACTATACACTCTCCCGTCGCAGCTTCCGCTTTGCGGCAAACAACCGGCGTCAGCTGCAGCGGGAAAAATGACGACATTTTTTGCAGCTCATACTTTCAAATTATGACGGGCTGAATACGGATGGCCGCTCCAGCCTCTGTATATTTATTATAGCAATCTATATATTTTATCCATATGCTGTGTGTACACAGCTTACTTTTCAATATTGCTGTTTTTGCGCAAAAGGTAGAGAAAATACGGGGTTCCCAGAAAGGCGGTCATAATGCCCACATTGACCTCCGTTTTCTCTATCAGGACGCGCCCCAGTGAATCGCAAAACAGCAGGAACACCCCTCCGGCCACGATGCTGGCCGGCAGAAGATGCCTGTGATTCGGCCCCACCAGCATGCGCATCATATGGGGGATAATCAGCCCCACAAAACCGATGCTGCCGCTGATGCATACACTGGCTGCCGTTGTCATGGCGGAAACCAGCAGGAGTATCAGGCGATACCTTACTACGGGCATGCCGACAGCCTTGGCCTCGGCCTCGCCCAGCGCCAGAATGTTCAGGTGACGTGCCATCAGCAGCATGATGACTATGCCCGATACAATCGGCCCTACCCCCATAAGCACATGCTCCCAGCGGCGGTAGTCCAGACTGCCGATAGTCCAGAAGAGATACTGCTGCAGCTTGTACTCATCCATGACCACCAGCAGGGCGGCTGTAATGGCCCCCAGCAGCATGCCCACGACAACGCCGGATAAGAGCAGGGTAAGCACGGGAATCCTGCCATTTCTGGTCGCCAGTCCGATAGTCAGGAACACCGCACAGATTGCCCCTGCAAAGGCAAAAGCCGGCATGGCAAACATGTTCACGGCATTTACGCCCAGGCTGATGGCGATTACAGCTCCTACCGTGGCACCGCTGGACACACCGATGATGCCCGGGTCGGCCAGAGGATTGCTGAAGATGCCCTGCAGAATCGTACCTGATGCCGCCAGACCGGCCCCTACCATAAAGCCAACCAGAGTGCGCGGCGAGCGTATGAACATCAGCACTGCCTCCTGCTGGGCCGACACATTGACATCCTGCAGTACAGGCAGTCCCAGCTTGTGGCAGCACCACGCTATCACCTGCACAAAGCCTAAATCATACTGGCCTGCGGACAGAGAAAAGAAAAACGTCAGCAGAACCATTATAGCCAGCGCTATTCCCACCAGCTTGCGGTGATATCTCATACCATGTCACCGCCCTTTCCTGATTGCCCTGCATTATCGCTGTTACAGCCATCATGCCTGCTATTGCCGCCTATTATCGTTGCCAGCAGCTGTCGTTTTGCCTCATCCATAGGCTCAGGCACCGTATAGATATCGGCATGGCCTGTTTCCGGGTTGCGCCCGGCCTCAATCGGCACTCCGTAGCCGGCAGTCAGAAGCTCCCTTGTCAGCACCTTTTCCGGCACGTCATCAGCAATAATCCTACCCTTTCTGGCCAACAGCAGCCTGCTGCAGTACCTTGCCGCCAGATTAAGTTCGTGTACGACCATGACCACGGTCTTGCCCCGGTGGCACAGCTCCTGACAGAAGCGGAAAATCTCCTCCTGATAGAACAAATCCAGTCCTGCCGCCGGTTCATCCAGAAACAGCACCGGTGTCTGCTGGGCCAGCACCTTGGACAGAAGCACCCGCTGTCTTTGTCCGCCGGAAAGGGCGCGAATCGGCTTGTCTGCCATCTCCAGCACACCTGTGTATTCCATACAGGCAGCTACGATTTTCCTGTCTTCATCACTCTGCTGCTGCCACCATTTCCGATAGGGATACCGCCCTGCCATGACAATATCCCTGGCAGTATAATCAAAGGTCAGCTCCACCTGCTGCTGCAGATAGGCAATCTTGCGCGCCAGCTCCCTTTCCTGATAATCTCCCACGGTCTTCGCCGCCAGCATCACCCTGCCTGACCACACCGGCAGAAAACCGCGCATGGACTTCAGCAGGGTGCTTTTTCCGGCGCCATTCTTGCCAATGATGCCCACAAACTCTCCCCGGCTGATATTGAAGCTGACATCCTCCAAAATAGGATTTTGCTCGTGATAGCCAGCCGTTATATTTTCGACCTGAATAATAGCATTATTCATATATACAGTTTACCTCTATACAACATACTTCCCTCCGGCCGCACGGCGTGCAGATTCCCGGCGAGGACTGCCTGCAAAACAGCTTATTCCACAGCTGACAGATGCTGCTGGTCTTCCAGCCTGAATTCATCGCCATACACTGTATAAGCGATTTCCTGCACCGCAAAGCAGAAATCCTGCGAGGCAGTGTAGATATAGGCATCCCTCGGCTCTTTGATACTGCCGGCCTGAATTGCCTTCATCTGCTGGAGAGCCGGATCCTTCATATATTTGTCACGGAATCCCTGAATATCGAAGGTGCCGTGGGCGTTGTAGGTAGGCAGAAAAATAATATCCGGATCCATCTGCACCATCATTTCCTTGGTCAGCTTGTCGCCCCGCTGCAGGCCGTATTCCGACAGGCAGTTGGTGACGCCTGCCAAAGTACAGGCATCATCGTAGATGCAGTCCTTGCCGCCATAGTTGCTCATCAGGGAAATCAGCAAGACCCTCTTTCTCTGCTCCTGTGGTATTTTGTCAACCTTTGCCTTGATTTCCGCCAGCCTGTCATCCATCATGCCAATCAGTCTGGTGCCACGCTCCGGCTCACCGACGGAAGCCGCAATCAGGCTGATATTGTCGCGGATTTCCTGCAGATTCTTGGCTCCCTTGACTACCACCACATTGATGCCCATATTCCGCAGGGATTCCACGTAATCTATATCCCCCCAGTTGGCGGCAATCACCAGGTCCGGCTCCATGGCAAGAATCTCCTCTACCTTGGGATGACGCACCTTGTTGGGAATATCCTTGCCCAGCTCCACGATATTTGAGCTGACAGGATCATCCACCAGCACGTTGGCACAAACCACCCTGTCAGGCTTTACCAGCCCCAGCAGGATATTGTCCGTGCTCATGGTAAGGCTGACAATCCGCTTTGGTTTTTCTTTGAAATTCACTACCGTTCCCTGATCATCAGTCACCTGATAGCCAGCCCCGGCAACGGTATCCTGGTTGCCACATCCCCCCAGAAGCAGGGACAGAACCAGCAGCATGGACAGCATCACAGCTGCCAGATGCTTTTTTTCATACATCACGGCAAATCTCTCCTTTCCCCGTAAATAGACTATAGGCCTGTTGCCTGTTATAGCGCCTGTCGTGGCGGCTGTTGCACGCATTTTACCTGCTTCAGCCACAAAAAAAGCCTTTCCCTCCCAGCAGGAAGGAAAAAGCCATCAACTCATAGCCATAGTCATTCGCACAAGGCCACAAATCCCCTTCCTATCGCTCGCAGGTACTGTATGCAGCCAGCCGTTGCAGGCAGGCCGTCATATCATTCGGTGATTGTTAAACAGGCAATTCTTCTGGCTTAGGTTCATCGCTCATCTGCGCCTTCTCAGGTTTCCCCAATGGCGTAGCTTGTGCAGAATCGCTCCCCTTACAGCGGCGGGACCGCGCCGGCCTTTACCGGCTTTCTTATTAAGTCTTTCGACACCTGTTCCAAATATTCAACTCTAAAAAGCATTTTAACATAAATTCAAACAAAAATAAACCCCAAAAGGCAGAATTGCCTTGCGATAGTTACAGCGCCAGTGGAATATAATAACATCCGTCAGCACGAAAAAAATGCTGCCGCCCGAAAGGACAGCAGCATCTAAGTTCATAGCTCTAAATCAGCAATATTCAGCTTTCAGAGGCAAAGACCTGCGATTACAGCTGAGGACCAGCAGCAACCAGAGCCTTGCCAGCATCATTGCCGGTGTACTTGCCGAAGTTCTTGATGAAGCGGCCGGCAAGATCCTTTGCCTTAGTCTCCCACTCGGAAGCATCAGCATAGGTATCGCGAGGATCCAGAATCTTTGGATCAACGCCTGGCAGCTCGGTAGGTACCTCGAAGTCAAACATAGGAATCTTCTTGGTAGGAGCCTCGTTGATAGCGCCGGACAGGATAGCATCGATGATACCGCGGGTATCCTTAATGGTGATACGCTTGCCGGTACCGTTCCAGCCGGTGTTTACGAGATAAGCCTTTGCGCCGTTAGCATTCATCTTCTTTACCAGTTCCTCACCGTACTTGGTAGGATGCAGCTCAAGGAAAGCCTGGCCGAAGCAAGCGGAGAAGGTAGGAGTCGGCTCAGTGATGCCGCGCTCGGTACCTGCCAGCTTTGCAGTGAAGCCGGAGAGGAAGTAATACTGGGTCTGCTCCGGAGTAAGGATAGAAACAGGAGGCAGTACGCCGAAAGCATCTGCAGACAGGAAGATTACGTTCTTGGCTGCCGGTGCGGAGGAACCTGGCTGGATGTTGTTGATGTGCTGGATAGGATAGGATACACGGGTGTTCTCGGTAACGGACTTATCAGCGAAGTCAATCTTACCGTCCTCAGCAACAGTTACATTCTCCAGCAGGGCATTTCTCTTGATTGCGCCATAGATGTCAGGCTCGGACTCCTTGTCCAGGTTGATAACCTTTGCATAGCAGCCGCCCTCGAAGTTGAACACGCCATTGTCATCCCAGCCATGCTCGTCATCACCAATCAGGCGACGCTTAGGATCGGTAGACAGGGTAGTCTTGCCGGTACCGGACAGGCCGAAGAAGATAGCGGTGTTCTCACCATTCATGTCGCAGTTTGCGGAGCAGTGCATGGAAGCGATGCCCTTCAGAGGGAGGAAGTAGTTCATCATGGAGAACATACCCTTCTTCATCTCGCCGCCATACCAGGTGTTAATGATAACCTGCTCACGGGAAGTAGTGTTGAAAGCTACGCAGGTCTCGGAGTTCAGGCCGAGCTCCTTGTAGTTGGTAACCTTTGCCTTGGAAGCATTGTAAACAACGAAATCAGGCTCGAAGCTCTCCAGCTCCTCAGCAGTAGGCTGAATGAACATATTGGTTACGAAATGAGCCTGCCATGCAACCTCAACGATGAAACGCACTGCCATGCGGGTGTCCTTGTTAGCACCGCAGAAAGCATCAACAACAAACAGCTTCTTGTTGGACAGCTCGTTCTTAGCCAGATCCTTAACAGTAGCCCATACGTCCTCGCTCATAGGATGGTTATCGTTCTTGTACTCATCAGAGGTCCACCATACAGTGTCCTTGGAGTTCTCGTCCATAACGATGTACTTATCCTTTGGAGAACGGCCAGTATAGATACCGGTCATTACATTAACAGCACCCAGCTCAGTCTCTTTACCTACCTCATAGCCCTCAAGACCAGCCTTGGTCTCTTCCTCGAACAAAAGCTCATAAGAAGGATTGTGAACAATCTCAGTAGTACCAGTAATACCATACTTGCTCAAATCAACATTTGCCATTTTGCTATCAACCTCTTTCTCTTTATACTGCAGCAGCACTTTGCTGAGAAGGTATGCCCGCTGAACTTAACAGGCACCTTTCCCATACGGTGGGCCGCCGCTTAAAATACGATTTGGTCTTGCAGGTGCTTTCGCACCTAACCCTCGACTTATATGTTATAGTATTTTGGCAATTTTGTCAAAAATTATTTAGACTTATTTATGGATAAATTTTGCTTATTGTTCTTTGACTGCATTATTGTATTCACGCGAAAATGTTCAATTCCTCCTGTCAGGCGGCACCGCGCCAAAAGCAACAGGTTCGGAACTGCAGGAAGAGGCCCTACTGCCCCGCAAAGGCAGGCCTTATCAGCCCTGCTTCGCAAAATCAGCCACGGCCTGCGGCATGGCATCCTTGTCCACTACGCTGCTATGGCGCACCTCTGCATTTTTCAGGGCGGCCAGTCCGGCAGGAATAGGGAAGCTGTTCATGGCCTGCAGCCTGTCCAGCAGCTGGAACTCATCCAGTCCGTCAACGGACTGGCCCAGGGCCGTCAGGACGCTTTCGTTGAATTTATACGGGCTGGCGGTGGAAACCACTACCATAGGCTCGGCATTGCCGGCCATCATGTAGTTGTGGGCGCTGTCCCAGGCTACGGCCGTATGGGTATCTGCAATATACCTGTTTGCGCCATAAACAGAATTTATTGTATCCATAGTCTTTTTGTCGTCTGCCCAGTCACAGCCAAAGACAGACTGAATTTTTGCCAGCACCTCTGCCCCTACGTCATACTTGCCGGTTTCTGCCAGTGATTTCATCCACCCTGCCACCAGGGCTGCATCATCAGTTACGTGGTACAGAAGGCGCTCCAGATTGCTGGAAATCAGGATATCCATGGAAGGGCTGATGGTCTTGAAGAAATCGCGGTTTCTGTCATAGACGCCGGTTCTGAGGAAATCGGTCAGCACGTTGTTGGCATTGGAGGCACAAATCAGCTTCTTCACCGGCAGTCCCATGCGCAGGGCATAGTAGCCTGCCAGAATATCGCCGAAGTTGCCGGTCGGCACGGTGAAGCTTATCTCATCCCCGGCACGGATAACACCGGCCTTCAGCAGATCAGCATAGGCGCTGAAATAGTACACAATCTGCGGCACCAGGCGTCCCCAGTTGATGGAGTTGGCAGAGGACAGGGAAACTCCTGCCTCATTCAGCCCTGCATTGAACTCCTTGTCGCTGAAAATGGCCTTGACGCCGCTCTGGGCGTCATCAAAATTGCCCCTGACAGCGGTGACGGCTACATTGCCGCCCTGCTGGGTAACCATCTGCAGCTTCTGGATGCGGCTGACGCCGTTTTCAGGATAGAACACGATAATCTTCGTCTGCTCCACATCCTTGAAGCCCTCCAATGCGGCCTTGCCGGTATCGCCGGAGGTGGCTACCAGAATCAGCACCTGATTTTTTTCACCTGTCTTTTTCAGTGCCGTGGACAAAAGCTGCGGCAGAAGCTGCAGAGCCATATCCTTGAAAGCGCTGGTCGGACCATGCCACAGCTCCAGCACGGAAACATCCTCCATGATGTTCAGCGGTGCTACAGCCGCATCGTCAAATTTGCCGCCGCCATAGGCCCTTTCTACACAGCCCTTTATTTCTTCCTCGGTATAATCGGTCAGAAAGCGTCCCAGTACCCTGGCAGCCCGCTCCTGATAGGAGAGCTTTGTCAGCCCCTTGATAAACTCCATGTCCACCTGCGGCAGCTCTTCCGGCACAAACAGTCCGCCATCATCGGCCAGGCCTGCGATAATGGCCTGCGCAGATGTCATTTTCTGGTTGTTTCCTCTTGTGCTGATGTAATTCATATCAATCCTTCACTCCTATGTAGTATATGGTTTTATTGTACGCTTTTAGAAGACGCTCATGGCATCTTTTCCTGATATGCGCATGTGACAGCCGCAAATGCCTTATGAGCGGCAAATAGCCGAATTTATCTGACAAGGCCTGCATCTACCTGATAAGGCCTGCTACAACGGCATTGACGGCCCTTATCAGGTCATCCGGGCGCAGTATCAGCTGCTGTCCGCGGATTCCGGCGCTGATGGCGATTCGTTCATGCTCCCGGCAGGATTCGTTCAGATACACGGGATAGTCCTTCTTTGCCCCCAGCGGCGAGCAGCCGCCGCGCACATAGCCGGTCAGCCCCAGCACTTCCTTGAGATGCACCATTTCCACGCGCTTGTTGCCGGATACGGCGGCCAGCGCCTTCAAATCCAGCTCCCCGTCGCCCGGAATACAGGCCATGAGGACGCCGTTCCTGTCCCCCCGGCACACCAGCGTCTTGAATACTGTCTTTACATCCATGCCGGCGGCCTCCGCTACGTGAACAGCGCTTAAATCATCCAGATCAACCGCATATTCCTTGATTTCATAGCTGATTTTCAGCCTGTCCAGAATACGGGCGGCATTAGTTTTCTTGCTCTTCATACTGTAACATATTGTCCTTCCTTAGAAAACATAAATCCATGCTAGTATAACACAAATTATTTTTATTGTCCATAATTCCCCATAAAAAATGCGGGGCAAATGAACTGTTTTCCGTAAAAACAGCACATTTCTCCGCATTTTCATTACATGCCCTGCTGGCTACCTCCTGCACGGCCCGCTCTACGCCGTCAGCATAGCAGAAGCACATACCTATCCCCGGCCGGATTACTGCTCCCCATTTCCATAGGCGGATATCTCCGGCAGGTATTCACCGCCCAGCAGGCTGTAGCTGTCGCCGTTGATATCAGCCGCCCCCGGATAGTTGGCCGCCCGCACCGCTTCATCATCGTTGTTGCGCATGGATGCCGCAGTCTGCTTTGCCACGGCGGCCCTGTCAACCAGGCCGCCCACCACTGCCTCCAGCTTGGACTTGTTCTCAGCCCACTCCTTCTGCAGGCC
Organism: Anaerovibrio sp.; assembly: GCF_051866355.1. Lineage (GTDB taxonomy): Bacteria > Bacillota > Negativicutes > Selenomonadales > Selenomonadaceae > Anaerovibrio. The sequence goes on along the minus strand of NZ_JBJDWZ010000052.1, from coordinate 7,207 downwards.
GCTCAGCTTTGCGTTGTATTTTGCCAGACGGTTGTCCCACACGGCGGCATTGAAGGCAGGACGGCGCTTGCCCGCCTTCCGCGCTTCATCAGCCTGCGCCTTCGCGTCATTCATATTATCGCTATGGGATGCCACGTCATAGTACCCTTCCAGCATGTTCAGGGATATTTCCTTGCGCTCACTGAGAAGCTCGTTGAGATAGCCGCCGGCAATCGGCACATTCAGATCATCTATCCGCTTGTAGGATTCCTCGAAGATTTTTCTTGCCTCAAAGACCCAGTCCAAATCAGTTTCCGGATGATTCTCCCTCAGCTCATCCAGCTTTTCCTGGGTAGACGTCAGAATAAAGCGCACCTTTTCCTTGTAGCGTATGTAATCACGGTCATTTTGCTTGATGAGCTCGTCTGCGTATCTGCTGTAGTTCTCAATGTCGTACAGACGCCAGCTGCCGTCCTCCTGACGCTGGAGCTTCAGGTTCAGGATATACGTATCTCCGAAGTTCGGCTCATACACGCGTATCCCCGCCGTAACGCGGACAGGCCCCTCGTCCTCCTGCAGGGCCACCTCTTCCTTGGCGGCCTCCTCGCTTTCCTCTCCGGTCATGTAGTCATTGATTTTGGTCAGAATATAGCTAAGCAGCTTGTCGGTGAGGGTTTCGTCCTTCTTGTCCTCTTCCCCCGGCGGCGGATCCCTGTACACGTACTCCAGACTGCGGAAGCTGACTGTTTTCAGGCCAATCTTATCCTGAAAGCTGGATTCGGCAGTGATCTTCTCCGGCTCCGGCCACTTGCCCGTCTGCACATAGCTCAGGAACTCATCCTTGCAGAGATCGCCGAAGCTGCCGTCCTTAAGCCCCGCATAGACGGGCTCGCTCTCTGGAACCAGCTCCGACAGCTTCTGGCTGCCGCCGCGGAAAATGGCATCCAGGTCAACACGGCGCTGCAGATCCTCTACGTTGCCTGTCTGTATGTCCTTCTGCATGGCCCGCAGTGAATAAGTCGGCGTAAAAATATAAAACTTGAAATAGAACGCTCCCGCCGCAATGCCCAGCAAAAGCTCCAGCACAACTCCCAAAATCACAGCTTTTCTGACCGTCATTTCCTCACCCGCTTCTCACATCATTGTGTTATACGCCCGCACAGAAAAAGCCCTGCACGGAAAACATCCATGTTTTCTCTATACAGGACTTATTATATCATAATTTTAGAAAATTTTGTAATAATTTTGTTTTTTCACACATTGACATATATTGCCGCATCCGTGTGTGTTCCTCCGTTGCGGCTCGCGCACCGACGCCTGCATATCGGCATCAGGTATCGGTGCGTGCAGGCTGCCAGCGTTTTTCGTAGCCGACGAACATCATGACGGCACTGATGGCCAGTCCGATATAGAGGGGATCCACAGGCAGTTCCGCCAGCAGTCCCAGGGCAATCGTAACCACCGTGCTGACGATAATGGAGGCAAAGGCCCATTTTTTTGCTATGCTGCGGGGACAGAAAATGGCGAAGGTCAGGGGCAGGAATACGCCACAGCCCCTCATGGACATGGAGAGAAAGCTCCAGAACAGCACCTGCGAATCAAGGTTGATAATGGCTATCAGGCAGGCCGAAGCCATCACCGCCAGTACCACGCCCCGCAGGGTGTAGAGAAGTTTTTTGCCGTTGCCCAGCTCCACGGCCCTGCCGATGATATCACGGGTAAGCATGGTGCCTATGCCCAGCGCCAGGCCGCCGATGGAGCCCACCAGGCTCAGCATGATGCCCCCCAGGGCAATACCGGCCAGCCAGACAGGCTGATGCTCCAGAAGATATACGGGCAGTACCAGCACGGGAAGCACATCCGGGCTGACGGCGTGCATGTACATGCCGATGGCGATAGAGGGCAGTCCCACAGGAATGACTATGGCGGCGGCGGCAAAAGCGCCGATGGAAGCCACGCGGGGGCTGGATGCCGAAAAAAAGCTCTGTATGTAGGTCTGGGTGCAGACAACGCCCACAATCATGGAAAAGAGCTTGGAAATACCGCCGCCAACGCCGATGTTAAACATGTTCCACCAGTGCTCCGGCGGCAGAAGAACCGGCAGCTCCGGCATTGACATCAGGCCGGAAAAGGCGCTGATGCCCGCGGCAAAAAGGCTCAGCCAGATGACCAGCATTTTCAGTATGCCGCCTACACCGGCGCTTTTCATGCCGCCGAAAAAGACGTAGGACGCCACCAGTGCCACCAGAATAACGGCTGAGGCCGTCACGCCCGTATTCAGGATTGCCGAAACAATCTGAATCCCCGGCAGGCAGCTGGACACAATGCTGAACAGGATGCCCAGTGAGGAAATGATGCCGGCGGCTTCGGCGGCATTGCCGCCATAATTCCTTTTCAGGTACTGCGGAATGGTTTCCAGGCCGGTGGCGCGGAGCCTCCCGGCATAAAAAAGCCCCATCAGGATAAAGGCGATGCCGGAGCCGAGGGTGAACCACCAGGCAGACAGCCCCATGCTGTAAGCCATCTGGGCAGTTCCGACCGTCGCACCGCCTCCCACCACCGTTCCGGCAATACTGCCTGCCACCAGCGGCACTCCGGCGCTGCGGCCGCCCAGGCTGTACCCCTCGGCGGATTTCACGGAGCGGGCGGCACAGATGCCGCCGCCAATCACAAATATCAGTGTCAGAATCATTATAATCAGATGCTCTGCTGTCAAATTCATATCCATGCCTTCTTTCATCCCCGCATTATAAAACTTTTGGAGCTGTTTTTCAATAATCAGGGCATATTCTGCCATGTATACATTATCTTCTGCCGCAATTTCTGCTATAATTAATCTGTTGCAGTGCGCAGCATGCAATATTCAGTAGACTATATACGTGAGGTGCCAAAGATGCTAAAAGTTGCTATTGCCCAGATGAAGGTTACCGCCGGGCATCCTGATGTGAATACCGTCAGGATGCTGGACATGATTCAGGAGGCGAAGGATAAAGGGGCTGACCTGATTATCTTTCCGGAAATGGCCATACCGGGCTACCTGCTGGGAGATACCTGGGAGCAGACAGCCTTTATCAGGGACTGTGAGGAATGCGGGCAGGATATCATCGCCGCTTCCGAGGGGATTGCCGTTATATTTGGCAATGTTGCCGCCGACTGGGAGAAAAATAACCCTGACGGCAGGGTGCGCAAATACAATGCCCTGTTCACGGCCTGCAACGGCAGGCTTGTAAAGCCACGGGACATGCCTTATCCCTTCGTCATCAAGACCCTGATGCCCAACTACCGCGAGTTTGATGATACCCGCCATTTTTTCAGCCTGCGCCAGCTGGCCGCGGAGCTTGGAACCGATGCTGAGGCGCTGATAAGCCCGGTGGAGCTGTCCATCGGGGGCAGGACATACTCTGTAGGCGGCTTTCTATGCGAGGATGGCTGGAGCGACGACTATGATACAGCTCCTGTAGAGATTCTCACGAGCAAGGGCGTAGATATGCTGGTGGACATATCCTCCTCCCCGTATACGCTGGGCAAAAACGGAAAACGGCACCGGGTATTCGGCAGGCAGGCCAAAGAGGCCGGTGTGCCGCTCTTCTATGTAAACAATATCGGCATCCAGAACAATGGCAAGACCGTCTATACCTTTGATGGTTCCAGCACCCTCTACAACAGCCAGGGGTTCATGGTGGACTGCCTGCCGAAATACGTCCAGCAGCTGAAATGCTACGAATTGGAGGCAGTGGACAGCCTGCCGCGATATCAGCGGAAAAAGACGGAGCCTGCCGGTCATATCTTTGAGGCCGTTTCCTATGGCGTAAGCAGCTTTCTGGCTGACATCCGCATGGACAGGGTGGTTGTAGGCATCTCCGGCGGCATTGATTCAGCTGTGGCGGCCGCGCTCTATACCCACATCCTTGGGCCGGAAAAGGTTCTGCTGGTAAATATGCCCAGTGTGTACAATTCGGCTACCACCAAGGGGCTGGCCAGACAGCTGGCAGTCAATCTGGGCTGCAATTACGCCGTTATACCTATTCAGGAATCAGTTGACCACACCATCGGCCAGCTGGAAAGCATACCGGTGACGCTCTTGAAGGATGGCAGTACCTTCAGCCTGAATGTATCCTCCTTCGTGGCCGAGAATATTCAGGCCAGGGACAGGAGCGCAAGGGTGCTGGCCGGAGCGGCGGCGGCCTTTGGCGGCGGTTTTACCTGCAACGCCAACAAGGCGGAAACCACCGTCGGCTACTCCACCCTGTACGGCGACCAGTCAGGCTTCCTCTGCGCTTTGGCGGATTTGTGGAAGTATCAGGTCTATGAGCTGGCACGGTATATTAATGACAGTGTTTACGGACGCGAGGTCATACCGCAGGCCACTATCGACATAGTGCCAAGCGCCGAGCTGTCCGGTGCCCAGAATGTGGATGAAGGGCTGGGTGACCCTATTAAGTACCCGTATCACGACTATCTCTTCCGCAGCTTCGTGGAATACTGGCAGAAGGCAACTCCTGCCGACATCCTGCAATGGTACAGGGACGGGGTGCTGGAAGAAAAAATCGGCTGCCGCCCCGGCCTGGTGACAGAATACTTCCCTGACACCGCGGATTTTATTGCTGATCTGGAACGCTGGTGGCGTCAGTTCAGCGGCATGGCCGTGGCAAAAAGGATTCAGGCACCGCCTATTGTGGCTGTCAGCCGCCGCGCCTATGGCTTTGACCATCGCGAGGC
>NZ_JBJDWZ010000052.1:0-2409 GCF_051866355.1 Anaerovibrio sp. | reverse complement strand
CTGGCCTTGTCCATGGTCACCACGATGATGATGATGCCGTCCTGGGAAAGCTGGCGGCGGTCACGCAGCACGATATTGCCCACATCACCTACGCCGAGGCCGTCAATCAGCACACGTCCGGAGGTAACCCTGCCGGCCACGTAGCCCTTTTCTTTAGTAAACTCAAGAATCTGGCCGTTCTCACCGATGAAAATATTCTCCTTCGGCATGCCCAGCTCGGCGGCCAGCTTTGCGTGCTTCACCAGATGGCGGTATTCGCCATGCACCGGTATGAAGAACTTCGGACGCACCAGATTGTGCATCAGCTTCAATTCCTCCTGACTGGCATGGCCGGAAACATGGATGCCGTTCTCACGGCCATAGACCACGTTGGCCCCCAGCTTCAGCAGATTGTCGACGGTGCGGGAAACGAGCTTTTCGTTGCCCGGAATCGGCGTAGCCGAAATGATGATGGTATCTCCCGGCACAATGCCCACCTTGCGGTGGTCTGATTGTGACATGCGGGTAAGGGCGGACATCGGCTCACCCTGACTGCCGGTGGTGATAATTACCATCTGCTCCATAGGATAGTTGCCGATATTGTCAATATCAATAAGCGTTCCCTCCGGTGCCTCGATGTAGCCAAGCTCCAGCGAGATATTCACCACGTTCACCATGCTGCGTCCCAGCACGGCAACCTTGCGCTTATAGCGCACCGCAGTGTTGATAATCTGCTGGATGCGATGCACATTGGATGAGAAAGTAGCAATGATAATGCGGGAACGGGCATTGTGGAAAGCCTTGTCAAAGGACGCTCCCACGGTGCTTTCGCTAGGCGTATGGCCCGTGCGCTCAGCATTGGTGCTGTCGGCCATCATCAGAAGGACGCCCTTGTTGCCCAGGTCGGAAAAACGGCGGAAATCGGTCATTTTTCCATCAATCGGCGTATAGTCCAGCTTGAAGTCACCAGTATGAATAATCGTTCCCATCGGTGTGGTGACAGCCAGGCCTACGGCATCCGGAATACTGTGATTTACCCGGATAAAATTCACATGAAAGCAGCCTGCCTTGATGGTATCGCCCTGCATAACGGCACGAAGATTGCCGGAATCAACGCCGTTCTCCTGCAGCCTGCCTTCCAGAATTCCCAAGGTCAGGCGCGTACCGTAAACAGGAACATTAATCTGCTTCAATACATAAGGCAGGGCACCGATATGATCCTCATGTCCGTGGGTCAGCACGATGGCCTTCACCTTATCCTTGTTCTCAACCAGATATGAAATATCCGGTATAACCAGGTCAATACCAAGCATTTCCTCATCAGGGAACATAAGGCCCGCATCAATAAGCAAAATCTCGTCACCATACCGTACCACGGTCATGTTCTTGCCAATCTCACCTAATCCACCCAGAGGAATAATCTGTAATTTTTGTTTTTCTTTTGCCAAAAATCACACCTCCATATATTTTATTTTAATGTAACACAAAATCTATCTAAGTCGAACCGCTCAATTAACTGTACTTTACGTGTAAAATGCTCAAAAAAAGCACGCAACAAAACCCAGTGTGACAACCGTTCCGCACACCGGACACAAAAAACTTCATAAATCGACCCGTTCTGCTCATTACAATAGATTATATCATATTATTAGCCACGTTGTAAAGAAATCATTTCCTGCACTGCCGCTATGATGCTTATGACGCAACAAAAGCACAAAAAAGGCGTATGAAAAAATCCTTTCATACGCCGTGGCAATCATAGATTTTACTGTGGGCCGGTGCTGTTCACCGCCGCCTGCTTTCTCAGCTCCATCACCCTGTCCAGAATAATATAGGCCAGCTCCTTCTTGCTCATCAGCGGCAGTTCCTCAATGGAGCCGTCACGCTTCAAAAGCTTGATGAGATTGGTATCCACGTTAAAGCCTGCCTGCGGCTTTGATACGTCGTTGGCCACTATCATGTCGAGATTCTTCTTTTCCAGCTTGCCTCTGGCATACTGCAGGAGGTTCTGAGTTTCCGCCGCAAAGCCCACCAGCGTCTGATGAGGCTGCTTCATCTCCCCCAGCTCCTTCAGGATGTCCGGATTCTTCTCCAGCACCAGAGTAAGCTCTGCATCGTTTTTCTTGATTTTCTGGTCAGAAACATTCCTGACACGGTAGTCGGCCACTGCCGCCGCCTTGATGACGATATCGCAGTCCGCAAAACGCTCCTGCACCAGCTGGCGCATTTCACAGGCGGATTCCACGCCGAAAAATTTCACATGGGCCGGCGGCTGCAAGGCCGACGGGCCGGAAATCAGCGTAACCTCCGCCCCCAGGCTGGCCGCGGCCTCGGCAATGGCATAGCCCATCTTGCCGCTGGAACGGTTGCCGATGTAGCGCACAGGGTCAATGGGCTCACGGGTACCGGCGGCTGTCACCAGAAGCCTAA
>NZ_JBJDWZ010000051.1:14704-19741 GCF_051866355.1 Anaerovibrio sp. | reverse complement strand
CTGGAAATGGGGAACTGACAAAAAAGGATGGAATGGTGAAGAATCCTTCGCAGATGGATATGGTAATGACAACCGCGATGTAAACGCCATGATTTATCAGCTGAATGCATCCGGCCCTATCGGCAAGGATCTCAACACTACCTTTGGTCTGTTCGCTCCTAGCCTCCAGAGTGGTTATGTAGCAAATTCCCGCATAAAGGGTGTTGAGGTAGACTACAACATCGGCAAGACAACCATCAAGGGTTATACTGGTCATGTTTATGAAAAGAATGATGATCTTTCCTCCGGCGGCGGCTGGGGCAGCTTCCAGTCCGGCTTCATGAGGAATGGCGGCAAGGCCTTTGACCGTTACAACAGTCCTACTACTGCTCAAAAAGCTGAAAATGATCGCGAAATCAAGTCCTATGGTTTTTCTGTAGAGCATAAGTTTAACGACAAATTTGCAGCTGGTGCAGGTTACTACAAGTATGATTCCCCTGCATATCTCGGTGACAATCTGGGCATTGTAGCTGTAGATGCCAGCTACAAGATTAATGACAAGTGGGATGTAACTGGTTTCTATTCCCATGGTGACCAGGGCTATCAGAGCAACGCCTATGATTTGAAGCTGACCTATAATGGTTCTCCTTGGTCCGGCAAGCAGTGGGGTGCCTATGCAGGGTATCGTTATCTGGGTTCTGATGCTGTCATTCTTTCCAGCGTTGTACATGGCTCCGAAAAGGCAGGCAGCAAGGGTCTGGAAGCCGGTCTGTGGTATCGCTTCTCCCCTAGCATCGTTCTCACCAACGACTTCTTCTTTGGCAAGGCTATTGACACCTACGGCCAGAATATTGATGCAAACCACACTGCATACTTCTCCAACCTGATGTTCACTTTCTAATTGAATTTTTCATCCAAAACATATATAGGAAATATAGACACTATGTATGCTGACGGCTGATTTGAAAATTCACAATAAATTATTACCTCCCTATGTTGACAGCGGTAGCACACATTGCCGCTGTCAATTTTTATGAACTCTTTTTGTGAAGGAGCTGATTTTTATGGAGGAAGCAGAAAGCTTTATAACCACTGACTGCAACGATTCATTATCTATCACCACCTTTGGCAAATCAAAAACGAAGCCGGGGCATTTCCGGGGGCCCGGTGTGCGCTCCTGCTACCTGCTTCATTATATTGTTTCCGGCAAGGGTGTGTTCCAGACCTATGGAGCTGACGGCAAAACCTATGAACTGGAAGCCGGACAGGGCTTCCTGATTGAACCGGCCTATGTGACCAGATACGAAAGCAGTCAGGATGAGCCATGGTCATATATCTGGGTAGGCTTCAGCGGCAACAAAGCTCCTGATATAATCCGTGCCCTTTACATGAATCAGGATTCACCTATTTTCTCCTGCTCAGAGCAACAGGGAACACAGCTTGCTGACTGCATAGAAAAAATGCTGGCTCACAGGGATGGCAGTTATACCAGCACATTCCGCCAGCTGGAATATTTTTACAGCTTTATTGCTACTCTGACGGAAAGCTCCAAAAATCCTGCCCCTGTTGAAAAAAGCAATGATTACACTCATCAATGCGTGGATTACATACGCTCACATTTATCGGAGCCATTCAGCGTGCAGGATTTGGCTGACCACATGGGGCTGAGCCGCACATATCTGACATACCTATTCAAGCATAACCTGCAGATGTCACCACAGGAATATATCATCAGCAACAGGCTCAACCATGCCTGCCGACTGCTGGAAGCCACCCAGCTCCCTGTAGAAGCGGTTGCCCTGCAATGCGGCTACGCCAGTAACAACACCTTCAGCAAATCATTCCAGAAAAATATGCTTATGTCCCCCACCGCCTATCGCCAATTCTGCAAAAAAAATAATACCTGCCCGAATCCAAAAGAAAACCCGGCAGGTATTGAAAAATAGAAATATTTGTTATATAATAGACATGAAGAAGGTGCTACCGATAGACGGTTAGCCCATGTTGGTTGGCAAAGATAGCCGCTCAATTGAAGGCTGAGGCGGCTATTTTTGTTTATGGATATCTTTGCCGATTGTGTATCCTAACTGAATGGCGGCAACCACCAGACACAAGGTTCCGATGAGCACGCCGAGGATTTCAACTGACATGTCTATCACTTCCCTCCATCCGTGAGATTCCTTTTACAAGGTTTCTATGTAAACGGAGGGTCACAGTCCCTCCGAAGAGGGCTAACCGCCTACCGTATTGGTAGCACCTACTAAATTATAACAGATAAAAACTCTGTTTGCAACAGTTGCAAACAGAGTTTTTATTTTATGCGAAAATGCCGCTGGCACTAACGGCCTCCACAATGCGTTGCATATCCTCCTCGGACTGTACCAGCGCCATGCGTACATATCCTTCACCGGAAGGGCCGAAAGCACTGCCCGGCGTTACCAGTACCCCTGTCTTGTCCAGCAAATCCTTGACAAAAGCCTCGGAATCGGCATACTGCTCCGGAATTGGCGCCCAGACAAACATGGTTCCAGGCGGCTTGTCCATCTGCCAGCCTGCCGCAATCAGCCCGTCGCACAGCACATCACGGCGGCGCTCATAAGCGGCTCTTGTTTCTGCCACCACGGACTGATCACCAGTTATAGCTTCAACGGCCGCAGCCTGAATCGGCAGGAACATGCCATAGTCCATGTTGGATTTCAGGGTTTTCAGCATACCGACCACCCTGCTGTTGCCTACACAATAGCCAATCCGCGCCCCTGCCAGCCCATAGGTCTTGGACAGGGAATTAAATTCAACGCCTACATCCTTTGCTCCCGGTATGCTCAAAAAGCTCCCCCAGCTCCTGCCGTCAAAAACCAGCTCGCTATAGGCATTATCGTGCAGGACGATGATATCGTGCTTTTTGGCAAAGGCTACCAGCTCATGATAAAAGCTCTCCGGCGCCATAGCTGCAGTAGGATTGTTCGGATAGGATACCAGCATAAATTTGGCCTTTCTTGCTATCTCTTCCGGAATATCCTGCAGCTGAATCACATAGCCATTTTCCTTTTTCTGCGGCATGTAGTACAGCTCCGCCCCCGCCAGCCGCGGCCCATCGGCAAAAATCGGGTAGCATGGATCCGGCACCAGCATCACATCACCGGCATCCAGTATGGACAGGGCGATATGGGACAGGCCATCCTGGGAGCCCAGCAGGGAGCAGATTTCCGTATTGGCATCCAGCGTCACGCCATAGCGCCTCTGATACCACGCTGCCACCGCATCCAGCATGGCCTGTGTATCGTTGATGGCGTAGACATAATTTTTCGGCTCCATGACTGCCTTTGCCAGAACTTCCATAATCCTTTTGGCAGGAGGAATATTCGGCGCACCGATGCTCAGGTCAAAGACCTCTTTTCCTTCTGCCAGACGTTTTCTTCTCATCTCGGCCAGACGGGAAAAAACACCTTCCCCAAACTGTTCCATCCGCTTTGCAAATTCCATCTATACGACCTCCTCATATAGTATCCGACACAGAAAAAGGGACGATAGACATCGCCCCATAACAATTCTATTGATTATCCAACAAGTTACAGATGATACATAACTGATGCACAATTGGTATATAACCGAATCAGCAGGAACAAGAGGCAGGGCATGTACCATTGCAGGTAGATTGATGAACCTCGGTACTTAGCGATTCACAAGCCAAAGGCGCCGTGAGAGCTTAGTACCGCTAGGTTCATTGACTAGCGAGAGCGTGCCTGCAATGGTACTGCCCTGCCTCCGTCTTATCCCTTATCCTTCATCAATACACTGTATCAATGCACAGCATCAGTACCAGTATTATTTGCCCCAGTTCTTGTTGAACAGGTTGCTTACAGGCTTGTTTTCATAAATGCACTTGATGAAATCAGCCAGCATCGGAGCAAGGGAAATGCTGATAATCTTATCGCACTTCTTCTTTGGATCAACCGGAATGGTATTGGTAATAACAAGCTGCTTGATGCAGGAATCCTGAATCCTCTGAGTTGCAGGATCAGTCAGGATACCATGGGAGCAGCAGGCATATACATCCTTGGCACCCAGCTTCATCAGCGCCTTGGCACCCTCGCAGAGAGAACCGGCAGTATCCACCATATCATCAATCATGATGCAGGTCTTGCCCTTGACATCGCCAATCAGGTTCATAACCTCGGCACAGCCTGGACGCGGACGACGCTTCTCCACGATGGCGATACCGGTTCCCAGCAGGTCAGCCATGTTGCGGGCACGGGTAACACCGCCCAGGTCAGGAGATACAACAACCACATTCTCCAGATTCAGGCTCTTGAAATACTCAGCCAGGGCAGGAGCTGCTGCCAGATGGTCTACAGGGATATCAAAGAAGCCCTGAATCTGACCAGCATGCAGGTCAACAGTTACGACACGGTTCAAGCCTGCGGCAGACATGAGATTTGCCACCAGCTTGGCAGAAATAGGCTCGCGGCCGCGGGTCTTGCGGTCCTGACGGGCATAAGCATAATAAGGCACAACTGCAGTCACGCTCTTGGCAGATGCACGCTTGCAGGCATCAGTCATAATCAGCAGCTCCATCAGGTTTTCATTAACCGGCTGGCAGGTCGGCTGAATAATAAAGATGTCTTTTCCACGAATACTTTCACCTATCATGACCTGAATCTCACCATTGTTGAAATGGCCTACCTGAGCTTCAATGAGCGGAATTCCGAGATGTTCAGAGATTTCCCTTGCCAGCTCAGGGTTAGCGTTGCCGGCCAGAAGTCGTAAATTGTTCGCAGCTTCGTTCATTTTTTTGAATGCCTCCAATATTCCTTTTTTCCTTTTCCTTATCCTCTATATATAAACAGCTTGCGCTGAATATACCCATACATTTCCATTGATGCCTGCTTTACTGCTGGCGCTTGTCCTTCCAGCCGGTAATAACCTTCTGTCTGGCACGGCCGATGGCCAGCTCACCGGCAGGCACATCCTTGGTAATCACGGAGCCTGCGCCGATGTATGCCCCCTCGCCTACGCTGACAGGAGCCACCAGGCTGGTATTGCAGCCCACAAAGGCAT
>NZ_JBJDWZ010000051.1:0-14604 GCF_051866355.1 Anaerovibrio sp. | reverse complement strand
CCCTCGCCTACGCTGACAGGAGCCACCAGGCTGGTATTGCAGCCCACAAAGGCATTATCGCCAATCTTCGTGCGGTGCTTCAGCTTGCCGTCATAGTTGACGGTTACAGTGCCACAGCCCAGATTTACGTTGGAGCCCACATCAGAATCACCGATATACTGCAGATGCGGCAGCTTGGTGCCGACGCCTACATTGGAATTCTTTACCTCCACAAAATTGCCAATCTTCACATCACTGAAGATATGGGAATTCGGGCGGATATGCACATAAGGCCCCATGGTAACGCCGCTGTCAATCACGCACTCATGACCGTAGGTGAACTGGGCCGTCACGTTGTCACCGATATTCGCATCGCTGAAACGGCTGTCAGGGCCTATCTCACAGCCCTCGCCTACAACGGTTTTGCCCTCAAGCCAGGTAAACGGATAAATAACAGTATCCGCGCCAACCTCGACATCTGCATCTATAAAGGTGCTGTCAGGGTCCATGATAGTGACGCCGTTATCCATCAGCTCAATGTTCTTGCGGCGGCGGAGAATCTTCTCCGCTCCGGCCAGCTGAACCCGTGAATTGATGCCCAGCGTCGATTCATAATCATCTGCCGCCACGGCATGAAGCTTGCCGCCCTTTTCGCGTATAATCTCCAGCACATCCGGCAGGTAATACTCACCCTGGGCGTTGTCGCAGCCAACCTTTTCCAGCGCCGCAAACAAATCCTGACATTCAAAGCAGTAAATGCCGGAGTTTACCTCCCTGACCTGGCGCTCCTCCTCGGTAGCATCCTTCTGCTCAACAATCCGCGCCACATCGCCCTCCGCAGTGCGGATAATGCGGCCGTAGCCGGTGGCATCAGGCATGATGGCAGTCAGCACGGTAGCCCTGGCTCCTGCCGCCTTGTGCCCCTCGCAGAGCCTTGTAATCAGATCGGCAGTAACCAGCGGCGTATCACCACAGAGAACCACCACGGTTCCCTTCTCATCCTGCAGAAGAGGCTCCGCCTGACGGACAGCATGGCCGGTGCCCAGCTGCTCCGCCTGCACCACGAACTCCGCCTGCTCGCCCATGGCTTCCCTTACCTGCTCGCCGCCAAAGCCCACAACCACGATATTGCGTCTAGCTCCTGCGCCCTTGGCAGCATCCAGTACATGCTGCAGCATCGGCTTGCCTGCCGCCTTGTGCAGAACCTTTGGCAGTTTGGACTTCATGCGCGTTCCCTTGCCTGCCGCCAAAATTATGGTAACTAAATCCAGCATTATATTGCCTCCAAAATACAATAAAGATTATTTATCACTAATATGAATCATATTGACATGAACTATTATTTTACTTGGCCGCCTTGCCTGCCTTCTTTTTAAGCTCCTCCATGCTGGCCAGCAGGGTATGCTCCGCCTGCTCCATGTGATACTCGGAGGCCGCCTGTGCCTCCTTGACATCACCCTTGGCTATCGCCTCCACAATGCGGCAATGCTCCTCATGGGTAGCTTTCAGACGCCCGGGATAGGACATGGAGGTGGAACGGAAGCGCGTCAGCTGCTCCCGCAGGTTGAAAATAATCCCAACCAGGCGCGAGTTGCGGCTGGCCTGATACAGGAGATCGTGAAACTCCATATCAGTTTCTACAATCTTGTCTATATCGCCTTCCTCAATGTACTCACCGATGGACACCAGCAGCCGCTGCAGCTGCTCCAGCTCCTCATCGGTAATGCGCTCTGCCGCCAGACCGCTGGCCAGCGAATCCAGCGAAGTGCGTATCTCAAACACCTCATTGACATCACGTATGGACAAATTTGCCACATAGGTGCCGCGCCGCGGCATCATGATGACGTACCCTTCCAGCTCCAGCTTGCGGATAGCCTCACGGACAGGGGTACGGCTTACCCCCAGCTCCTCCGCCAGCTGAATCTCCATCAGTCTTTCCCCCGGTGCCAGCACACCCTTGCGGATGGCGTCACGCAGGGTTTCACACACAACCTCCCTGAGAGGCTGGTAACTATCCAATTTTATTGGTGTCAGCTTTTTTTCCATCTAAATCAAAATCCTTCTATTCCCAAATACCCCGGCAGAAAAGCCCTGCAGCTGCCTGCCAGCCAATACTGAACCGGAAAACCTCATCCCCAACAATATAACGCCTGACAAACGGCGGCGTCATACCACAGTTTTCGCCACATACACCGCGGCCCCGGCATCCAGCGCCCTGATGGCCGCCGCAATTCTTCCGGCAGATGCTTCGTCCCCTGCCAGACCGAACACAGTAGGGCCGCTGCCGGACATCATGCTGGCCAGAGCCCCCTGCTGCAACATGGTTTTTTTGTAGGAATCTATGATGGCATGCTTTCTGACAGTGACACCCTCCAGCACGTTGCACAAAAGACCGGCCGCCCTGTCAAGGCTTCCCGCCCTGATGGCCTCCAGCATCGCCCCGTTGTCGGGATGAGGGCCATCGTAGCCGGCATCATAGGTCTTGTACGCCCAGGCAGTGGAAACCCCTACCTCCGGCTTGGCCAGAACCACAAAGGTCTCCGGAAAATCCGGCAGCCTTGTCAGCCTTTCACCCCTGCCTTCAGCCAGCATGGTGCCGCCCAGCAGGCAGAATGGAATATCGGAGCCAAGCCTTGCCCCCAGCTCGCAGAGCTTTTCCTCCGATGCCCCTAGCTCATATAGCCGGTTCATGCCTTTCAGCACAGCTGCCGCATCTGCGGAGCCCCCGGCAAGTCCGGCCGCCATAGGGATGCGCTTCACCAGCTCTATGCTGACACCGCCCGGCAGGTCATACTCCTGCTGCATGAGGGACGCGGCCTTCCAGCAGAGATTTGTTTCGTCCGCCGGCAACGTTCCCTTCTGCCCCTCAATAGCTATGGACAGCTGAATACCTGCCCCTGTTTTTTTCAGGGACAGCGTATCGTGCAGACTGACCTCCTGCATAACCATGGCCACCTCATGATAGCCATCCTCACGCAGGCCGAGAATATCCAGTGTCAAATTGATTTTTGCATTTGCATCCAGTGTTATCAAAACGCCAACACATCCTACAGTCCAATTTTGCATATCACTCATAAATTTTATCAATTTTTTGGCTTTTCTTCAAGTGTTATTAAAAGATTATTGACTTTTCTTCACCGGAAAAGGATAATATCTTAGATGAAGTTTTTTGCTGGAAGGTGATTGTGTGGAATATATACTGGCGTGTATATCAATAGAGGACAATCCGACAAGGCTGTGCCTGATTGCGGCTGTTGTAATTCTGCTTTTTAACTGCCTGTGGGCTTTTCTCGACAGGCTTCTGCTGCCCTGGCAGACAAAAAGACTGCTGAAAAAATGGAAAATTGAGGTCAAAAACCTGCGTGTATTGCCGCTTTTGACCCAGCTGAAGGAGCTGGCGGTAAACCTGTCCGGCACCATCAGCTACGGCGCGCCTGCCGTAACCGACATTTTTCCCAACGGCATTTCCTCGGCCCGCCTGCTGGCGCTGGCCGCTGCCATTGAAAAGGGCATTGACCACCCGGTAGCAGAGGCCATCGTGGAAGAGGCCTGCGTCAGAGGACTGGCCCTGCCTGATGTTTCTGCCTCCAACCCGGTTCCCGGCAAGGGCGTGGAAGCCCTGATGAACCGCCAGTCCCTGAGCCTCGGCTCTGCCGCATTTCTGCAGGAGCAGAACATCGACATCCCGGCCGAGCTTTTTACAAAGGCCGATCAGCTGGCTTACAAGGGGCAGATTATCGTCTTTGTAGCCATCGGCAAATTCTGCCGCGGCTTTATCACCCTCCACGACAAGCTGAAACGGAGCGTGCCGGGGGATATCAGCTTCCTGCGGGAGATGGGCATCAAAACCACCATCCTGACCGGTGCCAACCGCTCCACTGCCAAAAGCTACAGCAGGCCATCCACCATCGACCAGATACGCAGTGAGCTTGACAGCATGGGCAAGGCAAAGGAGCTCCTGCTGATGCAGACCGGCGGTCAGGTCATCGGGGCGGCAGGCAGAACCATGAAATTCGAGGGTGCCATCAAAAGCGCCCAGCTCAGCTTTGCCCTGGAGTACGCCGACGAGGCCGTAAAAACCATGGCCGACGTGCTGATTCACACCAACAGCCTGGGTACCATTGCCACGGCCAAAGGCATCTGCCGGGTGGCTGAAGGCAAGAAAAAAACAGGCCGGCTTATCTGCATAGCCTGCAACCTGCTTGTGATATTGTCCGTCGTGTTTTTGCTGAATCTGGCCAGCCTGCCGGCCTACGGCTCCCTGCTGCCCATACTGCTGGGCGTATTTGCCGCAATACTGCTGATTATGAATCAGATACCATTGCAATACTGATGTGGATATGTGATATGAAATATAATTATGATGAATGTGAAAGGAATGTACTCAGCTATGGATAAGGAACAGTTTGATATTTTGGTGGACACCGTGCTGGAAACCAGCGCCCGGCCGCCTAAAAATTTGTTTGAGGGCGGCTACGGTGACTGGCACTGCCGGGCGAGGCTGGCACATTTTCTGGCCATGCCGGAGCTGAACCGCCCGGAAGCGGCCAAGGAGCTGTTCCTGTCTGTGCTCGACGTGGAGCCTGACGAGGAAAACGGCGAGGACATTGAGGAAAAGACCTACGCCCTGCAGCACCTCAGCCAGCTGGAAAGGGACGCTGAAAGCTACGAGGATGCCCTGAAATACATAAACCTGGCTCTGGAAACCGCAGAAAATTCCGATTTTCTGTACCGTTACATCCTCCGGGGCGAGCTGTGGGCCGACCGCTGGAATCTCCTGCATCTGATGAAGCGCACCGAGGAAGCGGAGGCCGAAGCTGACGAGCGCATCGAATCCTTCAAGGATATCCCGGCCCCTCACAACAGCTATCTGTACTACGGCTACCGCTTCAAGGCACAGCTGGCCGCAGAGCGCGGCACCGCCCTGATTGCCAAGGACTACATGCACATGGCCCTGCATGCCATGGAGCTGCCGCCTGTCAATCAGGAAAAGCTGAAACATGCCTTTGAGGCACAGCACGAAAATGTCTCCTGGATTCTGGCCGAAATTGACAAGGCCACGCCAAATCCCGACAACCTGCACTGGGATATCTGACCCACGCGTATATGCGCACGTATATATGCGCACATATCAATAAATATACATACATATAAATACATGTACATGCAAAATACCCCCGCCGACGGCGTGCTCAGCTGCCGTCAGCAGGGGTATTTTTTTTCTGCTGTTTTTTTGCCTTGTTCTGAGCCCGCCGCATCTGGAAAAAATCCTTCATCAGCTGGCGGCACTCATCCTCCATGACCCCGGCAGTAACAGCCAGACGATGATTCAGCAGCCTGTGGTTTACCACGTTGAAGATGGATTCCACCGCGCCGAACTTTGACTCGGCACTGCCGTACACCAGCCGGTCAATGCGGCTGTTTACCAGAGCCCCCGCGCACATGGCGCACGGCTCAATCGTCACGTACAGGGTAAGTCCGCTGAGGCGCCAGCGGTTCAGGCGGCGGCAGGCACTCCTTATGGCCTCCATTTCCGCATGCGCCGTCGCGTCCTTTTTGCTTTCCCGCAGATTGTAGCCGGCAGACACAACAGTGCCGTCCTCATTGCTCACAAGGACGGCACCTATAGGAATCTCCCCCAGGCTGTAAGCCTTTTTCGCTTCTGCCAGGGCGAGCAGCATGTAATATTTATCATCCAGTACCATTTAATCACCATCACTTTGCACACGCCCGGACTACCTCATGCCGGTACGCAGTCTGTAAAAAAAATCCAAATCCACGCCATTTTCATAAAACAGCGACTGGGTGGCACTGCTGCCCTCCCAGACAGCCGCTTCGGAAACCTGTGCCGCACTCTCCTCGCGCCTGCGGCGCGCCATGCTGTTCTGCAGCATTTCCTTGAAGCTGCCCTCGCCGCCACTCTGGTCATCACGATTTCGCCGCTGCAGCCACGGGCTGTTTACATCCAGATTAACGCCATTTATTCTGTTCACCCTGTCTACCTTGCTCATCATGATAACCACCGCCTTTCGTCCCTCAGCCTGCCACGCCATTACGCTATGCAACAGTCAACCCATCAGCCAAAAAACCATGCTCACCGGAAAGCCTTTGCACTTTATACGCCTCTAATAATATATCGTTACAAAAAATCCTCCAATTAAGCCTTTTTTCCTATATTTTCAAATCACGAAAAAAGAGCCTGCAGAAAATCTGCAGGCTCCATCCGGTTATGCTAGTTTTAAACGAAAGCTAGTAACTGATTACTTCTTGAGAGCATCGCCCAGGTTGTTCTGGGTGTTGCGAGCGGCAGCTACGGACTCTGCAAAACGCTCCTTCTCAACGCCCTCCAGCTTCAGCTCGACAATCTGCTCTACACCGTTCTCGCCCAGGATTACAGGAACGCCGATGCAGAGGTCATCCTCACCATACTCGCCCTCCAGGTATACACAGCAAGGAATGAGCTTCTTGCCATCGGTGATGATGGACTTAACCAGCTCGCCTGCAGCTGCGCCAGGAGCATACCAGGCGGAGGTGCCCAGCAGCTTCGTCAAGGTTGCACCGCCAACCTTGGTCTGAGCGATAGCATCCTCCAGCTCTGCCTCATCGAGGAAGTGGGATACAGGAATGCCCTTGTAGGTTGCAATGGAACCCAGCGGAACCATGGTCTTGTCGCTATGGCCACCGATTACCATGCCATCAATGTCGGTAGGGGTAGCAGGAATGCCCTTCTTCTTCAGTGCCTGGGACAGGAAATAACGGAAACGGGAGCTATCCAGCATACCGCCCATGCCGATTACGTGATTCTTCGGCAGACCGGAATTTTTCAGTGCCAGATAGGTCATAGCATCCATCGGGTTGGAGATTACAATGAAGATGGCATCCGGAGAATACTTGACAGCCTGCTCGATAACGCTGCCTACGATGCCAGCGTTTACGCCGATAAGATCCTCGCGGCTCATGCCAGGCTTACGAGGAATACCGGAGGTGATAACAACAACCTTGGAGCCTGCAGTAGCCTCATAGTTGTTGGTAACACCGGTAATGGTGGTATCGAAGTTCAGAATCTGGGAGGTCTGCATCATATCCATTGCCTTGCCTTCGGATACACCCTCTTTGATATCGAGAAGAACTACTTCACTAGCATAACCTGCGCTGGCAATCACGTTAGCTGCTGTTGCTCCTACATTACCTGCGCCTACAACTGTTACTTTCATTTAACAATTCCTCCTTTTATTGTGACAGGCCGCCCCTGACAGCCTGACTCTTTAACTAATGATATTATAACAAATATCTATGGCAGATACAAGTAAAATGTGATAAACCATCGTAAAATATACTATTTGACGGTATCCATTGCGCAAATATAACCGCAAATGAGAATATTTTTTAGTTACGCTCCGGCATTACATGGATTAATAGCCTTAGATAGCAAAATTTCCTGCAAATTTGTTGTACCTATATACTGCAAATTTATTATATTCCATATTATTGTTGTTTAATTCTTATAGATTTGGTAGAATTAAAGAAAGAACATGTTATTGAATTGGTTCAAAGGAGACTTGTCTTATGAAAAAATTATTTTTGTTCTTCCTTTGTCTGTTGTTTGCAGCGGCGCTGACCGGCTGCGGCAATGAGGAGATTGCCGCAGAAAACAGCCCGCTGGTAAAAACAAAAACAATCTCCCTGGGCGCAGGCGTCAGCGAGGGGAATTATCCCGGCGCTGTCAAGGGGCGCTACGAAACTCCTATGTCCTTCCAGGTGGGCGGGCGCATCCTGCAGCGCTTTGTGCAGGCTGGCGACTATGTGCATGCCGGCGATGTGCTCATGACCATAGACAGCCGCGATGTAGTACAGCAGGCAACTCAGGGCGAGGCACAGGTTGCCGCCGCCAGGGCACAGCTGGATCTGGCCCGCTCCAACCTGAACCGCTACAAGGCCCTCTACGAGCAGGAGGCTGTGTCTGCCAGCGTGCTGGAGCAGTACCAGACCTCCTATGACGCTGCGGAGGCTTCCTACAATCAGGCAGTGGCCATTGCCAAGCAGGGCAGGAATGCCGTAGGCTACTCCAAGCTGATTGCCGCCACGGACGGGGTTATTTCCTCCGTCACGGCCGAGGTCGGCCAGGTGGTAGCCGCCGGTCAGCAGGTAGTCAGCCTTGTCCAGACCGATGAGCTTGAGGTAGAGGTCAACCTGCCTGAAAACCGCATCGGTGACGCGGCTCTCGGACAGGAGGTTGAGGTATCCTTCTGGTCGCTGAACAACCAGACCGTCACCGGCATAATCCGCGAAATCTCACCTATGGCGGACACAGTGGCAAGAACCTACCGCATCCGCATTGCCCTGCCACAGCCGCCAAGGGGCCTGATGCTGGGCATGACCGCCTCTGCCAAAATCACCAGCGGCAGTGCCGCCGGCAAGCAGCTGCCGGTGTCCAACGCAAGCAATTTTGTGCTTCTGCCTATGGCCGCTATTTATCAGACCGGCGACCAGCCATGCGTCTGGGTGGTGGATGCCAGCAATCTGACCCTTTCCCTCAAAGCCGTGCAGGTCGAGGATTTTGACAAAAATCAGCTGAAGGTACGCGGCCTTGACAACGGGGATATCGTCGTAATAGCCGGTGTCCACAAGCTGCACGAAGGCACAAAAGTACGTCTGTCAGAGGACAACAACGAGGACAATAAATGAGAAATCTAACGGAAATTTCCCTGAAAAACAAATCACTTATCTGGTATTTTATTATCGTTGCCGCCATCGGCGGGATTTTCTTCTACTCCCGGCTGGGACGCATGGAGGATCCGAACTTCACCATCAACGAAATGATTGTCAGCGCCGCCTGGCCGGGAGCCTCGGCCGAACAGATGGAGGAGCAGGTCACTGACAAGCTGGAATCCAAGTTCCGCGACCTGCCCGGCGT
The DNA here is from genome assembly GCF_051866355.1 of Anaerovibrio sp. Lineage (GTDB taxonomy): Bacteria > Bacillota > Negativicutes > Selenomonadales > Selenomonadaceae > Anaerovibrio. Next base: position 5,711 of record NZ_JBJDWZ010000051.1, on the reverse strand, counting down.
CAAGCAGGTGGACAGCACCACCCGGGCAGGCACCACCTATGTCTACGTGGTGCTGCGCGATGATGTGGACCGCTCCACCATCCGCGATACCTGGCGCGATGTCCGCAATTTTGGCCGTGATCTGGAGCGGGAGCTGCCTGCCGGGGTCTATGGCCCGTATTACAATGACCGCTTTGACGACGTGTTCGGCTCCATCTATGCCCTGACCGGTGACGGCTACTCCATGGAGGAAATGCGCCAGCAGGCCGAGCGCATCAGGCGCCGCCTGGCCACCATCGACAAGGTGCAGAAGGTTGAGCTTCTGGGCGTGCAGACGGAAAAGGTCTACGTGGAAATCGAGAGTGCAAAGCTGGCCGAGCTGGGCATCAGCCCCCAGGTGCTGGCAGATGCGCTGAATACCCAGAACGAAATGACCCCCTCCGGCATGATAGAGACAAGCAGTGACAACGTTTATCTGCGCTACAGCGGCAGCTTTGACGACCTTGAAGCTATCCGGCGCACTCCTGTCAGCGCCATGGGCAAGACCTTCTTTCTGGGTGACATCGCCACGGTGGAGCGGCGCTATGCCGACCCTGCCGATACGGCCATGTACTACAACGGCGAGCCTGCCATCGGCATCGCCGTATCCATGGAAACCGGCGGCAATATCATAACCCTGGGCAACGAACTGAAAAAACACATGGATGCCATCCAGTCAGAAATGACCGCCGGCCTGGAAATACATCAGGTTTCTGACCAGCCGGCGGTGGTGACGGAATCCATCGACGACTTTATCAGCACACTGCGGGAAGCCGTAATCATCGTACTGGCAGTCAGCTTCATGAGCCTGGGCCTGCGCACAGGCATGGTGGTAGCCGGCTGTATCCCTCTGGTGCTGGCGGCCGTTTTCTGTGGCATGTACATCTTCGGCATTGATCTGCACAAGGTCTCCCTGGGAGCATTGATTATTTCCCTGGGACTGCTGGTGGATGATGCCATTATTGCCGTAGAGCAGATGAGCGTCCAGCTTGAACGGGGCCATGAGCGTTTCGAGGCCGCCTGCTATGCCTTCAGGGCCACAGCCAAGCCCATGCTGACAGGTACCCTGATTACCTGTGCCGGCTTTATCCCTGTCAGCTTTTCCGACGGCATGGCTGCGGAGTTCTGCGGCTCCCTGTTCCCTGTCATCGGCATGGCGCTGGTTATTTCCTGGGTAGTATCCGTCATGGTCGCCCCGCTTTTTGGCTTTTATCTCATCAGGCCGTCCAGCGCCGCAGCAGAGCACGATCCGTACCAGAGCAGATTCTATGTGCTGTTCCGCAAGGTTCTCTGCTGGTTCCTTGAACATAGAAAAACTGTGCTTGCATCGACTGCGGCCCTTTTTGCAGTTTCCATCGGACTGATGGGGTTAATCAAGGAAGAATTCTTTCCCCCATCCGTGCGTCCGGAAATCCTCATAAAGCTGGAACTGCCGGAGGGAGCCTCCAAAAAGGCCTCCGCCGACACGGCCAGCCGCTTTGCCAGCTTTCTGGAAGAGCACGCTGATGAAATTGAAAACTATACCTACTATGTGGGCGAAGGCTGTCCCCGCTTCGTGCTGACAGTTGACCCGGAGCTTCCTGCCGACAACCTTTCCCAGTTTGTTGTGGTAGCTAAGGAGCCAAAAAATCGCGATGCCCTCATGAAAAAAATCCGCGACCAGCTGGCAGATGCCTTCCCGGAGGTGCGAAGCAAGATTTCTGTTATCCAGACAGGGCCGCCGGCCGATTATCCTGTAATGCTGGGCGTTTCCGGCTATGACAAGGAAAAGGTGCGGCACATTGCCACCCAGGTAGCCGACAGGCTGGCAGAGGACACCAACAACTATGACGTCAATCTGGACTGGAACGAAAAATCCAAGGTACTGCATCTGGATTTTGACCAGGCCAAGCTCCGCGAGCTGGGCCTGTCACCGCAGGCCGTGGCCAAAACGGCCTACACGGAGCTCAGCGGCGCTTCTGCCGCCCAGTTCTACGCCGGGGACAGAACCATCAGCGTGGACTTGCGGCTGAAGGATATAGACAGAAGCGACCTTTCCCGCATAAAAGAGCTGCCGATATATTCGGCAGGCGGCTATGTGCCGCTGGAGCAGCTGGCAAAAATCTCCTTTCAGGCAGAGGACGGGCTGATAAAGCGCGAAAACATGCTGCCGACCATCATCGTGCAGGCCAATATCAAGGAAGGCACCGCCAATGATGCCACGGTCAAAGCCTTTGAGGCTATCAGTGACATACGCGGCAATCTCCCCTTTGGCTACAGCATCAAGATGAAGGGCGCCCAGTCTGACAGTGACGATTCCATGAAATATCTGCTGGTACCTGTACCGGCCATGGTCTTTATTATCATGACACTGCTGATGTTCCAGCTGCGAAACGGCAGGGACATGCTGCTGACCCTGCTGACAGCCCCTTTGGGCATTATCGGCGTGGCCTTTGGCATGCTGCTTCTGGACCAGGCGATGGGGTTTGTGGCTATTTTGGGCGTACTGGCCCTCAGCGGCATGATTATCCGCAACTCAGTCATCCTGATAGACCAGATTCAGAAGCATCTGGCTGACGGCGAAGCGCCGTGGGATGCCGTCATAGATTCGGCTGTCCTGCGCTTCCGCCCTATCATGCTGACGGCCGCAGCCGCCATACTGGGCATGCTGCCCCTGATGACCAGCACCTTCTGGGGGCCGATGGCAGTGGTAATCGCCAGCGGTCTTCTGGTGGCAACCGTGCTGACACTGCTGGTACTGCCTGTCATGTATGCGACGGCATACGGCATAACGAAATAAGGCTTGTTATGCTCAGCATAACGGCACAAAAATACCCCGTCCGGTCAAGTTGCCGGACAGGGTATTTTTTGTGTCTCAGTTAAAAAGCAATCAATCAGCGCTCAACTGCCAAGGCTCACTGCTCGGAGAACTGATCCTTGCCTACGCCGCACAGCGGGCAGACAAAATCATCCGGCAAATCAGCAAAGGCAGTCCCCGGCTCAATACCGTGCTCGGCATCACCGGCCGCCTCATCATAAACCCAGCCACATACATCGCAAACCCAAGTCTTCATAATAAACCCTCCTAAATATATAATACAAAGCTACCCGGCCATAAGTCTCCCTGCCGCGCCGTCAAAAGCAACAGACAGCGGCAATGAGAGAAGCATGGCTGACACGGCAGCCCACATCACACACGGTTATCTCCGGCAGCTTTCCCGAATGTCCTCCAAAAATTTAAGTGGAGTATTCATATTTTTTTCAAAGCCCGTTCCCAGCAGGATGCCCGGCCTGTTGGCCCCATGAAAATCAGTACCGCCCGTCGGCAGCATGCTGTATTTCTCAATCATGGCGCTGGCAAAGGCCCTGTCCTCATCGGTATAATTCGGGTAATACTGCTCCATGCCGGTAAGCCCGAAGCCTATCAGCTCCCTGATGGACTCCTCCTGCTCCGCCCGCGACTGCCCCTTCAGGCCAATCAGCTTGTGAAAATGCGCCAGCGACGTCACGCCGCCCGCCTGACGGATTGCCGGCAGAGCCTCCTCGGCAGGAATATCACCTGCCACGCCAACCTCCTTGACAGCAGGATTCAGGTAATTGTCCCATATATACTGGATGCCGTCGAAAACGTTCAAATCCACAATGGTACGCATGATGGCATACCTGTCCAGATGCACGGAGGCATGCCGCTTTACCATTTCCATATCAATTTCAATGCCCCTGCGGCGAAGCACATCCACCACATCGACCATTGATTCTTCCTTAATATACCGCAGACGGCTGTAAAGTTTCTGAAATGCGTCATTTTCAGGATTAAAGCCCAGGCACACCACATGAATTTTGCGGCCGCGATACGCCATGGTCATCTCCATGCCGTTGATAAAGCCTACGCCCAGCCTGTCCGCCTCTGCCGCCGCCTCTGCATCACCGGCAATGGAATCATGGTCCGTCAGGGCAAAGGCCTCCACCCCGGTTTCCTTGGCCAGCCTTGCCAGGCCGGACGGACTGTAGCTGCCATCGGAAACAGTCGAATGCACATGCAAATCTATCATAAAGTCACTCCCTCGTTTATAATATCATATACCGACATTATACTACTATTAGTCCAAAAGTTCCACAAAATGATTCAATTACCTACTTGTATTCTACCCGGTTATCAGGCTCATGGATTACCTCGCTTACCGGGCGCGAGGCCGGCCTGCTGAATCCCCTGCCCATCACCTCGTTGGCAGACATGATAATCATGAAGGCATGGGCATCAACCTCGTTGGCTATCAGCTTGATTTTCGCCACCTGGGTGAGCTTGACCGCCACAAAAATCACATCCCGCTCCTGATGAGTAAAAGCTCCCTGCCCGTGCAAAAATGTTACGCCGCGCCCCAGCTCCACAATGATTTCCTCAGCAATCCGCTCTGCCTTGCCGGAAACAATCAGCACCGCCTTGCGGCTGTTGAAGCCCGCAATAACCTTATCCGTCACCATGGCATTGATGAACATGCTGATGAGCGTAAACATAGCCGGTGTAACGCCGAACAGAAAAGCCGCCGCCAGCATAATCAGGCAGTTGAAGCCAAAAATCACACCGCCCATGTGCAGTGAATAGTATTTCTTGACAATCGCACCGATAATATCAAAGCCGCCTGTACTGCCGTCCATGCGAAACACAATGCCATAGCCGATGCCGTTAAACACACCGCCGAATATCGCCGCCAGCATCACATCCTCCACCGGCAGATACGCATTCAAAAACTGCGTCGCATCAAGGCACAGCGAAAAAATAACCGTACCGATGATGATATCAATCGTGTACTTTTCGCCCATCAGCTTCCATGCCGCCACCAGAAGCGGAATATTGTACAAAAGCGTCTGCACACCGATGGGCAGCTCTGCCAGATAGTAAAAAATAATAGCAATGCCCGTTACACCGCCGGTCAGAAGATGCGACGGCACCAGAAACAGATTGATGGAACAGCTGGCGATAAAGCACCCCAGCGTAATTCCCGCATAATGGACCGCCCTGCGCCGCATAGTCCTTTTTCTTATCATGCTCATCCCCCCTTGCCTGCACAACACAGCATAAATCACAAAAATATATCCCCGCTTCCATCATACCACACGGCGGGAAATTTATAAACATATTTTCTATATCATGGCCAAAATCACGGCAAAAGAAAACTGCCGCCAGCCCCTGACGACAGCAAAATCCTTCTTTCATATTCCTTCGCATCAAAATTTATACCACACATTATCCTTTCCCTTCTCCACACGCTTTGCCAGCACCTCGGACTGCTGCAGAAGACAGCGCAGCATTTCCATATTTTCTTTTATCTCGGAAGAATTATCATCCCACTGCATCATAACCTTTTTCATCTTTGTCTTACTCCCAGCCAAATCTCCCAGCCAAGATAGTCTATTTACACATTCAATTTTTTTTGCATTATATATATTGCAGGTGAATTTGACCTTGTTCCCATATTGTCACCTGACAAACTATGATAAAATCAAGGCAGATATACACCTGACATATTCTGCAAAGCACTATCGGTTTTTATTGTTTTTTGTTATAATGAGAGGGGAAGAGCATGGGCAACACACAGGTAAGAGACACTGTTTTCAGGCACTATTTCAATGAGACGGACAGCAAGGGCCGCCCCAGCCACAGGCTGTTATCACTGGCCAACGCCCTGAAGGGCACCAGCTACAAAAGCCCGGAG
>NZ_JBJDWZ010000050.1:12620-20023 GCF_051866355.1 Anaerovibrio sp. | reverse complement strand
GGCACTATGCCTGTCGTCTCCGGCTCTTTTTTGCTGCCTGATTATATAATTTTCGTTGTCCAGCCCTCAATATTCCACACGCTGTCCACCCAATCCTCATAAAAATCCGGTTCATGGGAAACCAGCAGAATAGTTCCCTTGTATTCCTTCAAGGCGCGTTTCAGCTCCGCTTTGGCATCCACATCAAGATGATTGGTCGGCTCGTCCAGCACCAGAAGATTCACCGGCTTCTGCATGATTTTGCACAGGCGCACCTTTGCCGCCTCGCCGCCGGACAGCACCATCATCTTGCTGGTGATATGCTCATTGGTCAGGCCGCAGGCCGCCAGTGCCGCCCTTACCTCAAACTCCGTCATGCCGGGGTACTCCTGCCATATTTCTTCAATGGCCGTGTTGTCATTGCCGCGGTTGGATTCCTGCTCAAAATACCCCGGCGAAACAAATTCTCCCAGCTCGATGCTGCCGGCAATCGGCTTAATCTGCCCCAGCAGGGTTTTCAGCAGGGTGGTCTTGCCCAGTCCGTTTACACCCCGCAGGGCCACCTTTTTGCCGCGCTCCAGCTGCAGGTCCACCGGATTGGTCAGCGGCGTGTCATAGCCCAGAATCAGCCTCTTTGCCTCTATCACGAAACGGCTCGGCGTGCGGTCCAGCTGGAAGCTGAAATGAGGCTTCGGCTTCTCCGTCCGCTTCTCCAAAAGCTCCATCTTGTCCAGCCGCTTCTGGCGTGAATTTGCCATGCCGCGGGTGGCCACCCTGGCCTTGTTCCGCTGAATGAAATCCTTTTCCTTGGCAATCTCCGCCTGCTGCCGCTCGTAGGCGGCCTCCTCCTGACGGCGCTTGACCGCATACATCTCCTGAAACTTCTCATAGCTGCCGGTATAGCGCGTCAGGGTAGCGTTTTCCACATGATAAATCACGTTGGTAACGGCATTGAGGAACGGCACATCATGAGATACGAGGATGAAGGCATTCTCATAATTCTGCAGATAAGTTTTCAGCCACTCAATATGCTCCGCATCAAGGAAATTGGTCGGCTCATCCAGAATGAGAATATCCGGGCTCTGCAGCAGCAGCTTGGTGAGCAATACCTTGGTGCGCTGTCCCCCTGACAGGGCATCAACCGGCTTGTCCAGACCAATATCGCGCAGTCCCAGTCCGCTGGCTACTTCCTCAATCCTGCTGTCCAGCGTATAGAAGCTGTGGGCTTCCAGAATGTCCTGAATATCCCCCACATCTGCCATCATCCTGTCTATTTCCTCCGGGGAAGCCTCGCCCATCCTGTCATAGCACTCCAGCATCTCCTTTTCCAGCTTGTACATCTCGTCAAAGGCGGTCTTAAGCACGTCGCGGATAGTCATGCCAGGCTTGAGAACCGCGTGCTGATCCAGATAGCCGGTGGTCACACGCTTCGCCCATTCCACCTTGCCCTCGTCCGGGGTCATCTGCCCCGTTATAATGGAAAGAAACGTGGATTTTCCTTCGCCATTGGCTCCAATCAGGGCGATATGCTCCCCCTTCAACAGCCTGAAGGATGCATCCTCAAAAATAGTCCGGCCGCCAAAGCCATGCGATACATGCTCTACGTTTAAAATACTCAAAACTTCACGCTCCTGTCAGCAACAAAAAGCAGGTACCGGAAATCATAAGCACCGGCACCTGCCTCCTTAATATCATGCGTTTACGCTTCCTTCAGCCCCATGACTGCATTCTGCAAATCTCTCAGCACCTTCGGATTCGGGGTGTTCATAATCTTCTGCATTGGCAGGCAGATTTCCACCTTGCAATCCTTCAGGCCTTCCTCCACCTGACCGATGCTCTGGCCGCCCCAGCCATAGGAGCCAAAGGCAAAGCCCTTCAAGCCCTTCGGCGCAAGCCCCTTCATGTAGCACAGGAAACCTGCCACGCTCGGCATCATGTTGTTGTTGAGGGTCGGGGAGCCCACAGCGATATATTTGGCATCCAGCAGCTCCGTCATCACGTCGGAAATGTGGTCGGTGCGCAAATCGAACAGCACCGGCTTTACACCGATATGATAGAAGGCATCTGCCACATTCTTCGCCATAATCTCCGTAGTATGCCACATGGTATCAAATACCACCACGGCCTTGTCGGACTTTTTGAAACTGCTCCAGTCCCTGTAGCCCTGAATGATGTCCTCAATATTGGTACGCCAGGACACGCCATGACCGGTGAGAATCATGCTGATTTTCAGCCCGGCAAGGGCATCAACAGCCTTCTGTGCCTGCATGCCATAAGGCATGAGGATATTGGCATAATACTTCTTGGCCTGATGCATAACCTCGGTGAAATCCACCTCGTCAGCAAAACGCTCGGTGGTGGCCAGATGCTGACCAAAGCCGTCGTTAGAGAAGAGAATCTCCTCCTCCGGGCAGTAGGTCACCATGCTGTCAGGCCAGTGCAGCATAGGAGTAGGTACGAAGGAGAGGGTACGCTTGCCGATGGACAGGGTATCCCCTGCCTTGACGGACACATAGTCCTTCTCTCCGTAACGGCCGGTCAGACCCTTGAGCCCGTTGGGATCGCTGGTGACAATCCTGGCATTCGGGCACTGCTGGGACATAAAAGGAATACCGCCGGAATGGTCAGGCTCCACATGATTGGAAACAATATAATCAATCTTGGCCGGGTCCACAATATTGCGGATGCGCCCCAGCATCTCCATGCAGAACGGAGCCTTCACCGTATCAATCAGCGTAATCTTCTCATCCATAATGAGATATGCATTATATGTAGAACCGCGCTCCGTGCTGTAGCCGTGGAAGCTGCGCATGGAATAATCCATAGAGCCGACCCAGTAAATATCTTTCTTAACTTCTACAGGTAACATGAATCTTAAACCACCTTTCAAACACGATACATTAGACAAATTTCCTACATAATAGTTATATAGAAAAACATTTCCCATGTCAAGAGCTATTTGATGCAGGAGATTTCCCATCAGTTATATACCGTATTTTCGCCTGAACCGGCCCAGCCAGGCGGCCGGTGGGTTGTTCTCAAAGAACATAAAAATAATTGGTATGACAATTAACGTAAAGATTGTCGAGGTAATCAGGCCGCCGATGATAACCCACGCCATGCTGACACGGGTTTCCGCTCCCTCCGTAATGGCAAGGGCGGTCGGCAGCATGCCCACAATCATGGTAATCGTAGTCATGAAAATCGGCTTGAGGCGCACCTTGCCCGCTTCAATGATGGCATTCCAGGCGGAATAGCCCCGCTCCTGCAGGGTCATGGTATAATCCAGCAGCAGGGTGCCGTTCTTTGCCACCACGCCATCCATCACCAGAATACCGATCATGGAGTACAGATTCAGCGTGTTGCCCGTAAAGAGCAGGAACAAAAGGGAGCCAATCAGCCCCAGCGGCAGGGAAAACATGCGGATGAACGGCGTCAGCACCGACTCGTACAGCACCGCCAGCAGCATGTAGATAAGCACCATCGCCATCAGAAGGGCCATCAGCAGCTGTTCGTAGGTATCATTCATGTTGGTGGCCTGTCCCTTGAACTTGTAGCTGATGCCCTCGTCCAGATCCATGGCCTTTAAATCCTTATCCACCTCGCTGACAACCTCGCTTAAGGGCCTTGCCCCGATGTTGGCGCTGATGGAAATAGACCTCTGCTTGTCCACACGGCGGATGGCCACAGGGCCGGTGCCGTACCTGATGTCAGCCACATCCCCCAGGAACACGGTCCTGTCACCGGCTGACACAGGGATAGCGGAAATATCCGACACCTTGTAGCCATCGGCTCCCTTGAAACGCACCTTGATGTCGGTGTCCTGATTTTCATTCAGGGGATCGTTTGCCAGAGTGCCTGCACTGCGGCCGGAAATAACCGCGCTCATGCCCCCCTCGATATCACCGAGGGAAACACCCAGCGCCCGGATTTTTTCCCTGTCTACCGTCATCTGCAGCTCCGGCAGGCCTTCCGTATAGGTACTGCTCACATCGGAAAGGCCATTGCCCTTCTCCTTCAGCATCTCCATGATGCGGTTGGAGGTGTCCACCAGCTTCTCATTGTCACTGCCCCGAAGCTCAATGCGCAGGGCACCGCCATTGTTAGGGCCTCCGCCGCCGGACACACCTGCCACGGAGGTCTGGCTCTCTACGACGCGGATGCTGGCGCCGGCAAAGTCATTCTGCTTGGTAAATTTCCGCAGCTCATCCGTAACTTCCCAGATGCTGCGGCTGCGGTCACTGCGGTTCACCAGCTGCACCTTGATGCGACCCTCGTAGGCATTACTGCCGCCGCCACGGGTGAGGTAATACTTGACCTCCGGCATGTCGTCCAGCTTGTCCTCCAGCACCTTCAGCACCTTGTCCGTTTCCTCCACGGTGCGGCTCACCGGCAGCTCCACTATTATCTGAAAGCTGCCCTCATCGGAACGGGGCATGTACTCCGTGCCGATGACGCCGGAAGGCACCAGCATGATTACGCCGATAAAAAGCCCCAGCCCGGACAGCAGCACCGCCTTCTGATGGTGGAAGCTCTTTCTGAGCAGCCGCTCATAATGCACCACCGCCCAGCGCTCCACATTGTCCATAAAATCCCACAGCTTATGCTTCGGCACCTTCCAGCCCTTCTTGAAAAGCTGGGATGCCAGCATCGGCGTCAGGGTAAAGGACACAAACAGGGAAAACATGCCGGCAAAGACAATCGTCAGGCCGAACTGGCGGAAAAACTGCCCCGTCATGCCTGACATGAAGGCAATCGGCAGAAAAGTCACCGCATCGCACAGGGTAATGGCTATCGCCGCCATGCCGATTTCATTTCGTCCCTTCTCAGCGGCCACATCCGGCTTTTCTCCCATCTGCAGATGCCGGACGATATTTTCCAGCACCACGATGGAGTCATCCACCAGAATACCGATACACAAGGTCATACCCATCAGGGACATCATGTTGAAGGTAAAGCCTGCCGCGTACATAACGAAAAAAGTAGCTATCAGCGAGGTAGGTATGGAAACCATAACCGCCGCCGTGGAACGCCAGCCCCTGAGAAACAGGAACAGCACCAGTCCCGTGGTGCAGAGGCCCTCCACCAGCGTGCCCAGGGTATTGTGCAGGGATGTGTTGACATAATCCGCATCGTCGCTGACAATCGTAAAGGTATACTCCGGATTTTCATTTTGCAGCTCTGCCAGCTTTTCCCGGATATTTTCCGAGGTTTCCACCACATTGGCATCACTGTTCTTGTAAATCTCCATGTTGACTGCCGCCCTGCCGTTGACGCGGGCAACCCGGACAGCCCTGGCATCCTGATGCTTCACCTCGGCCACCGCCGTCAGCGGCACTGACTGCTTGTCACCATTCTGCACGAAGAGCTTCTCAATCTCCGAGGCCTGCCTGTACTGGGCAATCATCCTCACATCGGAGCGTTCCGTATCCGTGTAAATCGTGCCTGATGGCAGCAGCTGGTTCTCGCTCTTGATGGCATTGACAATATCGCTCATGGTTAGGTTGTAGGCGGCCATCCTGCCCCGGTCCACCTCTACCGCCACTTCCTTGTCAATGCCGCCCCGCACCTCAATCTGGGACACGCCGCCAGCCTGCTGGATGCTGTCCGCAAACTGGTTATCCACCTTGGCATACAGCCCCGACAGGGACATGTCCGCCGTCACGGCAATCTCCATCACCGGCTGGTCGTTGGCATCGCGCTTGATAACCACCGGATCATCCGCCTCGTCAGGCAGCTGATAGCGGATGCTTTCCACCTTCTTGGTGGCGTCGATAGCCGCCTGGTCAGCGTCAGCATCAAACTCCAGCTCCAGCCCCACGTTGCCCATCTCATAACGGGCAGTGGAGCTCATCTGCTTCACGTTGGAAAGAGAAGACAGGGCATCCTCTATGGGCTTGATGACCTGCTGCTCGATGGACTCCGCATTGGCACCAGGATAACGTACCGATACCGTTACATAAGGCGTGTTCAGGGCCGGTAAAAGCTCCACTCCGATACGGTAGAAGCTGAACAGTCCCAGCACCACGAAAAACAGCACAATCATGGAAATGCCGATAGGGCGCTTAATTGAAAATCTTGTGAGGTTCATCGCTGCTCAGCCCCCTCGGCGCCATCCTCCTGCTTGGCGGCAGGGCTGTCCGGCAGGCTGTCCATATTTTTCACCCTGACAGCCATGTCATTCTGCAGCCTGTCCTGACCGGAGGTTACCACCAGTTCCCCTTCTGAAAGCCCATCCACAATCTCTGCCTCCGCATCATTCATCAGGCCGATAGCCACCTGCTTTTCCTGCACGGTTCCAGTATTTTCATCATAGACATACACGGAGGTACGGCCATTTTTCGTCAGGATTGCTTCCTTCGGCACAAACAGGGTGTCCTTCTTCTGCAAAATATCTATGGCAGAGCGGGCAAACAGGCCTGACTTGATTTCTGACCTGTCCGCCTCCAGCGAAATGCGCACCATAAAGGTCTTGCTGTCATCCCCCATAGCAGGGCTGACAAAAACCAGCTTGCCCGGGCATGTCCTGCCCAGGGCATCAATGGTCACATTCACATCCATGCCCGGCTCCAGCACGGCCGCATCATTTTCCGACAGGCTGCAGTCCACATAAATATGGCTGTTGTCAACCAGCGTCAGCACCTTGGAGCCTGCGGTAATATAGCCGCCCACCTCGGCATTTCTGTAGCTGATTACGCCATCACGGGGAGCGCGGATAAACATGTCGCTGCGCTGCTTTTCCAGAGCCTTGACATTGTACCTGCTCTTGACAGCCGCCAGCTCCTTGGAGCGGACGCTGGCAGGGGTACTGCCGCCCTCCGACTGGTTGGCCAGCGATTCATAGGCAGCCTTGGCCGTCACATACTGGTCCCTGGCCGAATCCAGCGCATCCTGGGAAATGGCCCCCGATGGAGTACAGGTACTGCTGCCGGTCGTAGTGCTGCTTCTGAATATCGTATGCCGCCTCTGCCTTGAGATAGTCGGCGTAGTAGCCTGCCTGGGTGGTAACTGCGTCAGCGCCTGCCGCCTCTGCCTCCGCCCTGGCCTGCCCGATGGCGATATCCAGGTCACCGGTGTCCTGCACCAGCAATATCTGTCCCTCTGTTACCTTGTCACCCAGCTGCACGTTCACAGCCGTCACCCTGCCGGCGTACTTCGGCGACAGGGTAATGGCCGCATCCGACACAGTCTGCCCGGTCAGGGAAATGTGCTTGGACAAATCCCCCCGCTGCAGCCTGTATACCTCCACCTGGGTCAGCTCCTGCTTCTTCGGCCCGCTGACCTGCTGCTCGGATACCCGGTAAGCAACCATAAAAATAATCAACAGCAGGCAAATAACGCCTGCTGTCGCCATCTTTTTATTACGTAAATTGTTTAGCTGATGTCGCATAAATCATCTTCCTCAATGTCCTGCGGCACAATAA
>NZ_JBJDWZ010000050.1:9355-12520 GCF_051866355.1 Anaerovibrio sp. | reverse complement strand
ATTGTTTAGCTGATGTCGCATAAATCATCTTCCTCAATGTCCTGCGGCACAATAACCGGCACAATAATCTGATGCCTGTGCACTATGCCGCTAATTTTTCACCCAGCCATATTTGTACATCAATGGCAAATATTGAATTCTCTCCAAAAAATCTTTATTTGTGTTTTCCGTATGGAATACAGGAACACGCTCTATGGCATAAACATTGCTGTCCCTGCTTGCATTGTCGTATTTAATCGTAAAAGCGCCCTTGTAACCAGCCTCCTTTACCAGCTCGGCAATATGAAGGTTGTATGTACCGGTAGGGTATGCTATGAAATCCGCCTCTACGCCCAGCTTTTCCCTGATGGTATCACGGGATTTGGCCAGCTCTTTGGATATATCATCATCACTGGCTTCCGTCATAGACTTGTGGTTATGGGTATGGGACTCAATAGAAAACCCGTTTTCCGTCAATTCTTTGGCCTGCTCCCAGGTAAGATAATTGTCATAGACACCCAGAAATCCCGTCACCACAAAGATGGTTCCCTTAAAGCCGTACTTTTTCATAATAGGGTACGCGTTGGTATAGTTATCCTTGTAGCCATCGTCAAAGGTAATCAGCACCGGCTTCTCCGGCAGTTCCCTGCCATCAACGATAAAATCGTACAGCTCACGGGGCGTAATGCTGGTATAGCCGTATTCCTGCAGCCATCTCATGTGCTGCTCAAAATCTGCCAGCGGCACAGACAAGGACATGTGCTCATCCACTACCTTGTGATAGTTCAGCACCATCACCGTCCGCGAATCCTCCTGCACCGTTACAGCTTCTGCCGGCATCGTCTGGGCGCTGGCAGCATCGCCATGCTGCTTCACAATAATGCCCACCACCAGGCACACTACCACAACGGCCAGGCCATACACAAACTCCTTGCTGGAAATATTCTTCAGCTTTTCCCTGATCCTGTCATATAACGGTTTCATTATATCCCCCAAATATTAAAATTACATTAAAATGATTATCATTTCTTAACCTTGTCAAAATCAACTCGATTATCCCGCTCCTATATATTATACATTTTTTGCTCAAAAACTCAATCTGTGGTATAATGTTTTCGTCTGCAAAGGACAAATAACGAATATATTCTTGCAAGGAGGATTTTATATGACTATTACAAAGGAAATGTCCATCATGGAGGTTGTTACCAACTACCCTGACACTGTTCCTGTATTTATGCAGGCCGGCATGGGCTGCATCGGCTGTGCCGCCGCCCACTTCGAGAACATCGAGCAGGGAGCTATGGCTCACGGCATCGACATCAACGAGCTGATTACTGCCCTGAATGACGTTGTTCCGCAGCAGTAAGCCGCCACAAGGATTAAACGACAAAAATAAAAGCTCCCTCATTGGATTGGAACCACAACTAATCCGATGAGGGAGTTTTGTTTATATCTTAATAGCCGCCGCCTTTGCCAGCGTTTCCCTTGCTTCATTCACGAGGTTTTCCATGATGACGGCCATTGGCTCCACCTTCTTCAAAGGTGTCAGGCTCTGGCCTGCCTGCACCATGCCATTCTCCACATCGCCGTCCACGGCCGCCAGCTTGTTGGTGCCGGTAGCCATTTTCAGCAGGGTTTCCTTGTCAGCCTTGCCGGAGAACTCCAGAGCCTGATACTCGGTGGAGAACTTGTTCTTGACGCCGCGGACAGCACTCTTGATGGTCTGGCCGGTCACGATGGTGTCGGTATCAACCGCCTCAATCAGCTTCTGCTTCATGTTCTCATGCACAGGGCATTCCTCGGCAATCAGGAAGCGTGTGCCAATCTGCACACCTGCCGCCCCCATCAGAAGAGCTGCCGCAATGCCGCGCCCGTCAGCAATACCGCCGGCCATTACCACAGGAATATCCACCTCCGGAATGACCTGGGTCATAAGAGCCATTGTCGTCAGCACGCCAATATGACCACCGGCCTCCATGCCCTCAACCACGATGGCATCAGCGTTGTTGTCCTGCAAACGCTTTGCCAGCTTGACATTCGGCACCACAGGAATAACCTTGATACCGGCAGCATGCAGCGGCTCCACATAAGGCACAGGGTTACCGGCGCCCAGCGTAACGAAGGCAGGCTTCTCCTGACAGATTACCTCCACAATCTCGTCCTTGTTAGGAGCCATCAGCATCACATTTACGCCGAATGGCTTATCCGTCAGCTCACGGCACTTCCTGATTTCATCCCTTACGTACTCGGTGGTGCGCCCGCCGCAGGAAATAATACCGGCTCCTCCTGCATTGGAAACAGCAGCTGCCATCACCGCATCAGAAATCCACGCCATGCCGCCCTGAATAACAGGATACTTTATGCCCAAAACCTCACAAATGCTCTTTGCCATACGACAACCTCCTAAAAATCTTTGAAATACTGCTTATATTGTAAAAAACATTCCCACCAGATTATATCCTTTTAACATTATACCATCTATTCTGCCAAGAAAAAAGAGGCACCCCGCAGGGTACCTCAAATTTCATTTACCGTTTGTAACAGCTAAGCTATCAGCCGATAACAGCCAGAACCTCGCCAGCCTGTACAGCCTGGCCTGCTGCAACATTGATAGCCTTTACGGAGCCGTCAACAGGAGCAACGATCTCGTTCTGCATCTTCATAGCCTCGAGAATGAGAACTACTTCGCCAGCCTTTACTGCCTGGCCAACGGAAGCAACCAGCTTGATTACCTTGCCTGGCATTGGAGCGTTTACAGCGGACTCGCCAGCTGCCGGTGCTGCTGCAGGGGCTGCCGGAGCTGCTGGTGCTGCTGCAGGAGCAGGTGCTGCCGGTGCAGGAGCAGGTGCCGGAGCTGCAGGAGCCTTTGGAGCTGCAGAAGCTGCGCCAGCTGCCTTTACTTCCTCAACCTCAACCTCATAAGCGGTGCCGTTTACAGTAATGTTGAACTTTTTCATCTAATATACCTCCACAAACTCTTAATGATACAATGTATCCTTCATAATCGCTTAATTCAGCTTAACATAGCCTGACATGGCTTAATATAGCTAAAAATAGCCTGCATAATAAGACTAAAAAGCCCTATTCATTACAATGGAATATTGCCATGCTTCTTGGCAGGCATAGCCTCACGCTTGCTTGCACAAGCATTCAGGGCGGTAATAATCAGAGGACGGGTTTCAGCCG